>JBEKPK010000049.1:0-20945 GCA_049520795.1 Bryobacteraceae bacterium
GTGGCTGGAGCGGTTGGCGTATGCCCTGGCCCGCGACCACACCCTGGACGCGGCGGACGAATCGGGCGATAAGTGCACGGAAGCAGTCTAAGGGAGGCAGACATGGCGATGAATCGGCGCAATTTCTTCCAGAAGGCTTATGGGACGGCCGGGGCCGCCCTTATCACGACGCTCGGGAGACCGGAATGGCTCCGCGGCGCAACGGCTCGGAAAGCGAGCGATGTCCTCTATCTCGGACCGGACAAGATAAAGGTGACTCGGATGGCCATCGGCTTGGGTACCAACGCCGGCAACGTACAGCGCGAACTGGGACTCCAGGGCGTGGCCGACCACCTCAAGTTCGCCTTTGACCGTGGGCAGTTCTTCTGGGATACGGCCGACGCCTACAAGACGCATCCCCATGTCAAGCAAGCCTTGAAAAGCATCCCGCGTGAGAAGGTGACCATCCTGACCAAGACGGATGTGCGCACGGCCGCCGAGATGAAGCCCGCTCTGGACCGATATCTGCAAGAGCTGGGGACGGATTACATCGACATCCTCCTGCTGCACGGGATGCACACGCCCAAATGGCCGGAGGAAATGAAGGGGGTGATGGACGTGATTTCGGAAGCGCGCGAGAAAGGCATCGTACGCACCCACGGGGCGTCCATCCATTCCCTCGAAGCGCTCCAGACGGCGGCCGTGACGCCCTGGTGCAAGGTGCACTTGCAGGGCATCAATCATGCCGGCGTGAGGATGGACTCGACCGACCCGGCCGTCGTGGTGGCATCGCTGCGCCAGTCGAAAGCGGCGGGCAAGGGCGTTCTGGGCATGAAGGTCCTCGGCGAGGGCGCCCTGAAGGACCACATGGACGAAACCCTGCGCTTCGTGATGGGGATCGGTTGCGTGGACGCCTTCACCATCGGCGCGGCCAACCGCGAGGAGCTGGCGCACGTGATCAGCCGTATAGAAGCCGTATAGATTTCCAGATATTCACGCCTGGAAAAGGCGTTGACCTTGGAGGCCCCGTGCATTCTTCTCGCCGCAACTTTCTCGTGGCGGGGCTCGGACTGCCCGTAAGCGCGTCCGCGTCCCGCTTCGCAAGCCCCGTTCCGCAGGCTCCCGCCAAGCGAGCCTCGGACATCCAGTTCGAATACCGGGTCCTGGGCAAGACCGGGCTGAAGGTCACCAGCGTGGCCTTCGGCTGCATGGTCACTTCGGACGGCAGCGTGGTGGAGCGCGGGGCCGATATGGGCATCACCTATTTCGACACGGCCCACAGTTACCAGCAGGGAAACAACGAGCGCATGGTGGGCGCCGCGCTCAAGGGCAAGCGCAATAATGTCACCCTGTCTAGCAAGACCCATGGGCTAACCAAGCAGGACGCGCTCAGCGACCTGGATGCCAGCTTGAAGTCGCTACAGACCGATCACCTGGATATCTGGTACCTGCACGCCAAGAGCAAGCCGGAAGAGGTCACCGACGATTTGATCGACGCGCAGCAGACCGCCAAGAAGGCCGGCAAGATCCGCTTTGCCGGGGTCAGCACGCACGCCGGCCAGCCCGAGCTGGTACCGTGGCTGGCCAAGAACCCGAATGTCGATGTCATCCTGAGCGCCTACAACTTCACCCTGGAACCCGCCGTCACCGCGGCCCTCGAGCAGGCCGCCGCGGCCGGCAAGGGCGTAGCGGTAATCAAGGTCATGGCCGGAGGCTTCACCCGCCTTAAACCCGACGATCCCGCCTACGCCAAGCTCAAGCGGGACGGCGCCTTGCTGGCGGCCCTCAAGTGGGCCATGCGCAACCCCAAGGTGGTCCACACAGCCGTTCCCAGCATCACCGACACCGACCAGCTTGAAGAAGATCTCACCGCCATGCGGAAGCCTTACGGGCCAGCGGAGGCGAAACTGCTGGCCGAGCGCCTGGAGCTCATCCGGCCGCTCTACTGCCGCACCTGCGGCCGGTGCGATGGCCAGTGCCGCCAAGGCCTGCCGGTGGCCGACATGCTGCGCATCCTGACCTACGCCGATGGCTATGGCCAGTTCGCCTTGGGCCGCGAGCGTTTCCTGGAATTGGCTCCCCAGAACACCAGCGTGAAGTGCGCCGATTGCCCGGGTTGCACCGTCCAGTGCCCGCACGGCGTCAAAGTGGTAGAGCGCCTGAGGAAGGCGCAGGAGCTATTCGCCGCCGTCTGATGACGCCACGGGACAGCGCCGGACTGCGAGTTCACGTCGGCCCGGGGGGGCGGCTACGGAGGTGTTAGGCAGTCATGATCAGGACGGCCGTTTTCTGCGCCATGGCCCTGTTATTGGCGCCCGGACCGGACGCCGCGCAGACGCGGCCGGCGTCTCCCAGGTCTTCGAATACTTTGGCCGATTTCAGCGCGGCCATGGAAGATTTGGCCCGATCCGCCAGCCCGGCCGTGGTGCAGATACAGGTACAGGCATTGGCGCCCTTGGGGAAGGGAGACTCGGAAAGCGCCGGGTTCGTCTCGGAGCGGGAGGCCACCGGGTCGGGGGTCATTGTGGACCCTGACGGGTACATAGTCACCAACGCTCATGTGGTGCGGAACGCCCGCCGCATCGAAGTCAAGATTCTCCAGAGCGACGAAAGGGGGGAGGAGCCGCACGGGCACCTGCTGCCGGCGAAATTGATCGGCCTGGATCGGCAGGTGGATATCGCCGTTGTGAAAATCGAGGGACAGCATCTGCCCACGCTTTCCTTCCTGGACTCGGACAATCTCCGGCAGGGGCAGTTGGTGCTGGCGCTGGGCAGCCCGCTGGGATTGCAGAATTCCCTCACGCACGGCGTGGTGAGCGCGATTTTCCGGCAGCTTGAGCCAGAAAACCCGATGGTCTATATTCAGACCGACGCTCCCATCAATCCCGGCAACAGCGGAGGGCCACTGGTCGATGCCGAGGGGCGCATCGCCGGCATCAACACCATGATCTTCTCGCAATCGGGCGGCAACGAAGGCATCGGGTTCGCCATTCCCGCCAATCTGGCCAAGGACGTGTACGAGAGGCTTCGCAAGGATGGGCGTGTGCGGCGCGGCGAAATCGGAGTGATTCCCGAGACCATCACGCCAAGGTTGGGAGATGCCCTGGGACTGAACAGGGATTCGGGCGTGATCCTCTCCGACGTGACGCCCCATGGCGCGGCGGAGGCGGCGGGGCTCGAACCCGGAGACGTGGTGCTCTCCATCGACGGAAAGCCGATGCGAGAGGCGCGGGACCTGGCTCTAGCGGTGTTCCAGCGGGCCCCCGGAGACGAGTTGCGCATGGAGATCCAGCGCGGCACGGAGCGGATGACCAAGACAGTCGCCGTTCTCGAGCGGAAGAGGCAGCCCAGCCTGCTGGAGGACCTGGCAAATTACGACACCGCGCTGGTTCGCCGGTTGGGCATTCTGGCGGTGACCGTGGACGAGAAGGTGACCACCATTCTGCCGGACCTGCGGCGTCTTTCGGGCGTCGCGGTGGCGGCGGTTCCGGCGGAATACGCCGGGTTCAATCCCGGCCTGGCGGCGGGCGACGTAATCTACTCGCTGAACACCCGGCGCATCGAGTCGCTCGACGAGCTGCGGGCCGCGCTTAACGACAAGAAACCGGGCGACCCTATCGTGCTCCTGGTGGAACGGGAGGGGCAACTCATTTACGTGACCGGGGCGCTCGAATAGGCCGGCGCCTTTTTGCGGCGCGGCGCGGAATTCAGTTCTTCACGTCCACCACCAGCGCTTCGAAGGGCTTGTCACTCAGGTTTTCCACCTTATGTCTGGTGGGGCCGTCCCAACTGAAATCCCCAGCCTTGTGCTGCGTGATCTTGACCTTTCCCTCCGGCGAGGTCTCGCGCACGTTCAGATCCGTGAAGTAAAATACCACGCGGTTGAAAAGGTACTCGTGCATCGGCACGCTCTGGCGCGGGCCGACCTTGACGCGGATGACGCGAACCTGGCTGTTCTCGAATTCGAGCTTGTGGCCTTTGGGATCCACCCGCAACGGGTCGAGAGCGGTCCGCACGGCCATGCCGGGATTTCCCGCCTTCTTGATTCCGATATCCATACCCAGGACGCCGTTGGGGGGCGGTGGATCGTTGAACACATGATCGGGCGGGGTTTCCGAGTAGTGCAGCCCGCTGGCCGGGCTCCATGTGACATCGCCCGCCTGCCAGCGCAGGTCCACCGTGTGGCCATCCACGAAATGCAACAACTCCCCGCCGCGGAAAGCATAGATCATCACGCGATTCAGCTTGTGGTCGTGCATCTTGGGGTGCGGCGCATTGATCACCACCTGGTCATTCTCGAAGTCCGGTTGCATTTCGGGCGGCGAGTTGCGGGCGGTCTCCGGACCCTTAACGCCTCTTACGACTTTCCCCAGATACTCCACGTGGGCGTAAGTGCCTAACCGCGGGCTGTAGGCGAGATACCAGCCGGCATGGACGGGGTCCTGGTAGATCGCAACCCGATCGCCGTTCCACTTCCAGCCCCTGGGAATGTTGTAATCGAACGGGGCGACGTCCCAGTAGAAATCGCCAAACGTTATACGTTCCAATCCTCCCGCGAGCCATTCGGCGAGTCCGTGATCCACCTTGTCCAAGGCCAGCGTGAATACCTGTTGCGGCCCAAAGCCACCGGTAAAGCGTCCGTGCGCCCAGGGGTGGTCAAGATGGTAATGCGGGTCGCCGGCGCCGGTATCGTGTCCGACCCATCGATCCGTCCCAGCGTCGACGTGCGGAACATTCGGATGGCCTTTCTGGTCCACCGCGATGAAGTTACCGGCCCTGATGGTGTTCGGTTGAGCGTTTGCGGGGGGCAAAGCTTGCACGGGCGCGCCGGCTTTCGCGGGAGCGGGTCCGCGCGCGGGGATGTGTCCACCGCCAACTGCCGCAGGCGTCTTATCCTGCGCAAAAGCAGCCAAGCAGAGTAGAACGGATAGCCCTATAATGCTTTTCATCTTTGGATACTCCCAGGGTGGGACAGACCATCGCTTTTTGTGGTCTGTCCGTCCTGAGCGGCGGCCCGGCGTCGACAGACGACAAAAGGCGATCGTCTGTCCCAAAAGGACCGGATCAGTAGCCGCGCTCTTTATCCACCACGTTCATGAGGGGCAAGCCGCTGGTGTAGCGCCTGACGTTCTCGGCCAGCAGCCCCATCAGACGGATCTGGCGTCCCGGCGAGAATCCACCGGTGTGTTGCGTCATGACCAGGTTCGGACACTCCCAGTACGCGCCAGTGGCTGGATACGGCTCGGGGTACACTACGTCGAGCCCCGCGCCGGCGATCCAGCCGCCCTTAAGCGCGGCCACCATCCCCTTCTCATCCACCACGGGTCCCCGGGACATGTTGATGAAGTAGGCCGTCTTCTTCATGGCCCGGAACACCTTCTCATTGAACATGCCTTCGGTTTGCTTGGTCAGCGGGACCGCCGAGACCAGCACATCCACCTGCGGGACCATCTCCATGAACCACTCGGGCTCGCGCAGCGTGTCCACGAAAATCGGTTTGGCCAGGGGTTTGGCGTCCGTGGCCATGATGCGCATGTTGAAGCCATAGTGCGCGCGCGTAGCCACGTTCGACCCTATTCCGCCCATTCCCACGATCCCCATGGTCATGCCCTCGAGTTCCACCTGGTTAAAGTCGCGCTGCCACTGCTTCTTCTGGAACTGCGGAATGTAGGTCTTCTGGAGCCCGCGCGTCAAGCTCAATAGCATGGCCATGGCGGTATCCCCGAGGCCCGGCGCGAACATCCGCGCCATGTTTGTCACCACCACGTTGCTCTTAATCAGCTCGGGAAACAGGACGTGCTCCATGCCCGCTTCAATGGCCTGCATCCAGCGCAAGTTTTTCGCCCGCGAGAGCATCTCCGCGTTGAGTGCGCCGAAAACCACATCGGCGTCGGGCAGCACCTTGTACAACTCATCGAGGGTGCTGGTGTGAGTGAACTCGACCGGCTTGCCCGATGCAGCGGACTTGATCTGTTGAATCTCCGCCGGCGTGTAGGCTGGGGGCGGGACTACGAATGAGGCCTCGGCTACCACGATTCGGACCCGGTCGGGCGGCGGATCGAATATCGCAATTCTGTCCGAGACAGTCAGGACGGGCGCCGCCGGAGCCGCGGCCACGGCCGACAGAAACAATCGACGAGATACCGAATTATCGGTCATAATACGATCTCCTTCATCGTTTGCCGAGGTTAACACGATGCCGGGAACGAAGGCAACGCGGGACAGACCATCGTTCTTGGTGGTCTATTGGGATGGGCCTTTGGCCCGCGGAGGCCCCAGTTGGCAGGCGAAACCGCCTGCCCCACCATGGCCGGAGTCGGTGGGGCAGGCGGTTTCGCCTGCCCTTTTTCAACCCTGGCCGGCCCGAGAAGCCCCCGGCGTTGACAGGCGACACAAGACGATCGCCTGTCCCACAAGGCCTACTTCCGGGGCTTATAGGTCTTGGAAAAGTTGTTGCGCGCGTTGGTGACGGTAAACGTGCCGTCCTGCTCGGCGGAAACCTTGATCCACTTCCCATCCGGGCTGCCTTCGATGTTGGCGATGTAGTCCAGCGGGGCGTTGGCTTTGTCTCCGCCCGCGATCAAATAGTGCGCCTGCCAGTAATCCTCCAGCCCAGGAGACGATTTGACGGTCTGGAACACCTCCGCCGAGGCGCCCTTTCTCGGTCCGTTGTCCGCGATGACCACACGCGGGCGGAGCGCGTGCACCAGAATCGGCGAATTGGCGTTGTCGGTGCCGTGATTGGCGGTCATGTAGAGGTCCACCGTGCCTACGCGATTGACCGGGCACATCAGTATGCGATCCATGTTCCAGGTCAGATCGGCTGGGTCCAGCATACGGAAATTGCCATAAGTGATCAGAAGCGTAATCGCCATGGCGTTTTCGTTGGTGTCCTGGTTGTCCACGACTCCCTTGGCATTCGGCGCCCAGGTCTTACGCGGAGTCGTATCGCAATCGGGATTCGGCTGGCCCGCCCCCTTCAGCGGTTCCGTAATCGCCTTCCCCGCCGCCATCACCACCAGCGCGTCGAAGCCCTTGATAGGAATCTTGTCGCCGGGCTTCACCACGAGGCGCTTGCCCTTGGCCACGACGGCCATATAGGCCTGCACGACTCTGTTCGTGAAATCGTTATCTTGGACGTTCTCGCCGTGGTCCACGAAGGTCCCGATGGGCATGCGCGCGGCGATCGCGGGAACGCCGCCCACGTGGTCGCCATCGTAGTGCGTCGTGACCATATAGTCGATCTTCGTAACGCCGGCGGCCTTACAGGCTTCCACGATGCGGTCCGCATCGCGCGCGTTCTGCTCGGATCCCGGGATGCCGGCGTCGATCAGCATACTCTCGCCGGAGGGCGAGACCAGCAAAGACGCCTTGGATCCTTCAACATCGATGACGTACAGGTCGAGCGTCTTGGCCGCTGTCAGGGCCGAGACCATCAGGGAAACCACTGCCGCGATTCGTATGAGTCTCATCGTCGAGATCTTAGCACGCGGCTCACAGGCGCACCACGGCGCCCCCGATTTCGCCATCGTGCCGGTCCCCGCGCTTGACACCGCGCCCGGCTGGCGCCAGGATGGCTATTCAACCGCCGCGATTTTAGAACAGGAGAAGTTCATGATGGTCAAGAGAATCGTCGTCGGCGCCCTGACCTGCACGCTCGGGTGCCTGATGATCGCACTGGTGATACAAGCGCAACAGAAGCCGGCTGCCGCGCCGGTGAAGATCTACAATACCGCCAAGCAGAAACTGATGGCCGGCAAGCAGATTTTCGGAGGGTCCATCGAGTCCTCGGACCCCAACATTTATTGCACCATGGCCAACGCCGGGTTCGATTTCACCTGGATCGAGATGCAGCACAGCACGCTGACCTATGAAGAAGCGGCCAAAATGATATGGGCGTGCCGGGGAGCCGCGGCGACGCCGTTTATTCGCGTGCCGGACGCCACGGAAAGCGATATCCAGAAGGCCACGGATATCGGGGCCCTGGGCATCATCGTTCCCACGGTCGACACGGTGGAAAAGGCCGAAGCAGCGGTCAAATGGGCCAAGTATCCGCCCGTGGGACGCCGCAGCGTGGGCGGCGGCCAGCATAAGGCGCTATACGGAGACGACTACCGCCAGACCGCCAATGACAATATGGTGGTGGTGATCATGATCGAGACGCCCATCGGCGTGGCTAACGCGGAGAAAATAGCCGCCGTCCCCGGAATCGATGTGATCTTCGCCGCCAGCGGCGACATGGCGAACTTCTCCGGACATAAGCAGGGCGAGCCGGAGTATGAAGCGCTGATCACCAGAGTCCACGACGTCACCCTGAAGGCCGGCCTCAAGCTGGGCGGTCCGCAGAACTGGAAGAACCGCCCGGGATACACCTTCCTTCAGGCGCCCCCGGAGTGGATGCTCATCCAAACGGGCGCGCAGGCAAACCTGGGAATAGTCCCCGCTACGGCCGGCAGCCCCGCCGCCAAGTAGGCAGCCGCGCCGGCGCCGGGCCGGGCGTGCCCGGCCCGAGGCGTCGATTTGAAGCGAGAGGCCCTTACGTGTCGATCCGGACCATGATCTTGTCGAGCGCGTCGCGGTCGATCGGATAACCGAGTCCCGGTTCGGTGGGCGCGTTGACGTAGCCGTCCCGGTCCACCCGGAATTTGTCCTTGTGGTACACGCGGTCGACGTATTCCATGGGCCAGGGCATCTCGAACCAGTAGTTGTTGTTGGCCGCCAGTTCGAGCTGGAAATGCACCGCCAGGTCCATCACGTTGCCCCAGTTGTGCGGCTGGCATTCCATGCCGAAAGCCTCGGCCAGTTGGCACACCCGCACCCCTCCCGTGATCCCGCCGATGTTGTCCGCGATAAACCGCACGATATCGAGGGCGTCGCGCTTGATGTAGTCGGCGAAGCCATTGATGTTCATGATGAACTCGCCGATGTTAAGGGGAACATCGAGCGCCCGGGCCAGCTCGATGAGGCCTTCGATATCGGTGGTGGGAATGGGGTCTTCGAAGGCGATGTAGCCCAGATCCTCGAGCAACCGTCCGACCTTCAGCGCGGAGAAGACGTTGTAGCCCTGGACCGGGTCGAACATGAGCGGGTAATCGTCGCCGACGGCCTTGCGGACCTGCCGGATCTCCTCCATGTGGCCCACATAGCTGGCGCGCGGAGGGGCGTTGGCCGACTGCCCTCCGCCGGGGTGGATTTTGTAACCCCGAATGCCCGCCGCTTTGGCCTTCAGAACGTCGGGGGCGAAATCTTCGACGGTGGGCAGGTGCTGCGAGCTGGCGTAGGCCATCACGCGCGTTCGCGTGCCGCCCAGAAGCTTGTAAATGGGCTGATTCACCGTCTTGCCGAGGATGTCCCACAGACAGACGTCGATGATGGAGTCGTGCTGGTAAACCTGCCCGGCGCCGGCCTGACCGCCGCTGCCCATGCCGCCGCGCCCGCCGGCCGGCGCCGCGCCGGCCGCGCCGCGCCCACCACCAGCGCCTGCTGCGCCGCGTCCACCGCCAGCCTGGCCGGCGCCCGCGGGCGGAGGCGCCGCGGGACCGCGTCCGGATTCCAGCGCTCCATAGGCGCTGGCGCGCTTGGTGTTGGGAACGCGGGTGATGGTATTCACGTCGAGGGCGCTCTTGCCGAGCACCCGGCGCTTGGCGTATTCCAGGAAGCCCGTCGGGTTTCCTCGATTGCCCAGGGTCATGTTGCCTTCGATACCGCTGTTGGTCACGATGGAGGCAATCTCCCCGCTCTCGGAACTGTTGAGGCGGCGGACATTGCCGATATTGGCGACGTAGACCTTAACCTCCTTGATGGTGAGGTCGGGTAAATCGGCCTTCTTGACTCCCACCGCCTGGGCCGCCGCCTGGCCGGGATCGGCCAGAGCCGCCGCCGCGGCAGCGCCGAGCGCGGAAGCGCCAAACAAACTGCGACGCGATATTTCTCGTTTCAACACAGCATTCTCCTAACCCGGAATTTCCGTTTTGGACTCCCGGCTCTTGTTCAGTATATCCACCGGCGCATGGTTGTGGCTGGGGCCGAAAAAGCGGCCGTCGCAAGCCGGAAAATCGGTTCTGATTCCGCCGTTGGAGAGCCGTATAATAGGCCAATGCAACGGCTGCGATTGTACGCGAAACGGGCCTTCACGCTGGGCCTTCCGGCGGTGGCCATGCTGCTCGCGCAAAACGCGCGATCTACCTTCGAGAACGACTATGTGCTGATCAATGAGCGGCACGGCCAGCCGCACGATCACAGATTCAATCGCGTGATGATCTACTTCCAGGACGGCGGCGAGGTGCTCCATTACCTGGACGGCAAGAACGTGACCCTGAAGTGGGCCGCCGGCGACGTCAAATGGAGCCCGGCCAGCGGGATGCACACTTCGGAAATCCCGGATAGCATGAAGGTCCTGGACAGCGCCGCGGTAGTTCTCGTCGACATCGGAATCAAGAAAGCGGGAGATCCCGGCAAGGTGGCGAGTACCGCTCTCGACCCGTTGCGGGTGGATCCCCGAGACTGCAAGCTGGAATTCGAGAACAGCCAGGTTCGGGTTGTCCGCGTCAGGATCGGGCCGCGGCGGAGCGTGCCGATGCACGAGCACGCGCTCAACCACGTGGTGGCGTACCTCACGGACCAGGACGTACGCGAGACCTCGTCGGAGGGAAAGGCCGAGGTGGGAAAGCACAAGGCGGGGGATTTCATTTGGAGCGGCCCCTGCAAGCACAAGCTGGAAAATCTGGATGACAAGTCGATCGAAGCGGTGGTAGTGGAATTAAAGACCTGAATTTCGCGCCGGCAGGGTTGTTCCCATCGGCGCCAGGGTGTATTTTTAGGCGTGGGTGACCCAAATCGCCCCGGAAGAGGTAATCATGGCCAGACATGAGATGGATCGCCGGGACTTCCTGGCCGCGGGCGCGCTCGCGGCCGGCGCGCTCGCCGGCGGCGCGGAAGCTCAGACCCAAGCGCCCTCTAAAGCCAAGGCGCCGGCTCAGGCGAAAGCTCCGGCGGCAGCCAAACAGGCGGCGACGAAGAACATACTGAACTACAACCCCAACATGGAATACCGGAGACTGGGTAAGACCGGGCTCATGGTTTCCGCCATTTCGCTGGGAGGGCACTGGAAGCGTATCGAAATAGAACTCGGGAAGGCCGCTCCCGCGCGTTACTCCGACAGCGACTTTTCCTATCCCAACATACCCGGCTTCATGCAGTCCCGGGACCGCGTCCTGGCCCACTGCATCGAGTGCGGCATCAACTACCTCGACGCCATGGCGGCGCCCGAGGTGCTGGCCTACGGCCAGTTGCTCAAGGGAAGGCGGGACAAGTTCTACTTAGGCTACGCGTGGTGGCAGAAGGAGCCGCGCTCTCCGCAGTTCCGCACCGCGAACAGCCTGCTGCAGGGCCTCGATGAGAATCTCAAGGCGGCGGGGCTCGATTACGTGGACATCTGGCGCATCGCGCTGCCCATGGAAGGCGTTCCGGATCTGAACGAGCTTGAGCGAGTGGAAACCGCCACCGTGGAGGGACTGGCGAAGGCCAAGCAGCAGGGCAAGGCGCGGTTTACGGGCGTCTCGTCGCATAACCGCGTGTGGCTGAAGTCCATGATCGAGGCGTACCCGAAACAGATCGAAGTGGTTCTCTTCCCCTACACGGCGGGCAGCAAGGAACTCCCGACCGACAGCCTGTTCGACGCCATCAAGGAAAATAATGCGGGCGCGTTCGGCATCAAGCCGTTCGCCGATAATTCCCTGTTCGCTGGGACCGGCTTCCCCAACGATCCGCACGCGGCGGACGACGACCGGCGCGCGCGCCTGGCGCTGCGCTACATTCTCTCCAATCCCGCCATCACCGCGCCGATTCCCGGCATGATTAACATTCACCAGGTGGACAACGCGGTGCAGGCCATCCGCGAGCGCCGGCAGTTGGACCTCAATGAGAAGGCCGAGCTCGACCGCGCCACGCGCCAGATGTGGGCCCGGCTCAGCCCTGGGCACCAGTGGCTCAAAGATTGGGAATACGTATGACGATGCGCCTGGCACCGGGGCTGCGTGATATCTGTCATGACTGGGCGAGGGCCGGGCATGCCCGGCCCGATTGGAGGAATTCTCTATGACAAGTTGCAGAGCCTCGCGGGCAGTTCTGTTATTCATTCTGTGCGCGGCGTTCGCCTGGGCGGCCGATATCAGCGGGCAGTGGACGGCGGATTGGTCGGATTACGGCGGCGGCGCAGTGAGACACAGTACGTTCACGTTCAAGCAGGACGGAACCACGCTCACCGGCGCGACCAAGGGCGAGGGAAGCGAGTTACAGATCCGGGACGGCAAAGTGAACGGCGACGACGTCTCGTTCGTCATAGCTCAGAAAATTGGAAACCGCGAAGTGACCTTGACTTACACCGGCCGGGTTTCCGGGAACGAGATCAAGTTTACGGTCTCTTTCGCTGGAAGCGACCGCACCTGGGATATGACCGCGAAAAAGGCCCCGTAACTTGTGGGACAGAGCTTGTGGGACAGACGATCGTTTTTCGTCGTCTGTCAACTTCGGGAGGCCTATGGGCTTGACAGGGTTGCAGAAGGCAGGCGGAATCGCCTGCCAACCCGGGTTTTTCATGAGATTCCACGGGCCCATGGCCCATTCTGACAGACCACGAAAAACGATGGTCTGTCCCACCCTGGCGAATCAAGTGGATAGCCATTGGAGATATTTACGATGACACGGAGAGAAGTTCTCGCCCTGGCCGGAGCCGCGCCGGCCTGGTTTCGAGCGATGTCCCCGGCCGCAGTGGCGCAGCCCGGGAAAACCAGCCTGGGCGGGGCGCCGGGCGCTTTCGGCGCGCGGGCGGGGCGCGCGGGAGCGAGTCCTTTCGACATCGTCGAGCACTGCCATCGGATTGGCTTAGGCGGCGTGCAGACGTCGCTCGAAGCCACCGACCTGGACTCCGCCAAGGAGCTGCGCAAGAAGGTCGAGGGCTACGGCCTGCAACTCGTTCTGGGGGCGCCCCAGTTGCCAGGCGAGGAGAGCCAGTTGTTCCGGTTCGACAACGCCCTGAAAGCCTGTAAGGCCGCCGGGGCGTATTGTCTTCACGCGGTCCTGACGCAGCCGCGCTACGAGCAGTTCGACTCCCGTCAGGCTTTCCAACGGGATTTTGATCGGACCAAGAACACCATCGCCCTGGCTGAACCCATTCTGCGCAGGAATCAGATCAAGCTGGCAATCGAGAATTACAGGGGTTGGCGCGCGGCCGAACAAGCCGACTGGCTCAAGCGCCTGGGCAGCGAGTGGGTCGGCGTCTGTTTCAACTTCGGCGCCAATCTGGCCCTCTGCGAAGATCCCCTGGATACGGTCCGGATACTGGCCCCTTACACCCTCATGTGCCATGTCAAGGACATGGCCGTCGACAGTTACGAGGATGGCTTCCTGCTGTCCGAGGTCGTCCTGGGGGAAGGCATTCTCGACCTGAAGGAGACGGTCCGTATTCTGCGCGAAAAGAACTCGAATATGCCCTTCTATCTCGACGTGACCACCGGCGATCCGCTCAAGATCCCGGTATTTACGGACAAATACTGGGCGACTTTCGACGATTCCAACAGCTTCGTCCCCGGACGGGATCTCGCCAGGATTCTCGCTATCGTGCACCGGAACACGCCCAAGAAGCCGCTGCCGCGCATTTCGGGGCTGGACCCCGACGCGGCGGTCAAGCTCGAGGACGATAACAATCTGAAGTGTATCGAGTACGCCCGGCAGACGCTGAATATCTAGGCGGCGCATCCTATGGACCATTTATCGCGGCGAGACTTTGTGAAGGTTGGAGGCGCCGCGGCGAGCGCCATCGGAACCCTAAGCGCCGCCGGCGACCGGGTGGCGTACGGCGTGATTGGCGCCGGCGCGCAAGGCCGGCTGCTGCTGCGCCACATGGCCGGGCTGGCGGGCTGCCGCTGCGCGGCGGTGTGCGACCTCGACGACGCGAACCTGAAGGCCGGAGTTGTCTCAGCCGGCTCGAATCCGCGGGCTTACAAGGACTACCGCGAGTTGCTGGACCGCAAGGACATCGAAGCGGTGGTGATCGTCACTCCCCTGTCTACGCATTTCCCCATCACGCGCGATGCCCTGGCGGCCGGCAAGCACGTTTTCTGCGAGCCCCCTCTGGTCTTCAAGCCGGAGGAGGTCCACGCGCTACGGGCGCTGGCCGCCCAGTGCCCGAAACAGATAATTCAGACCGGATTCCAGAGGCGCTACAGCAAGTTTTACCAGATCGCCAAAGTGATGGTGGCCAAGGGCCTGGTGGGCAACGTCACGCACATCGCCGCGCAGTGGCATCGCAACCCCGGCTGGCGCATCCCGCCCGACCCCGCCAGCGAACGGTATCGCTACTGGATGATCTTCCGGGAGTTCTCGGCCGGCCTGGCGGGCGAGCTGGGCTCGCACCAGATCGACGTAGCCTCCTGGATGTTCAGCGCGCAGCCGGAGTACGTCATCGGCGTGGGCGGCCGGGAGTTCCTCCGCGACGGCCGCGACATCTACGACAACATTCAGCTTATCTACCGTTATCCCAAGGGGCAGAAGCTCACCTACAGCGCCATCAGCACCAACCAGCACCTGCCGTTGTTCGGCGGAACGCGGGCCGAGTTTGGCGAGACTATCATGGGCGCCGGCGGCACGATTGAAATCACCATCGGGTCGGAGGAGGAGCCATCCATTGCCCTGTGGTACTACGAGCCGCGGGCCGCGCTGGTCACCAGGGGGACGAACTATCAGGAGCCGCCGCTTATCGGGGGAGCCACGCTGGGAAGCACAGGCAACGGCAAGAGAGGATTCCCCTTGCTGCTCGAGCGGGACCAGATGACCGGCGACGAGTCTTTCCTGGGGAAAGAGATGAAATTCCTGCGGCGCTGGCTGTACTCACAGGGACTCGCCCACCCGGAGGAAGAACGCCATCCGGTCGACGTGCAGATGGAGAGTTTCTTCGATTGCTGCCGCAGCGGCGAGACCCCCAAGGCGGACCTGGAGGCCGGCCTGCGGAATGCGACGGCGGTGATTCTCTCCAATCTCGCCATGGACGATGAGCGCCGGGTCTACTTCAACGAGATCGACAAGATGGGCCTCGAATCGAAGCCGCGCGGTAAAGCCTGAGTGGGATCGGGCTTTCAGCCTGCCGCCGGGCTTCTGCCCGGTGTTTCTCGACGTCAAGCCAATCACATCGAGCCTCCCACCCGGATCTGTGATACAGTTTCAGTTCCCCGGAACCCGGATGCGGCCTGAATTCGCCTCGCTTCGAGATCACCCCGATGTCTCCGTTCTGATAGTCGGCGGCGGCGTCAACGGAATCGGCTTGCTCAACGAGTTGGCGCTGCAAGGCATCGATGTCCTGCTGGTGGAGAAATCCGACTTCTGCGCCGGAACCAGCTCAGCCATGACGCGTGTCATTCACGGCGGCCTCCGCTATCTGGAAAACGCGGAGTTCCGTCTGGTGCGCGAGTCCCTGCGGGAGCGCAACCGGTTGCTCGAAAACGCGCCCCATTACGTCAAGCCGCTGCCCACCACGATTCCGATTCTCAGTTGGACGTCGGGGATGGTTCCGGCCATCCGGAATTTCGCGGGATGGCCCGCCAAACCGGGCAATCGCGGAGCGCTGCTGATCAAGACCGGGCTGATGCTGTACGATTTCCTGGCCGGCCGCCAATCCCCGTTGCCGCGCCACCGGTTCCACCTCAGGCGCGCGGCCCTGGTCCTGCGGCCCGCTTTGAATCCCGAGGTGATCTGCACCGCAACCTACTACGACGCCAAAATCACGTATCCGGAGCGGTTGTGCCTGGAGCTGGTCCAGGACGCCGAGGCCGCGTGTTCCCGTGCGCGCGCGCTGAATTACGTCCGCCTTCAAAGCGCTGCGGGCGGCGTTGCCGTTTTGCGCGACGAGGTCTCCGGCGAGACTTGCGAAGTGAGGCCGCGGATAGTGGTCAACGCCACCGGCCCGTGGATTGATTTCACCAATCGCGGTCTCGGGCGCGCGTCGGGCTTCATCGGTGGAACCAAGGGTTCGCACATCGTGCTCGACCACCCCGAGCTGGTAGCAGCCACCGGCGACGAGATGATCTACTTCGTCAACCGCGACGGCCGCATCTGTATCTTCTATGCAGTTCAGGGCAAGGTCATCGCCGGCGCCACCGATATCCCGACGCAAGATCCGGAGGCGGTCTGCGACCAAGCCGAGGTCGACTACATTATCGAGGCCATGCGGCTGGCCTTCCCGTCCATCCATGTGGACCGCTCGCACGTCGTCTTCCGCTTCTGCGGCGTCCGCCCGCTGCCGCGCAGCGGCGCCCTCACCCCGGGCCAGATCAGCCGCGACCACAGCTACCCGGTTTTGCCTCCGGGCAACGGAATCGATTTCCCGATCTACTCGCTGGTGGGCGGAAAGTGGACCACCTTCCGCGCGCTGGCCGAGCAGGTGGCGAACGAAATTCTGCGTGCGTTGGGACGTCCGCGCGTCCGCGATTCGGTGGATCTTCCCATCGGGGGCGGTACGGGCTATCCCAGGATGCCGGAGGGCGCCGGGCTTCCTCCGGAACGGCTCGCCACGCTGCTCGATCGCTATGGCACGGGTGCGGATCGAGTGGCCGCTTACTTACAAACGGGCCCGGATGCGCCGCTCGCCTGGCACGCCGGTTACTCCCGCCGGGAAATCGAGTTCATGGCGCTCCACGAGCGGGTTATCCACCTCGACGATCTGATTCTGAGGCGAACGCTGATGGCCTTGTTGGGTCAGGTGAATCGGCCCTTGCTGGAAGAGCTGGCCGCCATCGTGTCGCCGGTTCTCCGGTGGTCGCGGCAGGACGCCGCGGCCGAGGTGGAGCGAACCATCGAGCTGCTGGAGAAGGTTCACGGGATGAAGTCGCCCTTCAGGTGATAGCTCCGTCCGGAAACCGGCTGGTCATGGGAGCCACGCGCACGGTTGTTCCGCCCTGTCTTCGCAAAAGAACACGCGGAATTCCTGGGGCCTGTGTTTCGCCGCCCACTGCCGGCCGTTGACGAAATACGGCTTGGCCCATGCCTCGCTGTCGATGGTGCGCGGCGCGATGACCGAAACCGAGAGGCTCCCTTGCGCCGGGTATCCCGTGCGCGGGTCCATGATATGGGCATAGACGCGCCCCTCCGCGCGGAAGAATTTCTCGTAGCTGCCGGAAGTGGACATCGACATGTCTTTCAAGAACGCCTCGGCCGCCGTCCGATGGGCGTTGCGCGGATCTTTGATGTCCACCCGCCAGCCCTTCGGCTCCATGGGGGGAGCGCCCATCCCATAAATGCTGCTGTCCGATCCCGCCACCAAAGCGGTCTCGAAGCCTCGCTCTCTCAGAACATCCACCATGCGATCCACGGCATAGCCCTTGCCAATTCCGCCAGGGTCCAGTTCCACTCCGGAGCGGTCAAACCATACTGTCCCGGTAGCCGGGTCCAGATGAACATGCCGGTAACCAATTATGGGAAGGGTGGCCGCTACCTGCGCCCGCTGGGGCAGATGGCCAAAGTCCTTGTAGAAGCCCCAGAGCTTCATTAGCGGGCCCACCGTGATATCGAAAGCTCCTTCGCTCTCGCGGCTGTATGCGAGGCAAGCCGAGAGCAACCGGAACAGCTCCGGCGACGCCTTGACGGGCGCCTCGGCCGCGTGGCGGTTGACCTCGCTCCACTCGCTGTCGGCCCGGTAATTGGAAAGCATGGCGTCGAGCCGCGCCGCCTCGTCGAGAGCGGCGTCCGCCGCCGCCTCCATCCTTGTCCGGTCATACCCATAAAGGACGATGGAATACGTCGCGCCCATGGCGTCGCCGGTTTTTTCGAGCCGCAGCAGTTCGGGGCGGTCCGCGGCCAGGGCCGCCGAGAGAAACAGAACCACCGCGAGTTGTTTGAGTTTGGAAATGACTATCGGCACGGCAGAACGTCACCGCCTCGATCACCGACGGACGATGAAACTGCGCTTAGCTTCAGCCCTTCTTCTGCGCGGCCAGAAGTTTTTCCCGGACCGCGGTGTAGTCGAATACGACTTCCTTGATGGGGGTTCCGACCACTTCGTTCCGGCCGAGGTCGCGCACGCCGACTCCCAGGTCTTCAGCCAGGCGCAGCATGCTGTCGGAGGTGGCGAACGGAGGCGTCCCGCGGTCGGCCATGGGGTTGAACCCCATCACCGACATCGCCACCGCGTCGGTGGCCACGCAATTCGTCCCCGCAATGAGCACTCCGGGATTGACCGCCGCCTGGGGCCGGCTTGGACTCCCATAATTCGTCTCGCAGCCGGTGGCGGTCTTGACGCCATCGATGATCGCCAGGTGAACCGGACGCGCGGAATTCAGTTCGGCGATGATGCGCGGCAGCCGGAAGCCGGCGTCCTTAGGCAAACTCATGTCTTTCTGCTGCGGCGCGCTCTTGGATGGCAGACGCGTCGCAGAGTGAAACACGCCGCCGCGTCCGCCATGAGGGCGTAGGCTCGGTTCGTCCACTCCCGCGTCCTGGCCATAGATGGTGATGGGAGTGGTTCCATACACGTTCTTCATGGACAGCGTGATTCCCGTGGCGGCGTGCTCTTTCATCTTGGCGAGCGAGACGAAAACGTCGCAATCCTCATAGGAATGGTTCAGGTCGTAGCCGGGGTATATCAAACCCCCGCCAGGCACCATGAACCGCGAGTATTTTTTCCCCTGTCCCAGGTAGTTGGTGTTTTCAAATTCCACGTTGCTGGCGGCGCTCAGGATATCCTGCGGCTTCCAGTTCATGGAATACATGACTTCTTGCAGGGACTCGGTGGTCGACCAGGGACCTTCCACCACCCGGATGCGGCGTGCGCCCGCCTTGCCCATAAGGCGCACCGTGGCGCCGATTACCTGGGGATTCGTCCAGAAAGTGTCCTCCATCAGGGCGTTGCCCAAGCGCTGCCACCGCACGCCGATGAGGTTAATCTTCACCGCGACCGTCTTGCCCTTGACCAACCCGCCCAGGCCACCCAGTTGATCGAACATTCTCTCCATGGCGGGGACCAGTTCGGGACCATAGGTCTTGCATCGGGCCACGGCGACCCGCGCCGTTGGAGCGGCGGCGGCGCGGCTCCAGGCAGGGCGCGCGAGCAGGGCGCCGGCGCCCGCGAGCAACTCTCTCCTAGTCAAGTCTTGTTTCATTGCGGTTTCCTTGGCCTCCTATTTCTCCAGCTCGATGGCGCCATACACGGAAAGGCGCGGCAAAGACAACTCCGCCCCACCGGCCTCCTGGGGAGCCCATTGCAGCTCCGCGGGCGAGGCGATTTCCGGACTCACCAGGCGGGCCGACTTGTGCCGCTCCTTCACATAGAAAAGCGGCCCGTCGCTTCCGGGCCGGCGCGAGTAGTTCAACAGGTGGATCACTCCCTGGCCGCCTTGAGCCGAGGTTTCGTAAAGGAAATTGGCGGACGGGGCGTTATACAGGCGCAGCAGATCGTTCCGGTGACTCATGATGTTCTGGATGTCGGCGACCGTATCGTACGCGTCCGGCCGATCTTCTTTACATACCGCCAGGCGGCCTTTGCCCACGGCGCGCATATTGAACAGAAGGTACGGTTCGGCCGGCGCCGGCGAGCCCTCCGGATTGGGCCACTTGGAAGGCGTGAAAAGCGTGCCGCCGCCTTGCGCGAAGGCCATCAGTTTCTTCCGCAATCCGGCGTCCGGCGGTTCCTGATCGACGTAATAGATCGCCTGCAGACCGGTGAAAGAGGCGCCCGCCGCCCGCGCCATCACCCGGAACGGCTGGCGGATGCGGGGAAGCAGGTTGATGGCCTCCTCGCCGGCATCCCAGTCGGGCCCTGTGAAACTCGACATCACCGCCAGCAGGCCATTCGGCTGATAGGTCCTGGCCTGTTTGTGCTGCTCGAAGAACACCGCCGTGTCGATGAGTTTCTTCCAGGTATCCGCGGCCGATTGTTTCTTTGCGGTCAGGTCCGCGCGCAACGCGTCGTCAAGCGAGATCACCCACCTGGCCCCGTGGCTTGCGGGATCCGCTACGGCCAACGCGTACGCTTCGGCGGCCAGGTTCGCCTGCTGCGGCGGATCGAAGCCGATCCACACCGTCTTGTCGGGCGCGAGCGTCCGGGCAATCAGCAGCACCGCTCCGTTGGAATCCACCCAGGGCAGATTCGTCGGGCCACCGGTGGCAGCCGCGGCTTGGGGGAGCCCCGGCCACAGACCATCGGAAATACCGAGGACGGGGGAACTCGCAGTCGAGCGCACCTGAGCGGACTTACTCCACGGGATAACCGGGACGCCGGCGCTTGCGGGCACATCGCCTTCCAGGGCCACCGCGGAAAGGCCGGCCGATTGGGCGGCCGCCAGGGCGGCTGGCCGGTTGGCTTCCCCTTCGATCAAGCCGACGAATCCGAGCCCGGCTTCCCGGCCCTTGTCGATCAGCGGCTTGAGCGCCTGCTGCTGGCCCGCGTCGCCCGGCAGACCCGCGGCCCAACTGACCACCAGGCAGTTCACCGGCGTACCCTGCACGGCTGCCAGCGAAGCCGGGTCCAACCAGCGCCGGAGAACTTCGGCCGTGTCCGCCGAGAAGCCCTTCTCCTTTTCACGGCGTGCGATGTCCAAGGGGCCGGCTGGCCATCGCATCGGTACGGACTCTGCGTTTAGCGCCATGCTTCTATGCCTCCCGTTTCCAACGTCGAAGTTCCGGAGTTCGGCATGCGACTACTTACTCGCCCGCCTGTCCACCCGGAGTTTGCATTTGGGACTCCTGGGTCCGATGCGCGATACATGATGCAGTAGCACGATGGTGCACCATTGTCAAGGCGCATCGGCCGGAATGGGGTTGCACGCCTCGATGGCGGCGGCGTGGTCGAAATCACCCTTCAAATGCTCGTAGATATCCCGGTATACGTGGTAGGTCTCCGAATACTTTTCGTGATTCGCCTGGTTCGGGTCGAAGCGTCTGCCGATCCGGACCATCTCGAGTAACGATTTCCGAACGTCGGC
>JBEKPK010000050.1:0-20898 GCA_049520795.1 Bryobacteraceae bacterium
ACGCGGTTTCGATAGGGGTGTACAACATGAAACTCGGCGGCGTACTGGCCTGGACTACCATAACCGTGCGGCCGGAGGGCGAGGAGGGTGTGACGCTAAGTGTGGCGGCCGCGCCGTTGAGCGGTACGGTGCGTATAGAAGGCTCGGCGCCGGATGCGCCCACGCCTTCGATGCGGATCACGCTCGCGGCCACCGGCGCGGTGGCTGTTATCACGCAGAGCGCCGCGGTCAACCCCGATGGCTCCTTCCGCATCCCGCTTCTAGCCGCGGGGCGCTATGCAGTCGAGATGAGCGGCCTGCCGGCGGGTTCGTACGTCAAGAGCGTGAAGCTCACTGGAAACGGGTCGCCCGATCTGGGCCTCGATTGGCGCGGCGCCAGTAGCGGCGCGCTCGAGGTGATTGTCAGCCCCAAGGCGGCTTCTCTCGACGGAACGGTACACGACGATGACGACAACCCCGTCGCCGGAACGGTGACGCTGGTTCCGGTTCCGCTGCGCCCGGGCCACGCCAGCCTGTACCCAACGGCAACTGCCGACGCGCAAGGGCATTTCAGTTTTCCGTCCATCACACCGGGCCAGTACAAGGTCTATGCGTGGGAGGAAATCGAGCCCACCGCGCACTGGGATCCGGAGTTGACCAAGCAGTTCGAGAGCCGTGGCGAATCCATTGACGTGGGAGAGGGCGGCCACGCCACCGTGTCGCTGAAGCGGAGTACCGCGGCCGAGATGCGCGACGCACTCAGGGGGGTGGTATGATCCGCGAATTGACGCTGTTCTGCGCGCTGGCAGCCTCGGCGGCGGCGCAGGCTCCGGCCGAGCCGCAACCCGTGGTTACCGGCCGGACGGTGACCGAAGACGGCCAGCCGCTGCGCAAGGTGATCTTGACCCTGCTGCCGATAGGGACCGGCGATTCCGGCGAGCCGCTGCCGCCTTACACTATCACCTCCGACACCGCCGGCCGGTTCGAGTTCTATAGCGTGCCTCCTGGTCGCTACCGGCTGGTGGCCGAGCGCGCGGGGTATCTGAAGACCTACTATGGCGCCCGTAATACGTGGGCCGAGGGTTCGGTTCTCACGCTGCGTGCGAGCCAGCCCATCACCGGTCTAGCCGTTCGCATGACCGAGCAATCGGTGATCTCAGGGAGTGTGGTTCTGGGCGAAGGCGCCAACACTGTTTTGGTTTATCTGCTGCAGGAGCGCTATCAGGATGGCCGGCGGCAGTGGGTTCGCCTCACGTCCGCGGTCAACCAGTCGGGCGGGGATTTCAGCTTCAACAAACTTGCGCCGGGCCGTTATCGCCTGGCCGCGGAGGCCAGGGGGATCGCGGCGGTGGCGCCCGGACAATCCCAGAGGTCCGCCCTCACCTACTACCCGGGCGTGGTAGACGCCGGTTCCGCGGAGACCATCGAGGTGCGGCGCGGGCAGGCGGTCTCCGA
This sequence comes from Bryobacteraceae bacterium, assembly GCA_049520795.1. Lineage (GTDB taxonomy): Bacteria > Acidobacteriota > Terriglobia > Bryobacterales > Bryobacteraceae > BOG-224. Next base: position 1,435 of record JBEKPK010000050.1, read on the forward strand.
CCTTCGCCTGCCGCTGCTCAAGTCCGCGCTATTCTCGGTTAGCGGCACGATAACTGGGAAGCCCCCCGATGCCGGGCGCATGGTGGTCTATCTGGCGTCCGCCGGTGTGGGGGTCTCGGGCAGCGCGGCCGTGACCGGGGACAAATTCCGGATCGAGTCGGTTCCGTTAGGCTCCTATGCCCTGGGCGTTATGGACATGAGCGGTAGCGTGGTAGCGCTGGCGGGCGGCGGGGTAATGCTGGCGAGCGGGAGTGCGATGCGGCTGGCTTCCATGCAACCCGTCCAGGTCTCCGGAGATGTCGACGGCCTGACGCTGGGCCTGGATCCAGGGGCGGGGATTCGCGGCGCCGTCGCAGGCGCCCCGGCAGGCACGAAACTGCGCGTTCTACTCTCGCCGGTCGACATTCCCATGCCGTACAACGCACAGGCGGAAGTCAACGCGGATGGAACGTTCGCCATCCCGGGTTCCTTCGCCGGCCGGTTCCGGCTCCAAATCGAGGGCCTGCCCGCGGATGCCTACATCAAATCGGCCATGTATGGCAAGAAAGACGCTCTAGACCCGTTGGACCTGGCGCGAACGGTCGGGGACGAGAAATTGGAAATCGTGCTCGGCGCCCCGGCGGCGCGCATCTCCGGCGTCGTGCGCGACGAGAAAGGCAAGGCGCTGGAGGGAACCGTGACCCTGATTCCCGATCCTCCACAGCCGCAGCGGACGTCGCTCTACCAGTTGGCGGAGACAGGCGGCAACGGCAGCTTCCAGTTTCAGGGGATTCGGCCCGGCAAGTACCGGCTGTACGCGTGGGAGGAGTTCGAGCCCGGCGCGCAATTCGATCCGGATGTCACCGGGCCATTCGAGGCCCGTTCCGTTGCCATCGAAGTGGCCGAAGGCGGGCGGAAGGAAGTCACGGTCACGCGCATTTCTGTGGACGAAGCGGAGGCGGCGCGGAAGCCGCGGTAGAGGCTCGAGCAGCGACGGTAGGGTCTTACTAGGACATCGACCGCAAGGACACGTTCCTTTGGTGTGGGGCAGGATGGAATCCTGCGGCAGGTTGTCAACCCGCCCGGAGCGCCGGTTGCCAACCGGCGCGGCGAATCCATCCAAGTGGACGAGGGCGGCAGCGCCACCGTGTCGCTAAAGCGCATATCGTCGGCGGAGATGACGGACACTCTCTAAAGGCGGGCTTATGATCCGAACCTTGACGCTCATCTGCGCGCTGGCGGCCGCAGCCGCCGCGCAGCCGCTATCCGGCGTCGTGAAAGACCCCAGCGGCGCGCTGGTTTCCGGCGCGGCGGTTTCGCTGCAACGGCTTCCGCGCGCAGCGGCAGTCCAGACTACCACGGATGCGCAAGGCCGCTTCCGGTTCGATTCAGCCGCCCCGGGTTCGTACACCGTGAGCGTCACAAAGGACGGCTTCGAACCTTGGGAGCGCGCCGTCACCGTCGCGGACAAGCCCATCGACCTCGGCGTTTCCCTAAAGCTGAAGGTTCTCGCCCAAACCGTTCAGGTCTCGGGCAAACGTTCGCCGCTCGCCAATTCCGACCCGAACTACAAGGCGCTGCGCGGCGGCAAGCTCATCAAGGTATATCGCGTCAACAACCTGGCGCTCCAGCGCGACGTGGGTGCTTTTACGTTCCGCTCGGGATCATTCAGTTTCCTGCCGCCGGTGTTGGGCCAGGTGGTTGTCGGCGTGTTCGTGGGCGACGGCGCTTTCCAATTGAAGCCGGCTTTCGATCTGGCGGTCAAACATCTGCGCCGCATCGCCGGGACTGACTCCGTGAACGAAGACTTCACCGCCATGGTGGTCTACTTCAGCGACTCCACTTTCGATGACATCAAACAACGCTCCGAGTTGGCCGACGAAGCGCCCGAGCGGCACGAGGAGGCTTTCCGGCGCGTCAAGAACATCCTGGAACAGCGGCGCGAGCCTCACTTAATCGCCCCTCCTCCCCTCACTCTGCTCGAAAGGATGCTCAACTACGAAGACATTCCCAACTACGACGCCGAAATCCTGGCGGAGTTGTACAATCCGGCGCAGCGCGGCTCGTTCCGGGCCTTCCTGCACGGCCGGAAGCATGACGATCTGCGATTCCTGCTGAATCCGCGAGGCGCCATGCCCATGCTGGCGGCGCCGGAAGAAACGGCGCTGCTGAATTTCGATCCCAACAGCGACTCCGATGGCATCTGGTACCTATCGCACCTGGCCAGCGAGTTGCAATCCGGCCGCGCCAGCTCGAAAGAGGACAAACGGTCGATCGCGCCGGAACACTACCAGATACAAGTCTTCCTGGGCAAACCGGACATTCTCGGCGCGCAACCCGACATGCAGGCCACCTGCGATTTGCGCTTTCGCGCGCTCGACGACGGCGTGCGCATGGTCAAGTTCGACCTGGTCCCGGATCTGCAAGTGTCGCGCGTGGCGTGGAATGGCGAGGATATTCCGTTCATTCAGGAGGGCCGCGGGAAGGATGGGTCGTTCTATCTGCAAATGCCAGAGCCGCTGGTCAAAGGTCATGACTACCAGGTCACGTTCGACTACTCCGGCGGGGAAATCCTGCAAAGCCGGTTTGGCCCGGTTCCTCCGCGGCGCGTCTGGTATCCCACGCCCGCCGGCCCGGCCAGTCGCGCCACCTACCACCTTACATTCTACGTTCCGCGCGGCATGACCATCGTCAGTGTTGGTAAACAGGTCAAGCAGACCAGCGAGGGCGCCTTTGACGTGACCGAATGGTCTTGCGACGTTCCCATCAGCCAGGCCGTGTTCCGGTACCTGGGCGAATTCTCCGGCAAGACCACCACCGAGAAAACCACCAATATACAGTTGGCGGCGTACGTCGCCCCCGGCCGCGGCATTTCCGAATCCGCCAATGACGTACTGATCGACACGGGCAACTCCGTGCGGGTCTTCACCAACTGGTTCGGGCCGCCGGCATACGACAGTCTTTCGGTTGTGGTGGGTCCCGCCACCGACTCGCTCCCCGGCCTGGTCTATGCCTCGCCAGGCGTCATAGCGGGATGGAGTTCGCTGGTGACGCTGGAGCTGGCCCGTACGCATGGGCGGGACGGGGGTCCGCCGAGGAGAATGCGGACTTTCCTCGACGAGGCCTTCTCGCGTCAGGTTTCGGGCCAGTGGTGGGGGAACACGGTGGCGCCGGCCAGCTTCCACGACGCGTGGCTTTCCGCCGGATTCGCCAACTTCTCCACCAGCCTGTATGACCTGGCCGCGTATGTGAATCCCGAGGAATACCGCGATCACTGGGTGAAGGCGCGCGAAGCCATCCTGGTCACCAGCCGCTACGGCGTACTCAACGATGTCGGGCCCCTCTGGATGGGGCTGCTGAACGACACTTACAAGACGCCCGCGACCAGCCCCGTTCTCAACACGTCGAAGGGCGGTTATATTCTGCAGATGCTCCGCTCGATGATGTGGGACCCGCAAACTCAAGACGCCGACTTCCGCGCCATGATACAGGATTACGTCAAGCAGTTCGCCAACCAGGCCGTCTCCACGGAGGATTTCCAATCGCTGGTGGAGAAACATATGAAGCGTCCCATGGACATGGATGGCAACCACCGCATGGACTGGTTCTTCGGCGAGTGGGTCTACGGCACGGAGGTTCCCAGTTACCGCCTGGAGTATTCTCTCGCCGCCGAGACCGGCGGCAAATGGCTGCTGACCGGAAAGCTCACGCAAGGCGGCGTTTCGCCAGGCTTCAAGATGATTGTTCCCGTCTTCGCGGAGTTGGCCGGCCAGAAGGTCCGCGTCGCCACCATGGCGATGCGCGGCAACTCGACCAGGGACGTCAAGGTGATGCTCCCAGAGGCGCCCAAGCGGATCGTGCTGAACGTCAATCACGATGTGCTGACGGATAAGGAAGAAGTGAAGTTGCTGAAGTGAGATTGAAATGGCCTCAAGCGCGAGAACATCAAGATCACCGGCGTGGCCCCGGGCCTGGCGTCGTGACCTTGATCCCCGATCCCCCGCAACCGCCGCGCAGCTTGACAAGCTGCCCCACAACCGAACAGCTCCATGTGGTCCAGGCGCTGGTCGACAAGCCGGTGATTATGTTTTGGAAGCCCTGAACGCCGTCGCAGAAGGTAGCTTTCTGGCGCGCGCCCATGGCCGTGCTGCCGTAGTTCGTAGAGCGGGCCTCCGGCCTGCCACGTCGGCGTCCCGGCCGACGTTCTTCCGCCGGGTGGGATACTCTGGATTGAACGCCTTACGGTCCCCATGGCCAACCGCTCTCATTTCAACGCCGGCCATATCGCGATGAACAGCCTCAAGAAGGCCGGTAAGGCGCACTCCTCCATGCGGGCTTCCCGCGGCCGGCCGGAGCGCACCGCGCATGTGGCCCTCACTCGCGACTGCCGCGATCTGTTGCGCGCGCTGCCCGCCGAATCCGTGCAGCTCATTGTCTGCGACCCTCCTTACAACATCCAGGCGGCGCCCTGGGACCGGCTGCGCAACTATCGCGAGTGGGCGTCGGAATGGCTGAAGGAAGCCGAACGGGTGTTGGCGCCGTCGGGCAACCTGGTGATTTTCGGAGGCCTCCAGTACCAGGGGGAGGCGGGCAGCGGAGACCTGCTCACCATCCTCGACCACCTGCGGCGCGCCGGCGCCATGCGGTTGGTGAACCTGGTCGTGTGGGCCTATCCCAACGGAGTGAGCGCTCATCGCTTCTTCGCCAACCGGCACGAAGAAATCGCCTGGTTCGGTAAAACGGCCAAATATTATTTCGACCTGGACGCCGTGCGCGAGCCCTTCGACGGAGCCGCCAAAGCGGCCTATTCCCGCGACAAGCGGCTGCGGCCGGAGAGCCTGGAGAAGGGCAAGAACCCCACCAATGTGTGGCGCATGGCGCGTCTGAACGCCAACGCCAAGGAACGCGTGGGGCACCCCACCCAAAAGCCGCGGGCGCTCATCCGGCGGCTCATGCGGGCGCTTTCGTGGCCCGGCTCCGTGGCCCTGGACTTCTTCGCCGGCAGCGGCGTGACCACGCGGGTGGCCATCGAGGAGGGGCGGCACAGCATTTCCGCGGATACCGACCCCATGCTGCACACCTACCTCGAAAAGCAGCTCCGTACTCTTCCGGCCGGCCTTGCAGGCCAGTATTCGCTCCTGGGCGAGCCGGGCTTTCAGAATCACCCGGTCTTTAAGGTATAGGAGCTCACAGGTCCTCCACGATTCTCCTTGTCGTTCCGCGGCAGTCCGGCTATCATGAATCAGTCGCTCATTGAGGGAATGCGCCGGTTTGTGCAGCTAGAACCTCCAGACCTGGACATTTTCCATATGAGAAGCTGGGAAGATTGCGCCACTGTTCTGGCGCCGTCGCTCCGGGCGGTTCTGCCCGGAAACAACGTCGGTTTTGGGTGACACAGTGGAGGGGATTACAAAGTGAAGAAACTGGGGTTTGCGGTTTTTGCCGTTGCTGTTCTGGCGCTCCCGCTATGCGCGCAGGTGACCACTGTTCGAGTGGACATCCCGTTTGGATTTGTCGTTGGGACCACGACGGTGGCGCCCGGGCAATATGCTATTAGTTCCCAAGCCGGGTTGACGCAGGTACAGTTAGTGGGTAGTAAGAGCTACTCCGTTTTATCCAGCCCGGCCGATCCTTACGCCGGCTCGCAGGATGCTAAGCTGGTTTTCCATCGCTACGGGGATCAGTACTTCTTGGCCCGAATTTCGACCGCGTCGGAGGGACGCGACTTTGCGATGTCGCGCACGGAGCGGGAGCTGAAGAAGACCGTCGCCGCAGTGGGGCAACAGACGGAAATTCTGGTAGCCATGCGCTGAGCGCATCGAGCCGCGACTCTCCGCATCGAGCCGCGACTCTCCACATCGAGCCGCGACTCTCCACATCGAGCCGCGACTCTCCACATCGAGCCGCGACCGTAAGGGAGCGGTTGGGATGCCGAGTGCGCGCTTGGGATGGTAATCTCATTACAGGCCCGAAGTCGTTAAGCCGAACTGCGCATTCAGGAAAACAGCGGCGGCCCGGCAGCCATGGCGCCTGGGCTGCCGCTTCTGTTTAGGCCCTCCCATTCCGGGCGGCCTTGGATGATGAAGCGACTGGTAGGTTTGCTCTTCGCGATAGCCGCCGGGATTTGCGCCACCCGGAGTCTGCCGCCTGGCGATGCGGACCGCGGCAGGGAGTTGTTCCGCACCCGAAATTGCGTCGCCTGCCACAGCATCGCCGGAGAGGGCGGAAATAGCGCGCCCGATTTGGGGCGCGGCGTCGAGCGGGGCTTCAGCCCCTACATCATGGCGGGCCTGCTGTGGAACCATGCTCCCGTTATGTGGGCCGCCATGGACACGAAAGGACTTGCCAGGCCCGAGTTGAGCGAGCAGCAGGCGGCGGATCTGTTCGTCTTTTTCTTTGCCGCCCGTTATTTCGAGCAGCCCGGCGATGCCCGGCGCGGCGAGCGGGTCTTTCGCGTAAAGCGGTGCGTGGAGTGCCATGGCATCGGGTCAGCGCTTCACGAGGGCATCCAGCCGGTATCGGCTTGGAAGTCGCTCGCCGACCCGATCGCCCTCGCGCAGCAGATGTGGAATCACTCCGGGGAGATGAAACCGGCGCTCGACCGGAAGGGGATTCCCGATCCTCACTTCTCCGCCCAGGAAATGTCCGATCTGCTGGTGTATCTGCGGAACACCCAAGGGCCCGGCCACGCCGGCGGTTTCTCGCCGGGTTCGGCGGAGCCCGGTGAGCAGTTGTTTGTGTCGAAAGGCTGCGCCGGCTGCCACAAGGGAACGTTGACTTTGCAAGATCGCTTCACCCGATACAGCCTGACCGACTTTGCGGCGGCCATGTGGAACCACCCGGCCCGCACAACGCCTAATCCGGCCCCGATTAGCTATGAAGAGATGCGCCGGTTGGTGGGTTACCTGGTTTCGACCCAGTTCTTCGAGGAGCGGGGCAACCTGGAGCAGGGCCGAAAGGTATTTGCCGGCAAGCACTGCGACGCCTGCCATGACGACCCCTCCAGCGGCGCCCCAAGCCGGTCGTCCATGGCCGGGAGAATGTCGTCCTTCGAAATGGTGGCCGCTCTCTCAAAACACGGGCCGGCGATGGCGGACCGCATGCGCCTGAAGAAAATTTCCTGGCCGCGGTTCAGCGGCGACGAGATGGCGAACCTGGCGGCCTATCTGGGCGGCATGGAGTTGAGACGCCGGCCACCGGCCAATTGATCCTGCGCCGCGTGTTCCCAGGGCTTACCACAGCCCGATCAGCTTCCACCACAGAGAGCCTGCGCCCAGCCAGATGGCGATATTCACCAGCGAAATCAGAAAGCCGAGCTTCCACCACGTGCCCGGCGCCACGTAGCCGGCGCCGAAAAAAACTGGCGCGGAACCGGTGCCGTAGTGCGTGATGCCCGCGTTCAGGTTCGAAAAGAAAGCCAGCGCCAGAGCCGCCAGCAGCGGCGGCGCCCCCGTGGCCAGCGCGGCGGCGAAAAACGCCGGGTAGAGCGCCGTGACGTGCGCCGTCATGCTCGCAAAAGCATAGTGCGCGTAGATGTAGACCAAAACCAGCGCGGCCAGCGCGGCGGCCCACGGCCAGCCCTTCAAGCGCCCGAAGAGGGCCTCCGACGCCAGCTTCACGACGCCGCTCGATCCCAGCTCATCCGACATCATCAGCAGCGGCGCGAACCACATGAGGGCGTCCCACGCTCTGGTTTCGGTGAGCAGGTGGTCCCACGCCAATATGCCGAAAATCAATTGGGCGGAGATTCCAGCCAAAGCCACGAATGCGTTCGGTATGCCATGCCACGGAGAAGTGATCCATCCGGCCATCACGGCGATCAGAATGACAACCAGGCCGATCTCTTTTTGGCTGATCGGGCCCATTTCGCGGAGCCGATGACGGGCCAGCTCGCGGGCCGCTTCCGTGCGGCGGATCTGGGGTGGATGCCAGCGGTAAATGAGGTAGGGGACCAGGGCCACCGAGACCGCGGCCGGGACCGAAGACGCCGCCAGCCAGCGCAACCAGGTGAGCTGGACGTGCCCGATCCTCAGCGCATAATCGGCGATCAGCGGGTTGGCCACCATGCTGGTGAGAAAGACCGCCGAGGCCAGGTAGTTGCCATGGAACCCTACCAGGATCAGGAACGATCCGATGCGCCCCGCCGTGGGCCCCGGCTCGGAGTCGAAGGCGCTGGCCAGGCTGCGCGTAATGGGATAGACCACGCCGCCGCCCCTGGCCGTATCCGACGGGACGAAGGGCGCGAGCAGCACGCCGGAGACCACGGTTGAGTATCCCAGGCGAAGCGAGCTCGACCCGAAGCGGCGGATCAGCAGGTAGGCCACCCGCATCCCGAGCCCGGTGACGCCGATGGCGCGGGCGAACAGGAACGCCGCCACGATGAGCCAAACGGTTTGGTTGGCGAAGCCCGAAAGCACCCGCGCGGCCGGCACGGTCCGGGTGAGCGCCAGCACAGTCACCGCCAGAAACACGCTGGCGCCCATGGGCATGGGGCGAGCCACCAGGGCCACAATGGTGGCCACGAAAACGGCCAAGAGATGGCTTTGCCCGGCGTTGAATCCAGGAAGAGGAAAGAACCACAGCAGCGCGCCCGGCGCCAGCACGGCGGCCCAGCGCAGATAAGAAGATCCGGCGTTGGTGGTCACGTCACCAGACGTGTATCACAGTGGGGCATGCTTTAGCTTGCCCGTCATCCTCGCGCCCATCTGCTATTGAATCTCGGAGTCCACGCGTAACCTGGCTTTGAGCTTAAGAATCGAGATAAAGTCCGCCGCGTTGATCAGCGCCTCGTATTCCGAGCATTCGCCGCCGCGGCGCCCCGGCCGCGAACCCCGAATCTGGCGCCGCTAAACCCGGCTACGTTCTGGAGTTCGTCCCGCGCCCTTGCTAATTTGCGGAAGGCTTCTCCACTTTGTCAATGACCAGGACATCGACTGTGGCCTTGGATGTCTCGATCTTCAACCCCAATTGTTGCTGGAATGCGGCGAACAGATCCGGGGGTGCATCGGGATTGTCGGCAGCCGGAGACGGGCCGCCCGCCTGCCCAAAGCCAGCCATCTGACCCGCATCGGGCGTAAACTTCACGATGAAGTCGTACCTTTCGGCAAGTCCTGTCCGATCCACGACAGGCCTATCCAGGACCGCGCCCTGCAGCGTGCTGGCGACTTCCGCCATGGTCGCGTTCCTGACGTTAAAGCTCATTCCCCCTCCCGGTCCTCCTCCACCGAAAAACAGGCCGGGCAGGCCGTTCGGATCCGCCTGGCTCTTGGAGATTTTTGCTCCGCCTTTTGCAACGCCGATCGCGTACACGGAGAGATCTTTCTTTTCGCGATGGAATTTGAGCTGGAAGCGATCTGCTATCAGCTTCTGAAGCATGATCTTGATCTGCGCGACGCTGGGCTGGCCGGGCACGTCGGGTCGCCCGGTCAGATCGTATTTATCCGAATCGAGCCAGGACGGACCGCCCGTGATCTGCCGGGCATGAAGGTCATAGGCCGTTGTGATGAGATCATTCAAAGTCGTATTGACGGTCATAACGTCCTGGTCTCTTACCGTAAATACTTTGCCTGGCCGGGCAGGGTCGCTCGGCTTGATAGTGGCCACCTCAAAAGCCGGATTGGCATTCGCGGCCATCCGTACCGGCGGGCGCGGAGGTTCAGGAATCGTCCACGCAGTCGCGGGGGTGGCGCGTACCAGGTTCAGAGGCATCGGCGCGCCCTGAGTCCAGGTCCCCAAAATCGCGTTCCCGTCCCCACTCAGCTTTCCCTCATAGCTACCTAGCCCGCCGATCGCGATTTTTATCGTCGAACCGTCCTTAGTGACGGTACTGGCGGGCATGCCCGGCGCTTGTTGGTCGATGCTGTACAGCGTAGCCTTCAACTTGTCGTCTTCCAACGAGATCTTGACCACGATCCGCAGTTTTTGCGGACCGGCCTCCAATGTGCCCTGCCAACTGCCGGTGACATTCTGGGCCTGCAAGGCGCTTCCCGGCAATGTCGCGAAGGCTATCATCCATAGCATCAACTTTTTCACGGGCGGTCTCCCAAGCGGAACCGATTGCGTCAATAAACGACAACTCTATTTTGGCGCCATTTCACGTTGATCTGCTGTTCCCGCCTCTTGCAGCCCTATACTGTCGGCATTTCAGAGAGCCACGCATCCACCAGAATGGGTGTAATCACACACGGCGGCCCAGCGCAGATAGGAAGACCCGGCGTTGGTGGTCACGTCACCAGACGTGTATCACAGTGGGGCATGCTTTAGCTGGCGGGAGTGCCTGCGCCACGTCACAGCCGAGCGGCTGTGAGAAGGCCGGGCTACAGCCAATACTGTTCACTTAATCGCTGCTCTGTTCCGTGGCGCAGCCTCTCAGGCTGCCGCGTCGAGACTTTTCTCGACGCTTGGTGGCGGACCGAGCGCCAGACTCGACACGAGTGTCGAGTCGCTGGAGTTTGGCCCTTCACTAGATAAGGAACATTTCTGCGCTTTTCTGTTGTAATCGGGCTCGATTTCTGATATCTAGTTTATTGACTAGATTGCGAAAGGAGCCCCCCTATGGGTTTTCCCACCAAAGTCCAACTCATCAAACGCAAGGCCAGCGAACAGTGGTACATCAACTTCCCCTCCGCTCTCGCTCAGGCCATGGATTTCTCTCGCGGCGAAACCGTCGAGTGGATCGTTGAGGATAAGAGCCTGCTGGCTCTCCGCCGCCTCCACCCACCCGCCTCTACGTTAAAAAAACTCTTCCGGCATCCTCTCCGCCTTCCAGCAACTCTGGCGCGAATGCGTCCCCGCCTTCGACCAGCAGCGCGTCGCCACGCGCGCCGAAACCCTCGCGCTGAGCAGCCTGCTCTGCTTGGGTCGCCATACCGTGACCGGCTTGTTGACCACCTGCGGGTTGGAGTTCCAGGACTGGTCGGCGGAGTATCGTCTCTTCTCCCGCCACCGCTGGCCCGCCGCCGCCGTCTTCGCCGTCATCCGCCGCGCCCTCCTCGCCGAGTTGCCTCCCGACGCCCCCTTCTGCGTCGCCATCGACGATTCGCTGTTACATAAGACCGGCATCCGCATTCCCGGCGTCGCCTGGCGCCGCGACCCCCTCGGCCCTCACTTCCAGACCAATTTCGTGCGTGCCCAGCGCGTCTTGCAGTTCTCCGCCTCCCTCCCCTTGTCTAACGGAGGGGACCGCATGGTCCCGATCGCGTTTCAGCACGTGCCCACTCCCACCAAGCCCTCCTCGAAAGCTTCCCCCGGCGAGTGGGAAACCTATCGCCGTGCCGCCCGCCTGGCGCGCATCCCGCTACGGGCGTCCCAGCAGATCGCCGCACTGCGTCTGGCTCTGGACGCCGAACCCAACGGTTCCCAACGGCCCCTCCACCTTTTTGTCGATGGCGGCTACACGAATGCGACGGTTTTGAAGAAGCTCCCCTCCCGCACTACCTTGGTGGGTCGGATTCGCAAAGACGCCAAGCTCTATTTCTTGCCGGAGCCGCCTCAGGCTCCTCCGCAGCGCGGCCGTCCCCGCCGCTACGGCGCCCCGGCGCCTACCCCCGAGCAGTTGCGCACCGATGACGCCGTACCCTGGACTTCGCTCGATGTGTTTATCAGCGGGGCGATTCGTCGGCTGCGCGTGAAACGTTTGCTGCCGATTCTGTGGCGCACCGCGGGATTGCAGCATACCCTCCAACTGGTCGTCATCGCCCCCGTAAGCTATCGTCTCCGCAAAAACTCCAAGCTGCTCTACCGACAACCGGCGTTTCTGATTTGCACCGATCCCGCCTTGGAGCTGTGCTCCGTAGTCCAGGGCTACGTCCGGCGCTGGGGCATCGAGGTGAACTTCCGCGAAGAGAAAACCTTATTGGGAGTCGGGGAGGCGCAGGTGCGCCACCCCGACTCGGTGGAAGCGGTGCCGGCCCTGCAAGTGGCTTCCTATGCCATGCTGCTGTTGGCCATGCTGCGCAGTCTGGATCACGCCCTCAATCCCGACCTGCGGCCACCTCCCAAGTGGGCGGCCGACACCGCGCCCACCCGATTCTCCACTCAACGGGCCATCCATCAGCTACGAGCCGAGGTCTGGGCTCGCGGCCTGGGACTCTCGAATTTCTCGGACTTCGCGACCCTCTCCACCCCGACCGCGAAGCCTGAGAAATTCGCCCCCGACATCCGCTCTGCCGTGCTCTATGCGGTGAACTGAGTGGAAAAGGGCCAAAGTCCAGAGACTCGACACGAGTGTCGAGTCGGCAGGCTGAGAGCCTGCGCCACGGAGGAGCAGACGTGCCAAGTGAACAGCATTGGGGCTAGAGCATACCCGACTTGAAGGAACGAACCCAATTCCGGGGCTAGGAGGTTGATTTGGCGGGGGTTCCAATTCGGCCGGGGCGGGCGCGATGGGTAGTAATTCCGGGGCGGACGCCTTGGCCTGGGCCGGAGCGGGATAGCCGGACTGGAGCTGGCCAGGCGTGCATTCCGTACTCCCAGATCTGGGCCTCGGTTTTGCGGAGGCGGCGGAGTTGCCATTCGGCGGAGATTATGGCGTCGACGAGGTAGCGCTGCTCGGGGGCGGCGGGTTGAAAACGCTCGTAATAGTCAAGGGCGAGGGTTTCGAGAACGTTGGGGTCCTCGCCCGGGATGACGTGGGAGCGGGCGTCAATGCCGGTTTTGAGGGCATTGAAGCGGGAAACGGCCTTGCCCTGGTCGGTGCGGGGGCCGGTGGAGCTCCGGGCGTTGCGGCGGTTCGCCTCAATTTGAAGGATAGTAGGCATACATTCCGCTTCGAGGGTAGCAGACGAGGGGGTGGGCGGCGGGGGGCGATGGATGGGAAGTGATTTAGAATCTTATAGATAAAAAATGAAAAGTGTTGTCACCGGGATTGGGCGGGTGGGGACGAGGCGACACGCGTCAAGGGAATGAAACGCGGTTTTTCGACCGCTTCCCTTCTCGCAACTTGCAGCGGAGAGCGGCGACTCGAGATGGACGGTAGAATGAGGCATGGCCGATCTGCGACGTTTGACCGCGATCATCGAGCGCGAAGAGAGCGGGTACTCGGCGCTCTGCCCGGAGTACGACATAGCCAGCCAGGGCGCCACCATCGAGGAAGCGCGCGACAACCTGGTTGAGGCGCTGGGCCTCTTCTTCGAGTGCGCGGACGCTTCGGAGGTGGAGCGGCGTTTTCAACCGGAGGTGCTGGTCACGCAGGTTGAGGTCAGGGTTGCCTAGACTCGGGCCGCTCTCCGGCGAAGCCGTTTGTCGCATCTTGGAGCGGCATGGGTTTCAAAGGGTGCGGCAACGGGGAAGCCACATCGTCATGCAGAGGAAAGACGCAACTGGAACTGCGACCGTGCCGGTCCCTCGTACAGATCGATCATATTGAGAAAGTGCCGGCCGAGAACTGATTCGAGCGTAAAGGGCTATGCCACCGCGTTCTGTTCCTGCTCCCACTGTGGTAGGCGGTTGCCGCGATGTTCAACGGCTTCGAGTGGGGCAGCCAATCCTGGCGGCCGCCGCCTTTTCAGGCGGCGTCGCTTTTTGCGGCGCTGCACCATGGAAACTCCTCCGGGTTCGCCGCGAGGCCGGCTCTTACCGGATTCCACTCGATATACCGACGTATGCGCTCGAACTCTCCGTCTCTGACCAGATGGTCATAGCTCTCGTCTTGCCAGAACCTGCTCCCCGCGGTTCCGAGAATGCGGTTTGCTTCGTGGGCCGTGAAGCCCTTGAGCGGGCCCAGCCAGGATGGGGAGGGAACGGAGAACGTCGCCAGCATGTGGACGTGATTGGGCATTACTACGTAGGCGTCGAGCCGGTAGCGCTGAAACCCGTTGTCTCCGGCCCGGATGGCGGCAGCCACCATACGAGCGATTTCCGGGCGGCGCAGCGCAAACGGTCCGGACCTGGCGGTATCGAGAAGCCGGTCCATGGCAGCAAAGGCATCTCCGTTGGAGGTCAGGATATCGGGGCGAAAGCTACGTCCGCGGGGGAGACTGCCATGCAGCCGGAAAGTGACAAACATGGGGACTCCGGTCACTGAGAAGTGAGGCAAGCGGCGTTCGCTGTACGCCATGCGAAGTATGTGCGATCAGGGGCCGGGAGTTCTCAGGGGTTTTGAGCGTTTGCGCCGCCTGAAAGGCGGCGGCAGCCAGGATTGGCTGCCCCACAACGAGCCTCTACCGCGACTGCCGGCCCACGTGGCTTTGAAGCGTCGCCATGCGAAGTATGTGCGATCAGGGACCGGGAGTTCTCAGGGATTTTGAGTGTTTGCGCCGCCTGAAAGGCGGCGGCAGCCAGGATTGGCTGCCCCACAACGAGCCTCTACCGCGACTGCCGGCCCACGTGGCTTTGAAGCGTCGCCATGCGAAGCATGTGGGATCAGGGGCCGGGAGTTCTCAGGGATTTTGAGCGTTTGCGCCGCCTGAAGGGCGGCGGCAGCCAGGATTGGCTGCCCCACAACGAGCCTCTACCGCGACTGCCGGCCCACGTGGCCCTGAAGCGTTGCCATGCGAAGTGTGTGGGATCAGGGGCCGGGAGTTCTCAGGGATTTTGAGCGTTTGCGCCGCCTGAAAGGCGGCGGCAGCCAGGATTGGCTGCCCCACTCTGAAGCGTTACCGGAAACTGGCCATTCGCCTACCTCACCACCGCGTGGATCGCCTTCAATTTCTCCCAAAAAGCGGACAGCAGGCTGAGCCGCAAGGCGTTTGGTCCATCCGACAGGGCCTTTTCGGGGGCGTCGTGGACCTCCACGAAGACGCCGCTCACGCCCGCCGCCACGGCCGCGCGCGCCAGCGGCTCGATGAACTGCGGCTGGCCGCCCGAGGCGTCGCCGGCGCCGCCTGGCAACTGCACGCTGTGGGTGGCGTCGAAAATCACGGGCCAGCCGGAATCGCGCATGATCTTCAGGCCGCGCATATCCACCACCAGGTTGTTGTAGCCGAACGAGGAGCCGCGCTCGGTGAGCAGCACCTGGCTATTGCCCGTCGAGGCCACTTTTTCCGCGGCGTGGTGAATGTCATGGGGCGCCATGAACTGGCCCTTTTTGATATTCACAATCCGCCCGGTACGCCCGGCGGCCAGCAGCAGATCCGTTTGGCGGCACAGGAAGGCCGGAATCTGAAGCACATCGGCCACTTCCGCGGCCGGCTCGGCCTGCCAGGCCTCATGGATGTCGGTGAGGATGGCGAAGCCCTCGGCCTTCACGCCCGCCAGAATCCGCAGGCCCTCGCGCAGGCCGGGGCCGCGGTAGGCGGTTCCGCTGGTGCGGTTGGCTTTGTCGAAGGAGGCCTTGAAGATGAAATCGCCTACCGCCTGGCGGATTCCGAGCGCCATGCGGTGCACGTGCTCTTCGCTCTCGATGATGCACGGCCCGGCGATCAGCGCGAGCGGCTGGCCGGGTGCGAAGGCGGCGTAACTAACGGGCATATCTCACCGATGTGGGACTCGTGTCTGCCGTGTCGAGACTCGTCTCGACACGTGTTCGCGTTTCCGATAAAGTGTCGTCGCCAAGCGTCGGCATGAGTGCCGACGCGGCAGGCAGGAGTGCCCGCGCCACGTCACAGCCGAGCGCGTCGCCAAGCGTCGGCAGGAGTGCCTGCGCCACGTCACAGCCGAGCGCCTGTGAGAAGGTCGCCCTAGTCAGCGCCGGTTGAGAATTCCCCTCAGGCAACGCGTGCAGCCCAGCCGCATTACCCCATCGCCGAGCGCTTCACAGCCGCTTGGCTCGGCGGACGGCCCGGGGCACGCGGGCGCAGATCCCGTCCCAACGCACGGCCAACGCGCTCCACAAACGCTTCGCTGCCCAGCGGACACCCGCGCCTGGTCGCCTCCCGAATTCGCTCCTCTAACGCCTCTTCCTCCACCCCGACGCGCAGCGCCTCCCGCCAACGCTCTCCGGTGAAAGAGCGCTGCCATTCCCGCAGGTCGAGACGCCCCTCCAACGGGTCCGCCCGGCAGTGCGCCGCCGCCGTCGACCAAGCGTAGTCCTCCGCCCGTTCCACCAACCCCGCCCGGACGGGGTTTCGCTCCACATACGACAACGCCTTCCAGGCGTGGCTCTCATCCAATGCGCAACTATAGAATCGCGCCTGCCAGAAGTGCCCGCAACCGCGGCGGACGAGATTTCCGTATCGCGCGTAATCGCTGTGCGTGAGACCGAAGACGCGCGCCAGACTCCGCTCCCTCTCCGGAACCACCACGAAGTGAACGTGATTGCTCATGAGGCAGTAGCCCCACACGCGCAGACTGTAGCGCGTAGCGTAGTCGAAAAGCGCGTCGAGGTATACCGCGCGGTCGCGGTCCGTGAAGAACACCGTCTGGCGCCCGGCGCCGCGTTGGGTGACGTGATGAGGGCTGTCCACAGCTACGGCTCTCGCAGTTCTGGCCATTTGACGGCATAGTAGCCGGGCGGGCGGAGAGCTCTCAATAGAATTGTGCAATTCGGCACTGTCCCCAGTTAGGCCCCAGCGGATGGACGTGGCGGTGGCCATCGGCTCCGACCCGGCCACCACTTACTCGGCCATTCTGCCCCTGCCGCCGGACGTGGACGAGATGATGGTGGCCGGGTTCCTGCGCCAAAGCCCGGTGGAGATGGTGAAGTGCCGGACCAGCGATTTGGAGGTTCCGGCCAACGCGGAGATCGTGCTCGAAGGCTATGTGGAGTTGGACGAGCTGCGCACCGAGGGTCCCTTCGGCGATCACACCGGCTTCTATTCGCTGGCCGACGAATACCCGGTGTTCCACCTGACGGCGATGACTCACCGCGAGCGGCCCATTTACGCCACCACCATCGTGGGTCCGCCGCCCATGGAGGACTATTACATGGGCAAGGCCATCGAGCGCATCTTTCTTCCCCTGATGCGGATGCAGTTGCCCGAGGTGCGCGACATCGCCATGCCGGCTGAGGGCGTGTTTCACAACCTGATTCTGGTTTCGATGAGAAAATCGTACCCCGGCCACGCGCGCAAGGTGATGCACGCGATCTGGGGCCTGGGGCAGGCCATGTTCTCCAAGTGCATCGTGGTGGTGGACGAGGATGTGGACGTGCAGAACACCCGCGAGGTGGCGTGGAAGGCGCTCAACAACATCGATCCCGAGCGGGACATCCAGTTCACCATGGGGCCTGTCGATTCCCTGGACCACGCCAGCCGCCTGCCGAACTACGGCTCGAAGATGGGCGTGGATGCCACCCGCAAATGGCCCGGCGAGGGCTTCACCAGGCCCTGGCCCGGCGTAATCGAGATGCCGGCGGAGGTCAAACGCCGGGTGGAGGAGTTGTGGCAAGAGGCGGGGCTGTAGGGGGAGCGCCCCCAGCCGCTTTCAGTCGCGGGTTGGAGCGCGGCTTCAGAGGTGAAAACGGTTGGCAACGTGCGCTACAGACTCAGGAGGGCATCAATCCACTCATTGAAATGCGGGCAGGCCTCGCGAATCTTCGGTAGACCGATGTCCCGCGCGATTATCGGGCCGTGCACCGGCTTCGCAAACTGTGGAAATAGATTGCATATTCGTTTTGACGGAGCCGTCTCGGCTCCATCATCGATGTGCTCCGGACTGGCCGCTTCGTGACGGATTCGGGCTAGAGCGGCTATCTCTTCGGTACTGTCCGGAAATGCAGTCGAGAAACTGCCGGGATCGGAAAAGAGCAGGGCCTCGAATTCGTGGAGTTGAATGTATGGCACCAACCGCGGGTGACCAACATCCGATTTCAATTGCTGTTCAAGAAATTTCACTCTCTGGACTGGATCGAGGATCTTGCGGGATTCCGCGTAACCTGGCACGTCGTCCGGAATTCGATAAAGATCCACCATAGTCGTGAACCAACAATCCGAATCCTGATCCTCCTTCATCCAGAGCGTCAAGTCGCGTTTCAAATGCGCGTAGCTTACGAGTCCACCGCGATATATTCTTGGACCCCTCCTGCCTGTGGTCACGCGGTGGACATCCGCGAAAACCGACCGTTCGCCGAGCGAAGGTGCGAGGAGAACGCGCGCAAACGTCTCCTCCGTCTGACCTTCGACCACGATATGCAGCCGCGCCAAGACTTCAAGGCCTCCCGCCGATGACGTTTTTTTCCCACAGCTCGGAGAGGCTGTATTCCTGGAGCCACCCGGCGAGGGCATCGGTTCCAAGCCGCCGAAACTCAGATTCTCGTCCAACGCGGTTAACCACGACGATGTCCTCGGGGTTAAACCTATCGATCAAGGAGACCGACTGTGTTGCCAGTATGATCTGGACACTTTGCGACGCGGCGCGTATCAGTCCCGCCACGACTTCGACCGCATACGGATGAAGACCCAGTTCCGGTTCATCCAGGATGAGAACATCCGGCAGGTCGAATTCGGGCTGTTGCAGCAGGGCAACGAGCGCAAGAATCCGCAACATTCCATCCGCTGCTTGACTGGCGTTGAAGATCCGATCCGTGCCTTTTTCCCGCCATTGAAGTAGCAGCCGATCGAATTCGGCTTCGAATTCAAAATCGGCGAAAAAGGGAAGAACCAAGCGTATTGTTTCCACGACCCGCTGATAATATCGGGGCTGCTGCGACTGGAGTCGGAAGAGGAATGGCGCCAGGTTCCCGGCGTCCTCCTTGAGCCATCGACCTTCATCAACAGACCACTTCTGTCGAATACGAGCAGTGTCCGACGTGTTGTGAAACTGATGGAAAATCACTCGCCTCAGAAGATTGTGAATGGTCCTTGCCGTCGCGTCTCCTTGTTCCGCCTTATTCACAAGTCTTGCCTCCCGCTGTCCGACGTCAAGGTCCGTCCACCTTGCGGGCGTGGCGAAACGGGAACTCGAGAACCGGTACTTTTCTTCCGTGAAGATTAATGTGTCCCCGGCGGCATGTGCCAATCGAATGAAATACTCGTTCTGGCCGGCCTCAGTGACGAGACGAAGCTGAGCTTCTATGGACGAGGTACGATCTGGTCCGTCATGCAGGAGAGCACTAGCACCCCCGAGTTTTGCGACATGCTCCTGCAATCCGCCGGGCGGTACCAGGGCCCACGAAAGCAGCCGGAAAAAGGACATGAAGTTGGACTTGCCCGCCCCATTGGGGCCGATCAAGACCGTCAGGGAACCCGGCGCGAAATCCCTCAGTTCTCGAATCGTCTTAAAGCCGCGTAGACTAACGTTCTCCAGATGGGGGCGCATGAGTTCCTCAATTCCATACCAACGCCAGCCGTGGGGCGCTTTCACTCCATCGCAGTATGGCGTCCGGTTGCCTTTACGAGCGGAGCATCAGAACCGGATTCCCGTGCTCCAGAAGCACATTGTCGCAGATTGATGGTGCCGATTGGAGGGGACTCACACCACGGCTGTCTCACATTCGGGCCGGAATTCCAGATTTGCAGTCCTCGCAACTCCTTGATAAACTTGAAGGGTCCCTCGTCACGGTGGGTGTAGCTCAGCTGGTAGAGCGCTGGATTGTGGTTCCAGTGGCCGTGGGTTCGAACCCCACCACCCACCCCACCGCAATTATCGAAAATCGCAGACGTTAACAAT
>JBEKPK010000051.1:0-20842 GCA_049520795.1 Bryobacteraceae bacterium
GACGTTCATGGGGTTCTCCTGTTTGAGGTTTCTGAGCCGACTCTGCAAAGCCGGTCTCCGCATTGTACCCTTCAGGAGAACCCTTCGCCATTTGCGTCCTTATACATTCAAACAGCCTGAACCGCGCGATTTCTTACGGCGCGATAGAAATCGCGCAGTCCAGGCTAACGCGTTCTTTGATGCTTGACTGACTCATCTCCTGCCGGGAGATTCCTGCGGCCTCATGCGATTCGGCGCTTCTGTCGACGGGGCTGGGTGGACTGGACCGCCAGGCGCAGCCCGCAAGCATTCAACACCGCGGCCAGGCTGTCGAGGGTTGGATTGCCGGAACTGGAGAGCATTCGATAGAGGCTCTCCCGGTTCAGGTGCGCATTGCGCGACAGGGCTCTGACGCCGCCATGGGCGTCGGCAACGTCCCGAAGGGCCAGAAGAAACACATGCTCGTCTTCGTCCTCCAGGCACGCGTTGAGGTACCGGGCCGCCTCCTCCGGATTCTTGAGCGAATCGAGCAGGCTCTCCCGATACGGTTCGGTCCTAACTGTCGGTTTTGGCATCCAAATACTCCTTCCAATACTGCCGTGCTCTCGGAATATCCCTGGCTTGCGTCCCTTTGCCGCCGCCGCAAAGGAGGATCACAGCCAGCGACTCATCCCGTCCGTAGTAGACTCGATAACCCGGACCGAAATCGATCCGAAGTTCCTCGACGCCGCCGCCAATGGACTTGCAGTCGCCGAAGTTGCCCAGCCGAATTCGATTCAAACGCGCTCGCACGATGGCGACCGTCCGGGAATCCTTCAACGAGGCAAGCCAGTCTGAAAACGGAGTCGAGCGGCCCCTCACATACAGGAGGATCTCAATCGGGTCCACGTCCAACAGTAGCCTAAAAGCTACCGCTCGTCAAGGTTCAACCTGCCCACTCGGCTGCGCCGCCGACGCCACGCCGGCCGCCGCGGGCCCGAAATCCCCCACCACTCCGCGCGTGGCCCCGTTTGTTCGCCTTTCCCGCGTAGTAGATGAAGGGAATTCTCCGTTAAAAGGACACGTTCGTCATGCGCAAGTTCTTGTTCGCCGTCCTGATTCCGGCGGTTCTGTTTGGCCAAACGCTGGTCGTCGCCCTCCGTGCGCAGGAGTTGCGCGCCGCGGTCGACCCCCGCGTCGAACTGATGAGTATTCTGTTCCGGCTCGCCGGAAACCAGGAATACCGCCAGTGCCGCGTTCCCCTGTACGACCAGGCCATTGACGCGTATTTCGCGCCATACCGCGATCACGAGGCGGTCCAGTTGGCGCGCTCGCTGGGCATCGGCTTTGAAGCCCCTATGAAAATCGCCGCCTACGTGCGGGACGTGGACACTCTTGACGAGCGCGTCCCGTTCGACAGCCCAAGGGTACATTTGTTTGAGAAGTGGGACCCCGGCAAGGCTCGCGCTTTCCTAAGCGCGGCGCGGCAATTCGCCGCCGACGCCAATTTCGAAGATTTCCTGCAATCCCAGCAGCCGCTTTACGAAGCCACAAACGACCGTCTGGAAGCGTTCCTGCAAGAGAAGGCCGACCTGGCCTGGTTCATCCGGTTCTTCGGCGTGCCGGGGCCGGCGGCGTTTGCGATTGTTCCCGGCCTCGCGAACGGGGCCCCCAGCTACGCGGCGCGCGTGATCGATGAGACCGGGGCTGAAGAAATCTACGCCATCCCCGGCGTCTCCAAAGTGGACGCCGAAGGCCTTCCCGTTTTCGACTCCGATTGGGGCGCCACCATGACGCATGAGATTGCGCACACGTACGTGAACCCGGCCGTCGATAAGTTCGCGGCGCGGATGGCGACAGCGGCCGCCCGGATCTATGCGGCCGTGGCCCCGGCCATCGAGCGGCAGTCTTACGGGAACTGGAAAACCATGCTGAATGAATCTCTGGCGCGCGCCGTCACCATTGAATACGTGATGGAACACGACGGGCCGGAGGCAGCGCGGATCGTGATCGGGAAGGAGAACTCGCGCTCCTTTTTCTGGATGTCCGGTCTGGTGGACCTTCTGGGAGCCTATCGGAAGGACCGTCAGCAGTACCCCACATTCGAGTCGTTCATGCCGCGCGTCGTCGTTTTCTTCAACCAGACAGCGGCCAATATTCATGACCTGACCGATCGTCTGCAACCCAAGGTGGTTTCCACGAGCATAGCGGACGGCGCCCGGGACGTGGACCCCGGTGTGACGAAAATCGCGGTCCGTTTCAGCATGCCGATGAACCGGATTGGGCCTAACCAAAGCGCCAAGGTCAGCGGCGGGCGCTTCGACGGACCCGGCACGGAGCTTACCATCCCGGTCACCCTGGAACCGGAGCGCGACTACGCTATTCCGTTGCGCTGGTCGGGAGGACAGTCTTTCGTCAGCGCGAACGGCGTCCCGCTGCCGGATACGGTGCTTCGATTCCGGACGGGCGCGGCGCCGGCGCCGAAACAACCATGACGGCGACCGCTGAGGTGGCAAAAACCGGAGCGCGGGACCGATTGCCGGCGGAGCTTTTTGTTCTGCCTCTCAGTGAATCGGAGTACTTGATCTACGCGCCGCTGCGCCGCGCGGCGCTGATAGGAAATGCTCCGCTGGTGCGCTTCCTGCGCGAGCTGCAAACCGGCGAGAACGATCTCGACCGAGAGCCTGAGGTAGCCGGTTTGCTGCGGAGTTGCGGGATTCTCGCCGTCGATCAAGAGCGCGCGCCCGGCGCTTCGCCTGCGGGCCCGCCGAAGCCAACCGCCGTTACGCTGCTGTTGACCAGCGCATGCAATCTGCGCTGCGGGTACTGCTACGCGGCTGCCGGCGAAGCGCCGCCGGCGTTCATGCGGCCCGAAACGGCCCGGCGCGCCATCGATTTCGTGGCGGCCAACGCGGCTGCCTCGGGGGCCCCATCGTTCGAGGTCAACTATCACGCGGCCGGCGAGCCGACGGTGCATTGGAAGCTGCTGGTGGAATCGCATCTCTACGCCCGCGGCGTGGCCCGAAGTCGCGGTCTGCGGCTGCGGAGTTCGCTCACTACCAACGGGGTGCTCACGGCGGAGAAGCGGGCGTGGATCGTTTCACATCTTGACAGCGCCAACGTCTCGTTCGACGGCTTGCCGGAGGTTCAGGACGCGAACCGGCCTTTTCCCTCCGGGCGCGGTTCGAGCGATATTGTCCTCGCCACGCTGCGAGCTTTCGACGGCGCCGGTTTTCGCTATTCCATCCGCATGACGGTGGCCGCCGAGGCCGTCCCTCGCTTGGCGCAATCGGTGGCCTTCCTTTGCCGCCGCTTCCGGCCGCGGGCCATTCAGGTGGAACCGCTGTACCGGATGGGGCGAGGGCGCGACGCGGCGGATGCGGAGACGGCGGCTTTCATCGAGGCATACCGGGCGGCGCGCCGCACGTCCCCAAGAGCGGCGAGGCTGGTGCGCTTCTCCGGCGCCCGCCTGGGAACGCTGACCACCCGCTTCTGCGGCGTGGCGAACGACAATTTCTGCGTCTCCCCGGGAGGCAATATCAGCGCTTGCCATGAGGTGGCCGACGTGCGGCAGCCTTGGGCGGAGCGGTTCTTCTATGGGCGGCCCTCGGCCGGAGCGTCCGGCTTCGATTTCGACGAGCGGGCGTACTCGGCGCTGCGCGCGCATACCGTGGACCGCCTGGAGTATTGCGGCGGATGCTTCGCGAAATGGAGTTGCGCGGGCGACTGTTATCACAAGGCCCTGCATTGGGATTCCGCGGAGTTCGCCGGCGCGGGCCGATGCGACATCAGCCGCGCGCTGACGAAGGACCAGATTCTGGAGAAGATCGCCGCTTCCGGCGGAGTGTACTGGAAGGGCCGGCCTGCACTGCTTGGAAAAGAGGTAACTGACGATGGACCAACCGAGCCGCGACCGTGAGGGAGCGGTTACGCCCTCCAAAAAGCGATTTGAAGACCGAATCCTCGGTTTCCCGCTGCCTCCCAGCCAGGCCGGAGAAACTCCCGGCGTCTCCGCTGTGGAGCGCAGCGCGGATGGATGGAGGCTGACGCGCCGAAGCCTGATGGGTCTGATAGCCGCCGGGGCTTTTGCGGGACTTCCCCGGCTCGCCCGCGCGCAAACCTGTTCCGCCGGCGCCTTTGCGCACCAGGCCCTCCTGGAGAGCCTCGGTTTCTTCCCCGACGGCCATACCCTGGTGAGCGCCGGGCGGGACAGCTTCGTGAAGTTCTGGACCATTCCTGGCGCCGCTCTTTTCCGCGCGACCGCCACCCAAGCCATTCCCTTGCAGGTGGCCGTGAGTCCGAACGGAAATCGGATCGCCGTGGCGATGGAGGGAGGCCATCTCGAACTCTGGTCGGCCGACGGCGCAACGAAACGCGCGCTGGTGGGACACACGGACGCGGTCAACGGAGTGGCATTCACGCCCGACAGCAGCCAACTGGTCTCAGTCAGTCTGGATCGAACCACTAAGGTCTGGTCGGTTTCGGGCGCCACACTGCTGACCAGCTTCGCCGATTCGCCCGACGCGATGACTCAAGCGGCCGTCTGGTGGTCCGCCGAGCGCGGCGCTACGGCAGCCCAGTCACGTGTCCCCGACAGGCCGCCGGAGCGGCAGCAGCGTTTTCTGATAACCTCGGGCGCACAGTTGCATCTGCGCCTGCTCTCCAGTGGAGCGATCCAGAAAACGGTGGCAGGCAAAGCGTTCGCCCTCAGTCCGGACGGCAATTTTCTTGCGGCGCACGATGGAGTGCGATTGCATATCTACGCTTTTCCAAGCCTTACCCCGCTCGTCTCCGTGGTGGAGAACCTCGGCGCGACATCGCTCGCCTTCAGCGCCGATGGAAAGCTCCTGGCTATCGCCTATACGGACGCGCCAGCGCGGCTCTATTCCTCGCCCGATCTGACCCTGGCGCGCACAATGGAAGCCAACGAAGGTCCGTGCTTATCGACGGTCATGGATGCCCAAAACACGTACTTCGCAGTTGCTTCGGGCAAGAGCATACGCCTGTATCAATTGCCGGCGGGCAACCGCTTTCTGGTCTGTTTCATGGACATCGCGGCGTCTTCGCCGGCATCGACTGGACTTCAGTACACCTGGGGCGGGGTCGCCTACACAGCTTGTTGCGGGAGGGGGATTCCGTACGGCAGCGAGTGCACGTGCGACTGCGTCCCGGGCGACTGCCCTTGCGTTTCCGACACGGGATGCTCGTGCGACTCGGATTCGGGATGCGCCTGCGATTCCGAGACCGGCTGTCCCTGCGTCTCGGACACCGGCTGCGCCTGCGTCGGCGATATCGGGTGCTCCTGCGACTCCGACTATGGCTGCGGGTGCGTGGACGACACCGGCTGTTCCTGCGATTCGGATTCCGGCTGCGGGTGCGACGGCGATGCCGGCTGCGGCTGCGACGGCGATGCCGGCTGTTCCTGCGACTCCGAGTAAGACCGCGGGCGCCGCCTCCTGGCCGGTATCGATTATAATCCAAGCGCGTCTTTTGGGCCTTTTGTCTCTTTTCTCCCATGCCGAACGACTCCAGGCGTTGTGGACGAAAACGGCGTTTGGGGAAAATGAGCTTAGCCGATTCCCCACGCCCGTTTCCGGGCTCCGCCGCCGCATCCGGGTTGCGCGGCGGCGCACGGCCGAGGCATCGGTCCGCCGGCCAGCGGAAGGGCGCCAAGGGCAGGCTTCGGGCCGGCGTTATTTCGTGTTATCGGTAGCCGCTCTCGCTGCCAGGCGAGCAAATCCATGCGCGCTAAGCGCGCTTGCTGGTAAGATCCCAAAAGGCCGGGGTGCGGCGCCTTGCGCCGCAGGCCGCCGCGGGACGTTGCGCCTCGCCGAGAGGAGGTCCGATGTCGAGACGCATATCGATTGGAACTGTTCCTGCCATGGTGCTACTGTGCGGGTTGGCAATCCCGAGTAACGCCATGGCGCAAGCGCAGGATGGCAAGCTCCGCGTGATCGCCTTCGGCGCTCACCCGGACGATTGCGACGGAAAGTTCGGCGGAACCGCCGCCAAGTTCGCCAAGGCCGGAGCTGCCGTGAAATTCGTTTCTGTAACCAACGGCGACGCCGGCCACCAGGAGATGGGCGGCGCGGCCCTGGCGCGCCGCAGGTATGCGGAGACCCAGGAATCGGCCCGGCGCCTGGGCATCGCTGAGTACGAGGTGATGAACAACCACGATGGCGAGCTGATGCCCACGCTCGAAGTGCGCCGTCAGGTGATCCGCGCCATTCGCCAGTGGAACGCCGATGTCGTAGTGGCGCCGCGCTCCAATGACTACCATCCCGATCATCGCTACACCGGCATCCTGGTCCAGGACGCGGCTTACATGGTGGTGGTGCCCAACATCGTTCCCGAAGCGCCGGCGCTGCGCAGGAATCCCATCTTCCTGTACTACGACGATAACTTCCAGAAGCCCGCGCCTTTCCGGCCCGATGTGGCCGTGAGCATCGACGAGGTCTGGGAAACCAAGATCAACGCACTCGACGCTCAGGTCTCCCAAATGTACGAGTGGCTGCCATGGGTAGATGGTAACCTCGACCGCGTCCCGAAGGACCCCGAAGCGCGCAAGAAATGGCTCATGCAGGCGCGCGGCGGGC
Source organism: Bryobacteraceae bacterium (assembly GCA_049520795.1). Classification (GTDB taxonomy): domain Bacteria; phylum Acidobacteriota; class Terriglobia; order Bryobacterales; family Bryobacteraceae; genus BOG-224. The sequence continues at coordinate 6,555 of JBEKPK010000051.1, forward strand.
GGATTTCCGCCACAGTGCGGGCTGCGCTAGAAAAGCGCTATGGCGCCGAACAGGCTCAGAAGATCCAGCATGCCGAGTGCTTCGAACTCTGCGAGTACGGCCGCCGAGTGGCCGTGGACGAACTGCAGAAGCTGTTCCCGAAATAACGCACTTGGGAAGGAGACTCTACACATGGCCGGTAACGGTTCCACACGCCGCGACTTCCTGACCCGGGAGGTCGCGGTTTCGGCCGCGGCGCTTTCCGCGGCCAGCGTGGGGGCGCAATCCAGACGGGTCGCGTCTGCGGGGCGTATGCTGGGCGCCAACGACCGTATCAACATCGCCTTCATCGGCAACGGCATGCAGTTTCAGACGCTGCTCCAGGTTTTCAAGAACCGCAAGCAGCAGAAGAATGACGTCGAGTTCATGGCCGTGTGCGACGTTTGGGAACCGCGCCTGGCTTACGCGCAGAAACAATCCGGCGCGGAGAAGACCTATCGCGATTACCGTGAGGTTTTGCGGCGCGGCGACATTGACGGCGTAGTCCTGGCCGTGCCCGACCACTGGCACTACCCTATGGCCCCGCGAGGCGCTGCTGGCTGGCAAGGACGTCTACCTCGAAAAGCCCATGACCCATACGCTGGCCGAGGCTGCCAAGCTGAACGACTTGGTCAACCAGACGCGGCGCATTCTGCAGGTGGGCGGCTCCGGGCCAGCCACGCGGCTCTACTGGAAGATCAACGAGTACATCAAGGCCGGCAAGATGGGGAAGATCGTCTGGGGCCTCATCAGCTACAACCGCAACACGCGCGTGGGCATGTGGGACTATCCCATTCCCGGAGTGGGAGATGACTCCTGGCCGGATGCGAAGGTGGGCCCCGACAATCTAGATTGGAACATGTGGCTGGGTCCGGCCCCTAAGCGGCGCTTCAGCAAAGAGCGCTACTTCCGCTGGCGGAAGTTCTGGGACTACTCCACGGGCAACGCCGGGGACCTGCTGTACCACCGGCTGGGAACCATGTCCACCATGATCGGTTTCGACTTTCCCTCCCGCGCGGTGGGCATCGGTGGCATTTACGTGCAGAAAAACCGGGAGGCGCCGGACACCTACATGACCATGATCGAATACCCCGGCGAATACTGCGTCACCATGATCTCCTGCATGGCGAACGCCACGTCGGCGCCGCTGACCGTCTACGGCAACTGGGCGACGCTTGAAGTGCTGGAGGGCCAGGCCGCCATGAGTTCCATGGGGGACCAGCGGCGCGCCGGCCCGGCCCAAGCCGCGCAGCCCCGCGCTCGCACCGCGGCGGTAGTCAAGCCCGAACGCGAGTTCCTCGACGAGTTCAAGCAGGCCAACGGCGGCCAGACCGAAGTCTCCATCCTGCCGGAGAACGGTCCCACGCTGGGCGACAACTGGCTGGACTGCATGCGTACACGCGAGTCGCCGGCGTATAACGCGCTGCGAGGTTATCAAGTGATGGCCGGCATCGTGCTGGGCGTGGACTCCTACCGGTCCGGCCGGGTGGAGGCGTTCGACGCGGCGCGGCGTGCGGCTTTCACCAATCCGCCGCCGCACAAGGAGTTTCCACCGAAGGAAACGTAGCGGGCATCGGGCCGCCATTGTCTGGCCGCCCGCTATAGAATCGGGACATGCCCCCCGTGACCCGCCGCGGCTTCCTCACGTCGGTTGCAGCCGCTCCGCTGGCTGCCGCCGCGGCGTCAACCCGCCTGCCGATTCGCAAGGCCGTGGAGTTCAGTATGCTTCCGGCCTCCCTCAGCGTCGCCGCGCGATTTCAGCTCGCGCGCGACGCGGGCTTCGAAGAAATCGAATGCCCCACCACGCCGGACCAGTCACAAGCCGAAGAAAAGCTGGCCGCATCGAAAGCGAGCGGTCTCCGCATCCACTCGGTGATGAACTCGGAACACTGGCGCAGTCCCCTGTCCTCAGGCGACCCGGCGGTGGTCGAGAAGAGCATGGAGGGGATGCGCACCAGCCTCCGCAACGCCAAACTCTGGGGCTCCGACACGGTGCTGCTGGTGCCCGCGGTGGTGAATCCGGAGACCACCTATGCCCAAGCCTGGGAGCGGAGCCAGCGCCAGATCCGCCTGCTGCTCCCCTTGGCGGCGGAACTGAAGGTCGTCATCGGCTTGGAGGAAGTCGAGAACAAGTTCCTGCTCAGCCCGCTGGAGTTCGCCCGTTATGTGGACGACTTCGATAGCCCGTGGGTTCGCGCCTACTTCGATGTCGGCAACATCATGAGCTACGCCTATCCCCAGGACTGGATCCGCACCCTCGGCAAGCGGATCGTGAAGGTGCACATCAAGGACTGGGCCAACCGGCTCGACCCGACCATCAAGAAGCGCGTGCCGGAATACGTGCCGCTGCTCGAAGGCGAGGTCGATTGGAAGGCCGTACGCCAGGCGTTCGCGGACATCGACTATCGCGGAACCGCCACCGTGGAACTCGCGAGCGGCGACGCCGAGTACATCAAGGAAGTAAGCCGCCGGTTCGACCGCATCCTGGACGGCGTCTGAGCAGTCTTCACACGAGCTTGCACTCTCCCGGAACCGGCAGCGGCGCCGGTTCCATTTTGACCTCATATCCGAACTCCTTCGGCGTGAGGTCCTGCTTCGAGCTCATGATCTGGTCCCAGGTGATCGTCATTCTTGAAACGATCGTCGAGCAGCGGTTGTGTTTCAAGTATCAAGAGGCGCATCTTCTCCAAATCGCCTGCCCCAAAACACGAAAGTAGCTCCAATGTGGCTGTCCCCGGCGCGAAGCGGCGCCAGGCCACCGCCCAGGTCCTGCATCGCAGACACGCGGCAGATCCCGAGTTTGCGGGCCAACCGTGGACGGGAAGCGAGCGTCAGTTCCAGTAGTTCCGGTCCAGGCTGCGATACTGAACCGCCTCGGCTACGTGTTTGGCGGAGACGTTCTCCGACTCGGCGAGGTCGGCGATGGTGCGGGCGACTTTCAGAATGCGGTCGTGAGCGCGAGCGGAGAATCCCATGCGCCGAACCGCCATTTCGAGCGTGCGCTCCCCGGCTTCGTCGAGCGCGCATTGCTTGCGGACCATGCGGGCGGGCGTGTGGGCATTGTAGTATCCGCGGGCTTGCTGCTTGGAGCGGGCCCCTTCGACGCGGGCGCGGATCTCGGCGGAGGAGGCGACCACAACTTCGCCCCGCAACTCCTTGAACGGCACAGCCGGCACTTCCACCTGGATGTCGATCCGGTCCAACAGCGGTCCGCTGATCTTATTCAGATACTGCTGGATTTGTCCCGGCGTGCACCGGCATTCCCTTGAAGAATCGCCAAGATAGCCACATTTGCACGGGTTCATGGCAGCGACCAGAATCAGCGTGCTGGGGAACGACAGCGTCATGTTAGCTCGCGCAATTGTGACTGAGCCGTCCTCGAGTGGCTGGCGCAGCATCTCCAGCACATCCCTTGGGAATTCGGAGAATTCGTCCAGAAACAGAACGCCGTTATGCGCCAGGCTCACTTCACCCGGGCGCGGCATGCCCATGCCGCCGCCGATCAAGCCGGCGTCGGAAATGCTGTGGTGCGGCGAGCGGAAGGGGCGCTCGTGCAACAACCCGACGCCGCCGCTCAGCGCGCCCGCGATACTGTGGATCTTGGTGGTCTCAATCGCCTCCTCGAAGGTGAGCGGAGGGAGAATGCCCGCGAAGCGCTTGGCGAGCATAGTCTTACCCGACCCTGGCGGCCCGATCATGAGGACGTTGTGCGATCCGGCCGCGGCGACTTCGAGGGCGCGCTTCGACATGGTCTGCCCGCGGACATCGCGGAAGTCGGGGGCCATGATCGATTCCGCATGCGCGCTATGATCCTCCGCCACGGCCGGGGAGAATTCTTCGGGCCGCGTGAGCAGGGCCACCACCTCCGCCAGATGTCGCATGCCATACACATTGACGCCCTGGACCACCGCCGCTTCAGCCGCGTTCTCAGCGGGCACTATGAGATTGGAGATGCCTTTCTCGCGAGCGCAGACAGCCACCGACAAAGCGCCCCGGATGGAGCGCACCGCGCCATCGAGCGAAAGCTCGCCCGCGAAGATGTGATGGTCCAACCGTGGAACCTGTCCCATGGCGCCGAGAATCCCGATGGCCATAGGCAGGTCGAAGCCCGCTCCCTCTTTGCGGACGTTGGCCGGGGCCAGGTTGATGGTAAAGGCCCTGTTGGGGTACCCGAAGCCGGAGTTCAGGAGCGCGGATTTGATCCGCTCGCGGCTCTCGCGCACGGCTACGTCGGGCATTCCCACGGTCACCGAATCCTTGGGATTGCCGAAGGCGTACAGGTCGACTTCGACATCGATCAGGTGAGCATCGATGCCGTAAACGGCGGCGCTGAGGATCTTGAAGAGGGCCATGGCTGAAGGTCCGATTAAAAGTAAAGTGGGTCGATGCCGCGAAATTCTCCGAAAGAATTGCAATCCTCGACGCGGCGGTGCAGTGAACCTCGCAAGTCGCGAGCCAAAAAGGAAAACGAAGGCTACGCGGCGAGAGGTTGTGGCTTAGGCCAAACCTATTAGCGCTGTCTACGAGCATTTCAAACCATCGCCGGCCTCGCCGAGTCCGAGAACGTCTCCGCCAAACACCTAGCCGAGGCGCTTCAGTATCGCAGCCTGGACCGGAACTACTGGAACTCTCACTTGCTTGCCGGTAGCTACGTCTGAAGGCCGCGCGCATCCGGAGCGGATGCGGCGCTCGCCGGGCTCGAGGCGGGCTCAACCGTGGCGGCGCTGGGCTTCCTGGGCGCGGGCATCTTCAGCAGCCCGATGGCAGCCAGCGCGGAACCGAGGGCCAGCGCGGCGCTGCCGTAAAAAGCGTAGTCCCAAGTGCCGGTCCTTTCGAAAAGGCCGGCTGCCAGACCGCCGGCCAGAATGGACGCCACTCCCTTGGTGCTGTAAAGAATGCTGTAATTGGCGGCGGCATGGCGGGCGCCGAACATGTCGGCCAGTACGGCGGGAAACAGCACGTACAACTCGCCCCAGGTAAAGAAGACCAGCGCCACCGCCGGCACAAACCAGCGCGCGCCCCAGCGTCCCACGGTGGCCACGCTCATCAGAAAAACGGCCTGCAGCAGGAAGGCGCCAAACATGGTGCGCTCACGGCCCATGTGGTCCGAGACCCATCCCCAGAAGACGCGGCCCGCCCCATTGGCCAGAGGATTCAGCGAGAGCGCAATCGCCAGTCCGGTGGCGCCCACGCCGTAGCTGGCGGCTACCGGGGCCACCTGCGCGGTGGCCATCAGGCCGCCAATGCCCATCATCAGCATCATGCCGTACAAGACGTAGAACTGCGGCGCGGCAAGCATCTCCCGCCCGCTGAAATCCTCCCCGTGGCGCCGCACCCGGGGCCTGGCGGGGGCGGCTGCCAATACCGCTCCCTTGGGCGGATTCCGCAGGCAGGCGCAGGCGATCAGAATCAAGACGCCTTGCGCCACGCCGGTGTGGAGAAGCGTGGTCCGATAACCCGTGGCGCGGATGAGATGGGCGAAAACCGGATTGCAGAGGGCCGCGCCGGAACCGAAGCCCGCCACGATCAGCCCCACCGCCAGGCCCCGCTTGTCGGGGAACCATTTCAGGGCGATGGCCAGGGCCCCGCAGTAGGCGAAGGCCACGCCCAAGCCGGCCATGGAATAGCACGCGTAGAAACCGGCGAGACTGCGGGCGAAACCCATGGCGGCCCAGCCGGCGCCGCACAACAGGCCGGCAATGCCGATGAAGACGCGCGGTCCCATGCGGTCGATCAGCCAGCCGGAAAGCGGCATCGCCCAAGTGCCCAAGGCGATGAAGAAAGTGAAGCCCCACTGCACTTCGGCCAGCGTCCATCCGGTGGCGGAAACGATCGGTTTGACAAACAGAGTCCAGCTATATTGCAGGTTCCCGATCAGAATCATCACCACCATGGCCGCGCCGAGGCGCACCCAACGGTTCATACTGCCGTACTCCCCGGCTTGCCCGTGGTTTCCAGAAGCCTGGCGCAGGCGTACACCGTGCGCATGTGCGGCATCCCGATACCCAGCCGTTCGCCCAATTCGAGGACCGCGCCCACCACGGCTTCCAGTTCCAGCGGACGGCCCGCTTCCAGATCCTGCAGCATGGAGGTCTTGTGCTCGCCTACCTTTTCGGCCCCCGCTATCCTCTGCTCGATGGAGATCGGAATCTCGACTCCCAGGCGCCTGGCGACCGCCTCGACTTCGGTCATGATGCGCCGGACGATGTCGCGCACGCCGGCGTCGCGGGCCATGCCGGCCAGGGTGGCGCGCGTCAGAGCGCTGATGGGGTTGAACGCCGCGTTGCCCAACAGCTTCGCCCAGATTTCGTGGCGGATGCGGGTAGTCACCGGACAGCGCAGTCCGGCCCGGATGAGCGCCTCGGCGATGGCCCGGCAGCGGGACGAACGGCTGCCGTCCGGCTCGCCCAGCGAGATGCGGTTGCCTTCGGTGTGGCGGATGACGCCGGGTTCCACGATCTGGGCGCCGAGATAGACGATGGAGCCGACCACCCGCGCCGGGTCGATGGCGGCCGCGACGATGCCGCCGGGATCGACGCGCTCCAGGCGAAGCCCCGGATTCCGGCTCTCGCCCACCTGGAAGTACCACCAGGGGATGCCGTTTTGCGTGCTCACCACGGTGGTTTCCTGGCCGATCAGAGGTTGCAGAAGCGGCGCGAGCTGGGTCAGGGAATGCGCTTTGACGCCCACAACGATTACCTCCGCGGGGCCGGCTTTTGTCAAGCCGGCCAGGTCGCCGGTAACTGGCGGGCGCACGTGAAAATCGCCGTCGGCGCTGATGACGGCGAGGCCGCGCTGCTCGATGGCCCGCAGGTGCGGACCGCGGGCAAAGAGAGTGACATCTTCGCCGGCGCGCGCCAGGCAGGCCCCCATGTAGCCGCCGATGGCCCCCGCGCCGGCGATCAGAAACCGCATGGTTATGCCCCCGTCAGCGCCTTGGCAACCTCGCCGCGTTGGATTTTGCCGGTCGAGGTGCGCGGAATGGCGGTGACGATGTAAAGTTTCTTGGGACGCTTGGAATCCGCCAGCCGGTCTTTGCAGTAAGCCAGGATGGCGGCTTCGTCGGCGTGTTCGCCGGCCTTGAGCGCCACGGCCGCGGCGACCTCTTCGCCCCAAATCGGGTGGGGTACGCCGAAGGCCGCCGCCTCGGCCACCGCCGGATGGCTGAGCAGAACTTCGTCGATCTCGCGCGGACCGATTTTCTCGCCGCCGCGATTGATCAGCTCCTTGATCCGGCCGGTGAGCGTCAGGTAGCCATCGCGGTCGAGGAAGCCCTGATCCCCGGTGCGGAACCAGCCGTTGGTGTACGACTTGGCATTAGCCTCCGGATTGTTCTCGTAACCGGACACCACGCTAGGGCCTTTAATGACCACTTCGCCGCGCTGGCCGGTCGCCAGATGCGCGCCGGCCTCGTCCATGATGCCGATCCGGACCCCCGTGCCGGGGCCGACCGAGCCCGGTTTGCGCTCGGCGGGCGGTATCGGGTTCGACGCCATCTGGTGGGAAGCCTCGGTCATGCCGTAGGCTTCGAGCACCGGCGCGCCGAAGACGCGCTCCATCCGCTCCATCATTTCCGGGGGCAGGGACGCGCTGCACGAGCGGATGAAACGGAGGCCCTCGGCGCCCGCCGGCCGCTCGGCTCCGGCTCGCGCCAGCAACAGGTTGTGGATCGTTGGAACCGCCGAGTACCAGGTCGCGCCGGCGTCGCGCACGGTGCGCCAGAACGAGAGGGGATTGAACTTGCCCGGCGCCACCACGGCGCCGCCGGAGAGCAGCGTGGATAGCGTGGAAGCTACCAGCCCATGCACATGGAACAGCGGCATGGCGCATAGGGAAACGTCGGCCGGCGAAAGCTGGTAATGCGCCACGATGTTATGCGTCGAGGCGGTAATGTTGCGATGCAGGATGGGCACGCGCTTGGGTCGCCCGGTGCTGCCGCTGGTGTGCAGCACCAGGGCTACGTCGTCGCCAGATGGAGCGGAAGCTGTTTTTCCCCTGGGGGCGCCGGCGATGCGAACCGCTCCGGCGGAATCCATCTCCAGGGAAAACACCGGCACGCCGCGAGCCGCGGCCGCTTTGCGCGCGCCCTCCGCGCCGTCGGGCGGGCAAAGCAGGACCTTGGCCCCGGTGTCTTCCAGATAGAAGGCCACCTCATCCTCGCGATAACCGGGGTTGAGCGGCGCGGCCGTTCCCGCCACCGACGCCGCCAAAAAGCTCACGATAGCCGGCAAACCGTTGGGAAGATAGGTCGCGACGCGGTCCCCACGCGCGATGCCCAGCCCGGCGAGCCCGTCCGCCACGGCCGTTACCTGTTCCCGCAAGGAACCGTAGGTCACGCGAATGCCGGCTTCCGGCAGAATGATCGCCGTCGATTCCCCTTGGGCCATCTCGATGAGCTGCAAAAGAGTCTGTGGATCGGACATCATAAACATGATCTCAGAAGCAGGTGGGACGATGTCGATAGAGCCGGCCAGGCGTCGTCGCGTATGACCGGCGACTACGCCTGGTTCCGTTGAAGAGGCAGCGGGATCCGCGCCGTGTCTTACTTCACGCTCGCGGCCGCTACACGCAGGCGGAAACCACCGGTCAGTGGAGTCGCCTGGGTCAGGCGGATGTCGTCACCGGTCACGTCCACGCCGGTGGACGCGATGCCGCTGCTGAGGAACAGCGTGGTCCCCTTGTCGCCGGCGGCGGCGTGCGCGTGCAGGGGGCTCCCGCCGGCCAGCGCGACCAGGCTGTTGTTGCCGCCGGAGAGGGACACCCAGTGGATATCTCGCCTGGAGGAACTGAAATAGGCGTCCTTGCTGGTGGCGGAGCCGTGGGGGTTGCCGATGTGCTCGGGCGGAGTTTCGGTCCAGAGGCTGTCGCTGAACCAGGACATGCGGTCCGTGGCGAGGGGGAGCAGGAATTTGAGCCCTGCCTCCCGGGCGGTGGCGTCAGCGGCTTTCCAGGAGAGCTTCCAGGAGAGATCGGCCTGGGCATCGGGGCTGATTTCGAGGGTGTAATTGAGTTGACCCTTCAACTCGTCGGAGCCGGCCAGGTAGACGTCGGATGTCACCTCGAGCCTGGCGTTGGCCCCATCCATCCTGGCGGTGACGACGGGGTTGCGCAACTGGGGCGGTTGGGCGCTGCTGATGGGGGTTCCGCGGTTGCGGCCGCCGATGCCGACCCTGCCGGAGCCGCCGGGAATCGATTCACCGATGTTGAGGATAGGCCCCGCCAGGACGACATCCTGGTCGCCAGCGCGCCAGGATGCGATTTGGCCGGCGCCCTTGTCGAAGACCAAGCGGGTCCCGGCGGTTTCCACCACCACGTTCTGCCCGCTCTCGGAGAGGCGCACGGGGCCGCTGGCGGCGCGGGCCGCCGGAGCGGCCGGGCCTGGATACCCTTTCACGCGCAACCTGGCGGCGTAGACGCTGCGGCCATCCGGGTGAATGAACTCCATGCGGAGCGTGTCCATGCCGCCCGTGGCGGGGAATGCGGCATCCACCGTGGAGCGGGGTTTGGCGGCCACGTGGCTTTCGCCGTGGGCCAGTTCCTTGTCGCCGGCCAGCGCCTGCCAGCGGCAGGTGAGTTCGGAGAGGTCGGTGAACGAATAGCGGTTCTGGAGCGGGACCACGTATTTGCCATCCGCCGGAGCGGTCTCGCGGGCGGCGGTGGTCACCGGGCTATAGATCATCTTGAGGTTCCAGTACAAACTGGTTTTGACCTGGCGATCGGCGGTGACCGGGCCGCCGCCGCCGGCGAGGCGCATTCCGGTCGCCCGGTCGAAGCCCTTGCCACCGGGGCTGGGAACCGACCAGCGCTCGGGGAACCTATCGGCCAGGTTCTGATCCTGCCATTCCCAAATAAAGGCGCCGGTCATGCTGTCGGAGGACCAGATGGGGGCCCAATTGTCGGCCAAAGCCTTGCCCCAGGGGTCCCCCACTCCGCCGATCTCGGTAATGATGACCGGGACTTTGGCGCGGGCCGAGGTGTTGAACTTGGGCATCATTTCGGGGATCGGGGGAGAGTAAATATGGTAGTCGTCAAAGTCGGTCTTGGGGTTGCGGTCCAGGCCCTGCTGCGATATTAAGGCCAGGCGCGTGGGGTCATTGCCCTTCATGTAGTCGAACACCGCCTGCCCGTTGGGGCCGTAGCCGCTTTCGTTCCCGCAACTCCAGACCACCACGCTGGGGCGGTTCTTGTCGCGGGCCAGGGTTTCCTTGGCGCGCAGAAGGAAGGCCCATTGACGGGTGAGGTCGCGCATCTCGTTCGACACCCAGCAGAAAGGCGACTCGTCGAGGACATAGAAGCCGGCTTCGTCGCACAGTTCCAGGAAGCGGGCCGCGTGGTTGTAGTGGCTGGTGCGAACCGTGTTGATGTTGGCGGCCTTCATCAGCGCAATGTCGGTTTGCCAGCACTTTTCGTTAAGGGCGTGGCCGAAAGGTGAGAATTCCTCGTGGCGATTTGTGCCGGTGAGTTTGACAACCACGCCGTTGACCATCATCACGCCGCCTTTGATCTCCACCGAGCGGAAGCCGATGCGATCCTGGACGCGCTCCACGGTCTGTTTCCCATTCGACAGGCTGTAGAACACGTAATACAAGTTCGGCTTCTCGGCCGACCAGAGTTTGGGCGCGACCACGGGGGCCGTGAGGACCACGGTGGCGAAGCCGTCTGCTCCGATGTCGGCGGCCCGGCTCATGGCGGGGAGAGCCACCTTGGCGCCGGCCAGGGAATACAATTCGCCGGTGAGACTGAAGTGCGCGCCAGGGGGGCCGGTGACGCGGACGGTGGACCTGAGGGTGGCGTCCTTGTACTGGGCATCGAGGTCGGTGACCACGGTGACATCGTCGACGTGCAGCGGCGGAAGAGCGAGGAGGTAGTTCTCGCGATAGATGCCGCCCAGGCACCAGAAATCTCCCTTATCCAGGCTGCCTCCGGAGGTCTTCTTGTAAACGCGGACGGCCATGAGATTGCGCTGGCCGGGCTTGAGGGCCTTGGTGACGTCGATGTCGAAGGCCGTGAAGCCGCTTTCGTGATAGCCCGCGCGCTGGCCGTTGACGAAGACCTCGGCGCCGTCGTAGACGCCGTCGAAATGCCATAGCACGCGCTGTCCGGCAAATGAGGCCGGGACTTGCACCCAGCGGCGATAGAGGCCGATGTCATCGGATTGGACCTTGTCCCGTTCCTGGTATGTGGGGATGGAAAAGCCTTCCACTTCCCAATTGGCGGGGACGGGAATGTCCTTCCAATCGGCGTCCGAGGCGGCGGGGGTGGCGAAATCGGGGATGGGGGCCGAGGGCGGCAACTCGCCGTTGACGGCCGGGCTGATTCCGTGCTCGAGTTTGAAGCGCCAAACGCCGGTCATGGGGAACACGGCGGGATTGCCGACGCGCAGGCGCGCGACGGGGACGGGCGCATGGCCGGGGACGGGCACGGGGGCCGCGAAGGCCACCGAGGTGAAGGTCAGAACGAAGGGGATAAAAAGGCGTCGAGACATGTGAGCCTCTGGTTTAGCAAGGGAATGGCCAGGATCTCTATTCTCGCTTCCTGGCCTCACCGGATTATACATCCCAGCGCCTGCGCTAGAATCTACCCATGAGATCCCCGCTATGGCTGCTGCTCGCGGCCCCTCTTTTCGCGCAAGCGCCCGTCGAGCGGCCCAGGATTCTCGGCATCGCCCATGCGGCCGTCTACGTCGGCGATCTGGCCAAGGCGCGCGCCTTCTATGAAGGACTCCTGGGCTTCTCCGAGCCCTTCACGCTTCCCAAGCCGGACGGATCGGTCGGCATCGCGTTCGTGAAAATCAACGACCGCCAATATCTGGAGCTTTTCAACGAAGACCCCAAGGACGACGGCCGCCTCAGCCACATCTCGATATACACCGACGATGCCGGCCGAATGCGGGATTACCTCGCGTCGCAAGGAGTGACCGTGCCGGCCTCCGTGACAAAAGGGCGGACGGGGAACAAGAACTTTAACATCGGAGATCCCGACGGCCACACAGTGGAGGTCGTGGAATACCAGCCCGATAGCTGGACCGCGCGGGAGGCCGGCAAGTTCCTGCCCGCCACCCGGGTTTCGGACCACATGATGCACGTTGGGGTGCTGGTGGGGAACCTGGAAGCTTCGATCAAATTCTATGGCGGAATCCTCGGTTTCCGCGAGTTCTGGCGCGGCAGCGCGGCCAACAGCAAGACCCTGAGCTGGGTGAATATGCGGGCCCCGGATGGCGACGACTACATCGAGTTCATGCTGTACGATACGCTTCCCGCGCCCGACCGCCGCGGAACAGCCAATCACATCTGCCTGGTGGTCCCGGATATCGCGAAGGCCGTGGCGAAGCTCGAAGCGCAACCGGCGCGGGAGGACTACGCCCGGCAGATCACGACCCAGACCGGCATCAATCGCAAGCGGCAGGCTAATCTCTACGATCCGGATGGAACCCGCGTAGAGCTGATGGAAGCGGATACCATCGACGGCCAGCCGGCGCCGCCATCCACCTTGCCTCCGCCGCGGTAGAGTGGGATGCGGCTCTGCCCATGCTGGCGTTGGTGGCGCGGCGCACAGGCGCCGCGGCCCCAAGTGCGCGACACTGTCAAGATGGAGAAAAAATGGATCGGGTCCCTGGAAGTCCCCGTGGTCGGGATCGGCTGCAATAATTTCGGGTGGCGCATCGACGCGAAGGGCGCGGCCGCGGTGGTGGATGCCGCGCTCGATGCCGGCGTCAATTTCTTTGATACCGCCGACGTCTACGGCGAGGGCCGGAGCGAGGAGTTTCTGGGACGCGCGCTCGCCAAGCGGCGCTCCCAGGCCGTCATCGCCACCAAGTTCGGCATGAAGATGGACGAGCAGCGCGCGGGCGCAAGTCCCGAATACGTGATGCGCGCGGCGGAGGACAGCCTCCGCCGGCTCGGAACGGACAGCATCGACCTTTACCAGCTTCACAGGCCCGATCCCAGCGTGCCCATCGCCGATACCCTGGGAGCGCTCGACCGCCTGGTCCGCGCCGGCAAGGTGCGCGAAATCGGCTGCTCCAATTTTTCGGCCGCCCAGATTAAGGAGGCGGAAGAGGTTGCGCGCGGCGGCGCGCGGTTTGTCAGCGTGCAAAACGAGTACAACCTGATCCACCGCGAGCCTGAAGCCGATGTGCTCCCCGCCTGCGCGCGCCAGGGCATGGCGTTCCTGCCCTATTTTCCTCTCGCCAACGGGCTCCTGACGGGCAAGTATCGCCTTGGTAACCCGCTCCCAGAGGGTACCCGCGGCGGAGATGCATGGGGCCCCAAAGTCTTCACCGAGCGCAACCTCCAGGTGGTCGAATCCCTCATCCAGTTCGCCGAGTCGCGCGGCCATACGCTGCTCGAACTCGCGATTTCGTGGCTGGGGCGGAGGCCGGCGGTGGCATCGGTAATCGCCGGCGCCAAATCGCCCGAACAAGTGCGCGCCAACGCAGCCGCGGCGGGCTGGAAAATGAGCGGCGCGGACTTTGAGGAAATCGACCGGATCGCATTGCCGCCGGCCTAAGCGGCGTTATGCGCCGGGCTCACTTCACCCGGACCCTGGACATGTCATGAAGCAACTTCTTTGCGATTGCCTCGGCCGCCCTGCCGGGACCATGGCTCCGAAGGTGTCCGAAAAACACCGCATAGTCGTTCACTTCGGCCCTCCACACCTGCTGGCCGCCATCGGTCGCGACAATCTTGACTCGAATGTAGTGGCCCGGAGAGATCATGCGCGAACCCAGGCTTTGGTAGAAGCTGGTCATCACAAAACCGGCTTCCTCCTGGCGCGCTACCACCTGCACGGACAAACCCTGTTTGCGAATCTCCTCGGCCACGAACCGGTCGAGATTCCATTCCATGGGGGCAACGTAGAGTTTCGCGCCCGGCGGCAGGCTCTCGGGGACAGGCCCTTGGCCTTCCAAGAGGCCCGCCAGGGCGAGGCCCATAACGAACACCGCGAGCAGATGCCGAGTCACGCGTCGCACCACCGAACCGCAGCCCGGGATTCCAATTTTAGACTCCCAGCTCCGATTTAGTATACACCCAGCCGCATTACTTTGATCCCGCGAGTTGCGCCGATGTTCGTCGAGCCGCTGCTTTGACGCGGGGACGCGGAGAAACTCAATAGAGAAGCTAAGAAGAGACGATAAGAAGAGAAGAGGCCAAAGAGAACTATTGTCGCTACTCTTCTCATCTTCGACTTTCTCCGCGTCTCCGCGTCAAAAGAGGCGGTTATGGATGGATCACGGCCCAGCGCCGCCGGATGGGCGGCGATGTATCGCG
>JBEKPK010000052.1:0-20498 GCA_049520795.1 Bryobacteraceae bacterium
ACGCCTCCTGACGGCGGAGCAGGCCGGCGTCTACCTGGGCCGTACGAAGGCCAGCGTGCAGCACATGATCGCGTCGGGCCGTGTTCCGGTTGTGCGTGCCGATCGCCGCACGTTCCTTGACGTTCGCGACCTGGACACCTGGGTTGAGCAGAACAAGCAGGCGGGGGTCCTTTGACAGCGGCTTGCGCGCGGCGTTATACCTGTAGCCCTGATCCCTTGCGGGTCAGGGAAGGGAGCAAAACGGTGAGATGAAGAGAAAACCCCAGTTCGGCTCGATCTTCAAACGCAAGAAGAAGCAGTCGGACGGAACGGTCATCGAGTTGGGCCACTGGTGGATCAAGTTCTCGGCCGCCGGCCAGCTTTTCCGGGAGAGCAGCAAGTCGGAGAACTATGCCGACGCGGAACGCCTGCTCAAGAAGCGCATCGGCGAAATGGTGACCGGCGCTTTTCATGGGTTTGGCGTCGAAAAGGTCACGGTCTCAGAGTTGCTCGACTGCGTTCTCCTGGACTACAGCACGAACGGCAAGGCTGTGCGGTTCGCCCGAAACGCCATTGAGAACCACCTTCGCCCGAGTTTCCGCGGCCGGACGGCGCCGGCGGTGACGACAGAGGCCGTGAAGAAATACATCGCTTTCCGGCGCAGTATCGACCAGGGCACGCGCCCGTACAAGGGCAGGCTGGAAGCGGTGAAGCAGATTCCCATCCGGCCCGCCAGCAATGCAACCATCAACCGGGAATTGGCCCTCCTGAAACATGCCTTCCATCTCGGCTGGAAGAGCACCCCCAGGAAGGTGACCTCAATCCCGTACATTCCCCTGCTCGAAGAACGGAACGTCCGCAAGGGCTTCTTCGAGCATGACCAGTTCCTCGCCATGCGGTCGGCGCTGCCGGAATACCTCCGCCCGGCGTTGACGTTCGCTTATTATACCGGCTGCCGCCGGGGAGAGATTCTCGCCCTCGAATGGTCGCAGGTTGACCTGGAGGAGCGGGTTGTGCGGCTGGAACCCGGAACCACGAAGAACGACGAAGCCCGCAACCTGCCGCTGACGACCGAGCTGTTCGAGGTGCTCTCGATGCAGCGCTCGATTCGGGATGTGAAGTTCCCAAACTGCCCGTGGGTGTTCTTCGGCGAGGCGGGAGGGAAGATCGGCAGATTCCAACGCTCCTGGCGGACAGCCTGCAAAGCGGCCGGACTTGCCGGGGAGGGCGAACCGGAGCGGCTGTTCCACGACCTCCGAAGGAGCGGTGTACGCAATCTGATCCGGGCCGGCGTGCCGGAAACAGTCGCCATGCGGATCAGCGGCCATAAGACCCGCTCGGTGTTCGAGCGGTACAACATCGTGAGCGAGCGGGACCTCCACGAGGCCGCGCGCAAACTGGAAACCTACGTGGCTGAGAAGGCGAAAGCCTACCAGCCTGGGCACACTTTGGGCACACCTCAGGACGATTCAGGGATCAGATCGGGAAATCAGCCGGCCAAGTTGTTGAATTGATTTGGCTGGGAGGCAGGGATTCGAACCCCGATACGCAGATCCAGAGTCTGCAGTCTTACCGTTAGACGACCTCCCACCGGGGACCATTCCATAGTAACAAACCGCGTCGCGGGAATCCAGATTCCGGGCCTCGTAGTACACTGAGACTTCAGCATGAAGAAGCGGTTGCGGCTGGGGCTGCTGCTGGCGGTGGGCGCGTTCGCCGCGCGGGCCGCCGATTGGAAGGCGCTGCGGCCCGAAGGCTACGTTTCCGACTACGCCGGCGTGATCGACGCGGCCTCCAAGGCCCA
The DNA here is from genome assembly GCA_049520795.1 of Bryobacteraceae bacterium. Classification (GTDB taxonomy): domain Bacteria; phylum Acidobacteriota; class Terriglobia; order Bryobacterales; family Bryobacteraceae; genus BOG-224. The sequence continues at coordinate 1,784 of JBEKPK010000052.1, forward strand.
ACTGGAAGCCTATTGCGCCGCCGTCGAGCGGGCTACCGGCGCGCAGATGGCGCTGGTCACGGTGACCACGCTCGAAGGCGAGCCCATCGAAGACGCCGCCAACGCCATCTTCCGCAACTGGGGCGTGGGCGCCAGGAACAGCAATGAAGGCGTCATGCTGCTGCTGGCCATCGGCGAGCGCCGCAGCCGCCTGGAAGTGGGCTATGGCCTGGAGGGTGTGCTGCCGGATGCCCGGGCCGGCGACATTCTGCGCGAAATGTCGCCCGCGCTGCGCGATGGCCTCTACGGCGAGGCCATGATGGCCGGCGCGCAAACCATCGGGGAAATCGTCGCGCAAGCCAAGAGTGTTTCGCTCTCCAGCAGCCTCCGCAGGACCATCCAGCGCACCCCGTCGAACTCCATCCCCTGGCCGCTGGTTCTAGGTGGAATCTTCGTCCTGGCGTGGCTCCTGCGCGCCGGCGGGCCGCGTGGCTACGGCGGCTGGAGCGGCGGCGGCTTTCTGCCCGGCCTTCTAATGGGCAACCTGATGGCCCGCTCCACCTGGGGCGGACGCGGCAGCGGCGGCTTCGGCGGTTACGATTCCGGAGACGGTTTCGGCGGTTTCGGCGGCGGGGATTCGGGCGGCGGCGGCGCTTCCGGCGACTGGTGAAGACCGATATGGACAAACGGCTGACGCAACTCGTCGAGAAGCTCCAGGCCGCCTATGGCGAGCGCCTTGTTTCAGTGGTACTTTATGGCTCGGCCGCCGGCGGCGAGCGCCATCCCCGCTTCTCCGATTTCAACGTGCTTTGCGTGCTCACCGAAATCACGCCGCGCGAGCTCGGCTCCGGCGAGGACGTTTTCCGCTGGTGGCGCGAGCAGGGCAGCCCTTCGCCCCTGCTGCTCACCGAGGCCGAAACGGCCGCCTCCACCGATTGCTTCGCCATCGAGTTCCACGACATAAAGCGGCAACACGTATTGCTCTTCGGGAAAGACGTGGTTTCGAGCCTGGAGGTGGACGACTCCTTCTACCGCGCCCAGGTGGAGCACGATTTGCGCGCCAAGCTTTTGCGCCTTCGCCAGAAGGCCGCCGGCGTGCTCTCCGACCCCAACCTGCTGCGCCGCCTGCTGCTCGATTCGTTCTCCACCTTCTCGATCCTGTTCCGCCACGCCCTCATCCTGGCCGGCGAAGAGGCGCCGCCGCGGAAGCGCGAAATCGTCCAGCGCGCCGCAGCGCGCTTCCACTTCGACCCCGCGCCGTTCGAAAAACTCCTCGACGTTCGCGAAGAGCGCATCAAGCCGCGCGAGGCCGATCCCGTGCCCCTGCTGGCATCCTGTTTGCAGGGTATCTCCGCCGTTATCGAAGCGGTCGACCGTCTGGATAAGCCGGAGGTCTCGTGAGAGGCGCAACGATTGCAATCGGAGTGCTAGTCCTGCTGGGCCTGGCCGGCGGCGAGTTCGTCGCCGTCAGGAACGATCTGGTCCGCCAGCGCGAGGCGGTGGACGCGCAGTGGGCCAACATAGAGGCCGTGCTCCAGCGCCGCGCCGACCTGATCCCCAACCTGGTGGAAACCGTGAAGGGCTTCGCCAAACACGAAACCGAGGTCTTCCAGAGCATCGACGACGCCCGCGCGGCCCTCGCCGGGGCCCGTGCGCCGCAAGAGAAGATCCAGGCTTACGACCAACTCTCCGGGGCCCTGTCGCGCCTGCTGGTGATCACGGAAAATTATCCGCAATTGCGCTCCAACGAAAATTTCCTCCGGCTCCAGGACGAGTTATCGGGCTCGGAAAACCGCATCGCCGTCGAGCGCCGCAAGTACAACGAAGCCCTGGAACACTACAACGCTTCAATCGACATGTTCCCCGGCAACTGCGTCGCCTCGCTGTCAGGCTTCCACCGCAACGACGCCTACTTCAAGACCGAGCCCGGCGCGGCGGCCGCGCCCAAAGTGAAGTTCTGACGTGGGGCAGGGCCTCCTGGCCTGCCTGGCGCCGGACCAGGCAGGCGCTTCCCTATGCCCGAGGCAGGCCAGGAGGCCCGCCCCACGTTACCCGCCCCAGCGGTAGTCCTGCACGGCTGTCTCAACCGAGGCGTCGCCTTCGGTGAGCCGCATCAGCTCCAGGCGGATGGCATCCATGAGCGCCTTCCAGCTCGCCTCGATCACGTTATCGGAGACGCCCACGGTGGACCAGCGGCGGTCGCGGTCGCTCCACTCCACCAGAACCCGCACCTTGGAAGCCGTGCCCTTGCGCGAATCGAGCACGCGCACCTTGTAGTCCAGCAGGTGCACTTCGGCGATTTGCGGGTAGAGATCCGAAAGGCATTTTCGCAGGCAAAGGTGCAGCGCATGGAATGGGCCGTGCCCGGTGGCGGTCTCCGAATGCACTCCGTCCCGCGCCCACACGGTAACGGTGGCGTCGCTCCGCGAAGCTCCGCGCCCGCCCGCGCGGGTGGAGACGTCGTAGCTGCCCACCTCGAAAAAGCGCACGTTGGGGCGCAACGCCTCGCGCACCAGCAGCTCGAAGGTACCTTCCGCGGCTTCCAGTTCGTAGCCCTCGTGCTCCATCTGCTTGATGCGCTCCAGCAACTCGCGGCGGGCGTCCTCGCCCAGGCCGGCCAGTCCTTGCTGCTTCATCTTGAACAGGATGTTGCCGCGTCCCGAGAGGTCGCTCACCAGTACCCGCTGCCGGTTGCCCACGGCCTCCGGGCGGATGTGCTCGTAGGTGGCCGAGTCCTTCAAAACCGCGCTCACATGTATTCCGCCCTTGTGGGCGAAGGCGCTCTTGCCCACGAAGGGCTGATCGTTGCGCAACGTCAAGTTGGCCAGCTCGGCGATAAACCGGCAGGCCGGGGCCAGCCCCGCCAACTTCTCCGGCCCGATGGTTTCATACCCCGCCTTGAGCTCCAGGTTGGCGATCACGGAGGCCAGGTTGGCGTTGCCGCAGCGCTCGCCGTAGCCATTCAGGCACCCCTGCACGTGGGTGGCGCCGGCTTCCACGGCGGCCAGGGTGTTGGCCACAGCCAGGTCCGAATCGTTGTGGGTGTGGATGCCGATTACGCCATCGAAGCGGCCGCGCACCACGCGCACCACCTCCGCCACACGGCTGGTGAGGGTGCCCCCATTGGTGTCGCACAGGCAGAGCACGTCGGCGCCAGAGGCCTGGGCCGCTGCGAGCGTACGCAGCGCGTAATCCGGGTCGGCCGCGTAGCCATCGAAGAAGTGTTCGGCGTCATAGACCACTTCCTTGCCGTGGCTCTTCAGGAAGGCCACAGTTTCGGAAATGAGAACCAGGTTCTCTTCGAGCGAGATGCCCAGCGCCCGCTTCACGTGGAGGTCCCAGCTCTTACCGAATATGGACACCACCGGCGTCCCGGCCTCCACCAGCGCGCGCACGCTGCGGTCCTCCTCCACCGGGTTGCGCGCCAGACGGGTGGCGCCGAAGGCGGTCAGCCTGGCGTGCTTGAGGCCCAGCTCGCCAGCCCGCGCGAAGAACTCCTTGTCTTTCGGATTGGATCCCGGCCAGCCGCCCTCTATGTAATCGATACCCAGCTCGTCCAGCTTCTGGGCTACCAGCAGCTTGTCTTCCACCGAGAACGAGATATGTTCGCCCTGGGTGCCGTCCCGCAAAGTCGTGTCAAACGTAAAGACTCGCATAGCGCCTCACAATGGCCCCGGCAACGCTCCCTAACGCCTTTTGACGCAGAGACGCCGAGACGCAGAGGATTTGAGATTAAGACAGCAGGTGAGAGCCCCGGAGAGCGGGAAGAGTCGCTTGACTTCCGTTCTCGAATTCCTCGTCGTCACTGCGTCTGCGTCAGATGAGGGCTCAAGCCACCTCTCCTGCTCTCTCTAACCTCTCTCGTCCATCCCGAATTCTCTGCGTCTCGGCGTCTCTGTGTCAAAAGGCGTCAGGGAGCGGTTGCCGGCGATCGAACCGCCTACTTTTTGGCCGCCGCTTCGGAATCCTGCGGCACGCCGGCTTCCTTCTTCTTCTTGAGGAACGGCATCATGGCGCGCAGCTCGCGGCCCACTTCCTCTACCGGCTGATGCCGCGCCGCCTCGCGCATGGCCAGAAAGTTCTTACGCCCGCCGCGGTTTTCGTCGATCCACTCCCTGGCGAACTCGCCGGACTGGATCTCCGCCAGAATCTTCTTCATTTCCGCGCGCGTCGCCTGGTTCACAATGCGCGGCCCGCGAGTGTAGTCGCCATACTCGGCGGTGTCGGAAACCGAGAACCGCATATAAGCCAGGCCACCCTCCTGAATCAGGTCCACAATCAGCTTCAGCTCGTGCAGGCACTCGAAGTAGGCGATCTCCGGCGCGTAACCGGCTTCCACCAGGGTCTCGAAACCGGCGCGGATGAGCTCGCTCGCTCCGCCGCACAGGACGGCCTGCTCGCCGAAGAGGTCGCTTTCGGTTTCCTCCTTGAACGTGGTTTCGATTACGCCCGCCTTCAGGCAGCCCAGGGCCAGCGCGTAAGCGAGCGCCCGCTCCAGAGCCTGCCCCGTGGCGTTCTGGTGCACCGCTACCAGCGCGGGCACTCCCACGCCTTCGGTGTACAGCTCGCGCACGCGATGGCCGGGCGCCTTGGGGGCGATCATGGTCACGTCGATATCGGCCGGCGGCGCGATCTGTTTGAAGTGAATATTGAATCCGTGGGCGAACATCAGCGTCTTTCCCGCCGTCATGTGCGGCGCGATGTCCCGGTTGTAGATCTCGGCCTGCACGGTGTCCGGCGTGAGGATCATGATCACGTTGGCCGCCGCGGCCGCTTCGGGGGTGGTCATCACCCGCAAGCCCGCCGCCTTGGCCTTCTCCCAGGAGGGGCTGCCAGGCGCTTCGCTCACCACCACGTCCACGCCCGAATCGCGCAGGTTCAGCGCATGCGCGTGCCCCTGGCTGCCGTATCCGATAATGGCCACTGTGCGGCCGCTCAAGTAATCCAGATTTCCGTCTTTTTCGTAATATCGCTTTGCCATTTCGCTCCCTCAAGATACTCAATACTTCTCAGTTTGACGCGGAGACGCGGAGACGCGGAGAAAAGACGGAGAAGATCCGGATAGAAAGACCAAGCGACATCAATCTGATGTTCTCCGCGCCCATCCTCGGCGTCTCCGTGTCTCCGCGTCAAAAGGACCCGCCATTCCCACAGCTCCAACCTACTAAGTCGCCTCTTTCGCCCCCGCCTTGGTGGGCACGGGGGGCTGCAACTTCAGTTTCTTGGACTCCAGCGCGATCGCCAGCGACCCCGACCGGGTCACGTCGACCTCGCCGTAACTACCCATGACATCGATAAACTCGTTGAGCTTCTCCGGCGCGCCGGTGACTTCGATGGCGAAGCCTTCGGTGGAGGAATCCACCACGCGCCCGCCGAATATCTCGGCTTCCTTCAGCACCGCCGCGCGCGCTTCCTGCGGCGTCCGTATGCGCACCAGCACCAGTTCCCGCACCACCGAAGGCAATTCCGTCAGGTCGGTGGCCTGCAGGACGTTGATCAGCTTGTTCATCTGCTTGATCACCTGCTGGCGCAGGGCCGCTTCCACGTCCACCACAATGGTCATGTGAGACAGCTTCGGGTCGAGCGTGCGCGCCACCGTCAGGCTCTCGATATTGTAGCCGCGCTGGCTCAGCAGTCCGGTCACCCGCATCAGGGCGCCGGGCTTGTTTTCCAGGAGTAATGAAATCACTTGCGTCATGTTCCGGCTTCCTTATTGCGCGGCTGCTTCCACGGCCTCGGGCGGCCCAAGCACCATCTCGCTGATCGCGCTGCCGGCCGGCACCATGGGGTACACGCATTCGAATGGCGTCACCATCACGTTCAACAGGTAGGGGCCCGGCTCCGCCACGGCTTGCTCCAGCGCGCCCCGCAGATCCCTAGGGTTCGACACGGTCCGGCCCTCAAAGCCGTACGCCGCCGCCAGTTTCTCGGCATCCGGGAAGCAATCGAGCTGCACCGCGCTCAGCCGGTCGTTGTAGAACAGCGTCTGCCACTGCCGCACCATCCCCAGATGGCCGTTATTCATCACGACGATCTTCACCGGCAGGTGGCAGCCGGCCAGGGTGGACAGCTCAGGCAGCGACATCTGGAAGCCGCCATCGCCCACCACCGCGAACACCAGCTTCTCCGGGTGCGCCAGCTGCGCGCCGAGGGCCGCGGGCACCCCGAAACCCATGGAGCCCAGCCCTCCGGAGGTAAGCCACAGCCGCGGCTCGTTGAAGCGTACAAGCTGCGCCAGCCACATCTGGTGCTGCCCCACATCCGAGGCGACAATCGCCTGGCCGCGCGAAATCCGGTCGATCTCGGCCATCAAATGCTGGGGCTTGATCTCGGTTTCGGAGACCTCCGTGGAGTAGGGATGCTGGTCGCTCCATTCGCGGATGCGGCTCCTCCACTCGCTGCGCGCCGCCGCCGTCTCCTCGCTGGGCGCGGCGCTCTCCGCCACCAGCTTGTTGAGCTTGGCCAGCACGCGTTTCACATCTCCCACAATGGGCACTTCCGGAGCGCGGTTCTTGCCGATTTCCGCGGGGTCTATATCCACGTGGATCACCTTCGCGCGCGGCGCGAAAGCGGCCAGGCGCCCAGTCACCCGGTCGTCGAAGCGCACCCCCAGGGCGATCAGCAGGTCGCACTCCGTGAGGGCCATGTTGGCCGCGTAGCTCCCGTGCATGCCCGGCATGGAGATGTAGTTGGGATGGTCCGACGCTAGGGCGCCCAGGCCCATCAGGGTCAGCACCGCCGGCGTGCCGGTAGTCTCCACCAGCTCGCGCAACTCCGCCGACGCGTCCGCCGCTATGATGCCGCCGCCCCCGTACACCAGCGGCCGCTGCGCTTCGGCGATCAACTGCGCGGCCCGGCGGATTTGGCCGGTGTGGCCTTCCGTAAACACCTTGTACCCAGGCAGGTGTATGGACGTCACCGGCTGGTAGTGTCCCTGGCCCTGAAATACGTCTTTGGTGATATCCACCAGCACCGGCCCCGGCCGTCCGCTGGCCGCCACGTAGAAGGCCTCGTGCACCACCTCCGGCAGGTCCTCCAGGCGCTTCACCAGGTAATTGTGCTTGGTGCAGGAGCGCGTGATCCCAAAAGTGTCCGCCTCCTGAAACGCATCGCTGCCTATCAGCTTGCTGGCCACCTGCCCGGTAATCGCCACCATCGGAATGGAGTCCATCAGGGCGTTCACCAGCCCGGTGGCGAGGTTCGTCGCCCCCGGCCCCGAAGTGGCGCAGCACACCCCCACCCTGCCGGTGGAGCGGGCGAATCCCGCCGCCGCGAAGGCGGCGTTTTCCTCGTGACGAACCAGCACGTGCCGGACCTGGCATTCGTACAGCACATCGTACAAAGGAATGGTCACGCCGCCGGGAATGCCGAACATACAGTCCACGCCTTCCCGCACCAGGCATTCCACCAACATCCGCGCTCCGCTCATTAAGTTCGACATAATCTTCCGTTCCCCCTCACTCGCTCGCTCATGGATTCCACGCCAGAAATCAAAAAGGCCATCGGCCGGGTGTTCGCCCCGCCGATGGCCTCGGAACCTCGGTTCCTGCTGGCCTTCAGGCGGGGCCGGCTACGATGACGCCAATAATAATAGCGATGGTATTGGATACGACGACGTGCGGCAGCCGGTCTGTGACGCGCTTGACCATCAGAACTTTCTTCGAGTCTACCGAAGAAGTTATTTAAATGCAAGCGCCGCCGGCTATAAATTCCGCTAATCGGGGTATGAGCGAATGGATTCGGGTGGGACAGACCATCGTCTTTATTAGGTTGGCAGGCGGACGCGCCTGCCCCACCCTGGTCGGAGTTGGTGGGGCAGGCGGTTCCGCCTGCCTCTTTCAACCCCGTCAGATTGTCTTCGGGCCGGTCGACAGACGACGAAAATCGATCGTCTGTCCCACCTACTGGATCTGGTACGGGATGGCGATATCGACGGTCTTCGGGGCGAAGCAGGCGCGATCGTTGCAGGCCTGGTACTTGAGCTTCCCGGTGGCCACTCCGGGGCCGGCCGGGGCGTTGGGGGCGACTTTGAAATGCGCGATCAGGTCGAAAGAGCCGGTGACCACCGACAGCGGGTCTTTGGTGAACGAGTACTTCTCCATGGACGGCTTGGGGTAGGTCACCTCTCCGGGAGTGAGCGCTCCCGGGGAGGTCCAGGTCAGTTTGAGCGGAATGAGATAGTCGTAAGTGGGCGTATCGCTGTTCACGTGGAACCCGGCTTGCACGGCGCACGGAATCTTGGACACAACCGCGGCGTTGCGCGGGCCCGCCACCTTCTGCGGCGCGCCCACGGTAAGGTAGGAAGCGCTATTCTGCGCCCACAATCCGGGCAGGCACAGCAGCGCCAGCAACGGCCGCCGCGGGAACCTGCAAAAGCTGTTCCACGACATCTTCGAAGTCTCTCCGGTTGCCGAGTCCCACGTGGACAAAGGCGATTTTTCCTTCGCGATCGATGAGGAAAGTGGTAGGCAGCGCGTCGATGCCGCCGTAAAGCTGCGCGGTTTCGTCGGTGCCCACCAGGATGCGGTAGTTCACGCCCAATTGAGCGATGAAGGGTTTCACGACTTCCCAGCCGTCGTCGTCCATGGAAACGCCGAGCACCGCGAAGCCCCGGTCCTTCTGTTTCCGCTCCATGTCCATGAACCACGGGATTTCGTATCGGCAGGGGTCGCACCAGGTGGCCCAGAAGTCGAGCAGCACCACCTTGCCGCGATAATCGGAGAGCCGCACGGTGCGGCCGTCCGCATCTTTGAGGGCGAAATCCGGCGCGTTCCGGCGGTCCTTATCCGGCTTCAGGGTGGCGGCTTTCACGGAGGGTTCGGAGGGGGAGCGAAACTGGAAGAAGCCCCCAATCATCAGCGCGACGGCAAAGAGGCCCAGCGGAATGGATCGAGACGCACGCACTTCTTCAATTATATCGACAATGCCTATATCGATAATGTTCCGCGCTTCACGAAACCGGCGAACCACGCCCGCCGGCGCCGGCGCAACCGGGCCGGCAGGGTGAACTCGGGGTGGCGCCGGGCCCCGGAATACAGCCACGCCGCGGCATCGCAGAAGCTCTCGCAGCAATATTCGCGCCAGCGGCGCGTGCGCTCGCGAATATCGCGCGGGGCGAGCTTCCCCTTACGCCATTCGGCGGACCAGCCAAGCTCTCCGGGCGCGCCCGCCCGGCACTCGCGCTTCACCAGTTCTTCGTAGGACAGGCGCGCCGGGTTGCCGGCGCGGAGCCAGACGAAGTGAAACAGCTCATGGGAAAAAATGCGGGCGAATTCCTTCCGTGCGCAGTCGAAGACGATGCGCCGCCGGCGCAGGAACGAGCCGGCGTGGACGGCTCCGCGACGGTCGCGCAGACCGCCCGCGCGGGCGATTTCGACCGGCGCTCCCGCCACCGTGGGCAACCGGCGCAATATGGCGTGCAGGGCCTTTTCGCGGGCGGGTTCGTCGCAGAGGAATAGGGCGGGGGAAGCCACATGATGAAGCTTAGCGCGTCCGGAACGCATCACGCTGGCTCCGGCCGGGCGAGTCGAGGCGACTCGCCTTGACAAGCCCGGAGGCTTATCCCACCTTGGGTTAGCCCTCAGGCCAGCTCGAGCTCGATCTTCTTCGTCCCGGCATCCAATTTCACGATGCGGAAACTGCGGATCTGGCCGCTCCGCGCGGGTTCGCGCTTGCCTTGCGCGCCCTTCCACTTGGCTTGCAACATGGAGGTAAGCGAGGAGATGTCCGCCGATTTCGGATCGGGTTCCTGCGCTTCCTGCGCCGCGGCGCCCAGCCGGCACGCGCCGTGCACGCCTTCGCCCAACTCGACGCGGGCGCGCCCGCCGGAAATTTCCGTCATACGGCCCGTGACCAGGTCGCCTTCCTTGTGTTCGGCGATGTACTCGTCCAGGCTGGTGGGCACGAGCTGCTTCATGCCCAGGCGCAAACGGCGCTTCTCGACATCGGCTTCCAGCACCTGCGCCTTGACCGTCTGCCCGACTTTGAGAACGTCCTGCGGATGATTGATGCGCTTCTCGGCGCTGATATCGCCCACGTGGATCATTCCCTCCAGGCCCTCGGCGAGCTGCACGAACGCGCCGAACTTGGTGAGGCTGGTGACGGGGCCCTCGGCTACCGAGCCCAACGGGTACTTCACCGAAACGTCGGCCCAGGGGTCGCCCAGCGCCTGCTTGAGGCCCAGCGAGATGCGGCGATCGGCCTGGTTCACGGCCAGAATCACCACCTCCACCCGGTCGCCCGGCTTGACCACGTCCGAAGGCTTGCGGGCCTTCTTGGACCAGGACATCTCGGAAAGATGGACGAGGCCCTCGATGCCCTTTTCCAGCTCCACGAACGCCCCGAAATCGGCCACGCGCGTCACTATGCCGTTGACGCGCTCGCCCATCTTGTACTTCTCCTCCACGAGCTCCCAGGGATGCGGCAGAAGCTGCTTGAGTCCGAGGGAAATCCGGTGTTTCGCGGAGTCCACTTTGAGCACCCTGGCCGCCACCTGCTGTCCCACCGTGAGAATGTCGGCCGGTTTGTTGACGCGAGCCCAGGAAATATCGGCCACGTGCAGCAGGGCGTCAACGCCGCCGATGTCCACGAAGGCGCCATAGTCGGTGAGGCTGCGAATTGTGCCTTGCACCGTCTCGCCTTCCTTGACTTCGGTGTAGCGGCGCTCCTTGGCGGAGCGTTCCTCGTCTTCGAGCACCGCGCGCCGGTCCACCACCAGATCTTCATCGGCTACGTCGAGCTTGATGATCCGGCACTGGATCTCCTGCCCGATGAGCTTTTCCATGTCGGCCGCGTCCCTGGCGCCGCTGCGCGAAGCGGGCATGAAGGCGCGGACTCCCACGTCCACGCTCAGGCCGCCCTTGACCACCGCGCCCACAACCCCGGCGATGGATCTCTTTTCCGCGAACGCTTTTTCCAGCGCAGACCAATCCTTGGGCCGCTCCACTTTCAGACGCGACAGCTCGTAGTAGCCGCCCGAATCGCGCCCCTTGATGGAAACCGGAATCTTGTCGCCGGGCTTCACGCTCTCGCCCGCGCTCTGAAACTCGGCCAGCGGAATGATGCCTTCCGTTTTGTAGCCGATATCCAGAAACACCGATTCGGCCGAGACGGCGATCACGGTTCCTCTAAGACCCTGGCCGCGCTCGTCAGGCTTGCGCGAAGTGGCCTGTTCGTACTGGGAAAGAATGTCGCCGAAAGACTCAGTGGCTTCGTTGACGGGTTGGGAGTCGGGACGGGCAGCCCTGTCCCGATCCAGCATGCTTGGGTTCGACATGAGACGTTTCTCATTTATTGTGGCATAATCCCGTCTGGGATACATCCGTGCCATCCGACCTTTCACCTCGCAGGCTCCGTCTGGTCCGGCCCCAGGATCTTGTCTGGCTGCTGCTGTTCGCGGTGCTGGCCGCGCACTGTCCGAAAGGGGACCTCCCCGAGATCGGACCGCTGGCGCTTCTGGCCGCGGTACAGATCCTGGAGCCCAAGATTCCGGCGCTCGCCTCCACCCGGGGGCGCATTCTGTGGATCGTCCTGAAACTGGTTTTGGGATACGTGCTCATCGGGTACACCGGGGGCGCCGACAGCGAGTACTGGCCCGTGTTGCTGCTGCCGGTGGTGACGGCCGCCACCGTCCTGGGATTCGCCGGAACGCTTGTGTTTATTCTGCTGGCGGGGGGCGCCTATCTCAGCTACTGGGTGTTCGTTGCGAATTCGCAGGCGTGGCAGGGGTACTTCGTGGAAATGCTGGTGCGCGTGGTCTTCCTGGCGATGGGGGGCATTCTGACAAATGCCCTGGCCGAGGATCTGCGCATCCAGACCAAGCGATCGCGGCAAACGGCCGAGCAGTTGGCCGAGGCCAACGCCCAGTTGCGGCAAGCGGAAGAAGCGGTGCGCCGCTCGGACCGCCTGGCGGCCCTGGGGCAGCTTTCCGCCGGTCTGGCTCACGAACTGCGCAACCCCATGGGAACCGTCAAGGCCTCGGCCGAGATACTGGCGCGCACGGTGAGCGCGGAAAACGAGGTGGCGCGCGAGATGGCCGGCTTCATCACCTCGGAGACCGACCGCGCCAATTCGCTGATTACCCGCTTTCTGCAGTTCGCCCGGCCGCTGGAGCTGCGCCTGGAAAAGGCGGACCTGGCGCACGTACTGGACCGCACCGTGGCGATGGTGGAGCGCGAGGCCCCGGGCATCGCCATCTATAAGAACTACGATCCGGATATTGCGCCGTTTCCTTTCGACGCCGAACTCATGGAGAGGGTGTTCTACAACCTGGCGCTCAACGCGGCCCAGGCCACGCCCGCGGGCGGCGCCATCACCGTGAAGACGCGCGCCGCCGGCCCGGTGGCCGAGATCTCCGTGATCGACCGCGGCTCCGGCATCGACCCCGCGCAGATCGGGTCCATCTTCAACCCGTTCTTCACCACCAAGCCGCAGGGCGTGGGGCTGGGCCTCGCGGTCGTTTCGAAAATCGTGGATGAGCACGGCGGTAAGATAGCAGTGGAGAGCGAACCCGGCAAGGGCAGCGTGTTCCGGGTCCTGCTGCCGATGAGCCGGCTATGAGACAGCCACACCAACCGCTCCCTGACGGTCGCGGCTCGCCAAACTGTTACGAGCCGCGACCGTCAGAGGCCGTGAAAGAAGAGGTTGGCAGGTGAAAGCGCCTGCCCCCGGGGAGTATGATCGGTTTCGTATCAGGGCACGGCTTTAGCCGTGCCGCACTGCTGAGGAAAGGAATCGGGCTTTAGCCCCCGTCGATGGGAGCGCATGTCTTTCGCCACAGGTTGTGGGTAGTTGGCGAAGAGAAAGGCACGGGGGCTAAAGCCCTGTGACGGGTCGTCTTGCGGCACGGCTAAAGCCGTGCCCTGATACAAGGCATAGATGCTCCTGGGAGGGCCAAATGCATAGGAATGCCGTGCTTAAACATGGAAACTCCCGGGGCAGGCGCTTTCGCCTGACAAACGATTTTCCCACCACATGAAGAAACGCATTTTGGTCGTCGAGGACGAAGAGAAGCTCCGGCGCGTAATCGAGCTGCAACTGGTTTCCGCGGGCTTCGAAGTGGACAAGGCCGCAGCCGCCGAGGAGGGCCTCAAAATCGTCGACCGCGCCGATCTGGTGCTGACCGATTTCAAGCTGCCCCGCATGGACGGCCTGCAATTGCTCTCCCTGATTCGCCGGCAGAATGCGCAGGTTCCCGTGATCGTCATGACGGCCTACGGGAGCGTGGAGACGGCGGTGGAGGCCATGAAGGCGGGCGCCACAGACTTTCTGCTGAAGCCGTTCTCGCTCGACCACCTGATGCAGGTAGTCCAGAAGGCGCTCGAAGTCCATGACCTGCGCGACGAAAACCGCAAGCTGAAAGAGGAGCTGGGCCGGCGCTACGAGTACGACAACATCATCGGGCGCTCGCAGCCCATGCAGGAGATCTTCGCGGTCATCGAGCGCGTCGCGCCCACACGCGCCACGGTGCTGCTGGCGGGGGAAAGCGGGGTAGGGAAGGACCTCATCGCGCGGGCCATCCATTTTCATTCGCCGCGCCGCGACCGGCCGCTGGTGAAAATCAACTGCACAGCTCTTCCCGAGAACCTCATGGAGAGCGAGCTGTTCGGCTACGAGAAGGGCGCCTTCACCGGCGCCAATACCTCCAAGCCGGGCAAGTTCGAGCAGGCCGACACCGGCACGGTCTTCCTGGATGAGATCGGCGACGTGCCCGCCAATATTCAGGTGAAGCTGCTGCGCGTGCTCCAGGAGCGCGAATTCGAGCGCCTGGGGAGCAACGTGACGCGCCACATCGACGTGCGCGTGATCGCGGCCACCAACCAGGATCTGCGCGCCGCGCTGGAACAAGGGACCTTTCGCGAGGACCTGTACTACCGGCTCAACGTGGTGCCCATCAACATTCCGCCGCTGCGCGAGCGCAAACAGGACATTCCTTACCTGGCCAACCACTTCGTGGAGAAACTGGCCCCCGATACGGGCAGCCGGGTGGAATCCATCTCCCAGGCGGCCATGGACAAGCTCCTGGCGTACCATTGGCCGGGCAATGTGCGGGAGTTGGAGAACGTGATCGAGCGCAGCCTGGTGATGTGCACGGGCAGGGAACTGGCGGCCTCGGACATCCGCATCGAGAGCGCGCCCCGGCCCAGCGCGCAGAACGAAACCCACTTCCTTCCTGAAGGGATGACGCTCGACGAATACGAGCAGGACATGATTCGCGAGGCGCTGCGCCGCGCCGACGGCAATAAGAGCCATGCCGCGCGCCTGCTGGGTCTCACCCGCAACGCCCTGCGCTACCGGCTGACGCAGATGGGGCTGGAGGCGTGATGGACCGCCGCGGCCGACTTATGGCGCGCTGACCAGGGTCGTGTAACTGGTGGCGTCCAGGGTGAACTGGGCTTTGCCGTTGGCCACCGGAATGGGCGCGCCTTCCTGCATCCCGCGCTGTTCGTCGGTCACCCATACGCGAAGCTGCTTCACCTCGGCGGGCAGGCCGGTAAGCGTGGTGGGACGCGCCGCGCCCTTGTTGACCACGTGCACCGAGTAAACGCCCGCGGCGATATCGCCGAAGGCCGTGCACACCAGACCCGGACGGTCGCACTTGGCCGGGAGGTAGAAGACGTTGGGCGGCGTCGCGGCGAGCTGCTTCAGCTCCCAGAACCGCTGCGTGGGGCGCAATGGCCCGCTGTCGCCGTACACTCCGCCTCCGGCCAGAAGCGAATAATCCGCCGTGAGCTGCCAGTGCAAAATCGACTTGGGCTGGGCGATGGCCAGGATTCGCTCGTACAACTCGATTTCGTTGAGGGAGAAAGACGGCTCCCGGAAAATCTGCGGATATTGGTGCGCGTTGGAATCCGAGCCGCCCTCGGCGACGAGAAGCGGAACGTTTAACGCCCGCGCGGCGGCGCCCCACGCAGCCAGATTTTCATCCGTGCATCCGCGCCAGGAATGGAAGGAAATCGCGTAGACGTACTTGCCCGCCTCCGGGTCGTCCATCGCATCCTTGATGAAGCTGATGGGGTACGCATTGCCGATGTCGCCCAGCAACAGCTTGGTGGCCAAGCCCCGGGAAGCGAAGTACGGGCCCAAAGTCTTGATCAAATCCGCATGCTCGCGCGAGGTCTGACGCACATCGATGCCAATATCCGATTCGTTGAAAGAGTAGGCCGCCGCCTCAACGCCGTACTTCTCCTTCAGGAAAACCAGGTAGCTGGCCAGCGACTCCTTGATGTGGTCCATCTTGGCCGGGTCCAGAAAACCGCCGCCGCGCATGGGGCCCTCCGAAGCGCCCACAATCGCCCAGGCGGGCGGGGACCAGTCGCTGACAATGACGGGCATGCCTTTCAGCGCCAATCTGTGCGCCATTTCCATGGCCTGTTGGACATCCGGCGCGATTCGGCCGGCCCTGGCCTCCGCCAGCGGATCCACGTCCTCTTTCGGGTGCCATGTGCGCCAGGGCATCGCCACGCGCCCGTAGACCACGCGCAGGTTGTCCAGGTTGTACTGAATGACCGCTGGATCGTTTCGGCCCTGGAGGCGGAAATCGCCGCCCAGTCCGGCAAACAACTGGCCGGGGCGCGACGCCTCGACTACGATTTCCACCGGGCTCTTGTCCGTCTCTCCGGCCACCTTGACAAGGAAGCTCTTCTTGGCCGTCTGGTTCGCCGCCGCGTTGCCCGAAAGGACGCCCAAATAGACGTGCAGGTCGAAACTGTTCTGCCGGCGGTCGTCGCGAACCACCACTTGGGTCGGTTCGGGGAACATTACCTCCAGTTGCCGATGCTGCGTCGTAAAACGCACGCCCGAAGCGGTGGCATTGACATACTCGTTCTGATCCTTGGTCCCGGGGGCGAGCGAAATCTCGGCCGGCGCGGGCGCCACCGGATCGACGAGCTGCATTCGTCCGCCGGAGTATGACGCAGACGGAAGCTGGAGACACAGGTACGCTCCGGCGATATCCGCCGCGGCTGGGAACGTGTACTCCAGATCGATCCTGGCCGTTCCGGGACCGGTATCTTCCACCGATTCCACCGCGGAGAAGGCCGGACCTGGAGGCTGGCGCATGGACTGCCCTGGCTGCGCCGCAGGGACTGGCGGCGCTGGCGGCGCGACCGCCGTTGCCTGCGCTGGCGGCGTTGGCGGCGCTGGCTGAGTTGCTGGCTGCATGGCCGGCATGGGTCCGCCCCGGCCCGCGTTGGGCTGGATCTTGACAGTCACCACCTTCCCGTCCCGCACGAAGCTATTTCGTCCGCCGCCGCGGAACGTTCCCGACCAGTCCGGCCTTTCCACGCACATGCTGGAGTTGACCTCGAACAACTGGCCCTCCACACGAATGCCCGTCACGTTTCCCATGGCCGTGGTTTCGGGCTGGGACAGGGCGGCTGCCGCGAAGCCGAGGAGCAGGCTCCCTAGCGCAAAGATAGAGCTTCTTCTCATCGAATTTCTTATCCTCTCCGGCATGGCGGCCCGCGCCGGGGTCTCCACTCTAGCCAGGATTTGCATAGCCAGTCCGGCTTCCCAGGATTATAGCTCCAAGCGCCTACATCGGAGTTGTTTATCTGATTCCCCGGCCGGGCCGCCGGTGGAGTACTATATATTTCTTCCAGGAGGCGAATACTCAAATGCGATCTCTTTATGGCTTGATAGCCATATTGTCGTTTGCGGCGCTGCCAGCGTCCTCTCAAACCGCCGCCGCATCCGCGGCCATCCCGCATCTTCAGAGACAGGGCTCCGCTACCCAGTTGATCGTCGACGGCAAGCCGTTTCTGATGCTGGCGGGAGAACTGCGCAACTCCAACTCCACCAGCCCCGATTACCTGAAGCCGATCTGGCCCAGGATGGTGGCCATGCATGTCAATACCGTTCTGAGCGCCGTCCAGTGGGATGTGGTTGAACCGCAAGAGGGCAAATTCGACTTTTCGCTCGTCGACAGCCAGATCCGGGACGCGCAAACCCACAATCTGCGGCTCATTTTTCTATGGTTCGGAAGCTGGAAGAACGGAGTATCGAGCTACGTTCCGGCCTGGGTAAAGACCAACCAGGCCAAATATCCGCGAGTCCAGGACAAAACCGGCCGGGGCAGCGAGATCCTCTCCACGTTGAGCGCCGCGAACCGCGACGCCGATGCCCGCGCTTTCGCCGCCCTTATGCGGCACATCAAGGAAGTGGACGTTCGGCGCAGGGTGATCATGATGCAGGTGGAGAACGAAGTGGGCCTGGGGGGCGACTCGCGGGATAGGTGCGATGCGGCCAACAAGGCCTTTGAGGCGCCCGTCCCGAAAGAGTTGCTGGATTATCTTGGGGCCAACAAGGACAGGCTGTATCCGCAGCTCCGCAAGGCGTGGGAAGCGGCCGGGTCGAAGACATCCGGGACCTGGGCGCAGGTCTTCGGCGAAGGCGAGTATACGGATGAGATCTTCATGGCCTGGAACTACGCCAGCTACGTCGGCCGGGTGGCCGCGGCGGGCAAGGCCGAATACCCGCTGCCCATGTTCGTGAACAATGCCTGCTCCATGCCCAGCCCGGGCCGGCCCGCGCCCCGCGGCGGCGGCCGTCCGCAACCCGAGGTGGGCAACATCTGGAAGTTCGCCGCTCCGGCGATCGACATCCGCGGGCCGGACCTGTACACCCCGAATCTCCCGGTGTGGGTCAACTGGTACCAGGAGTCCTTCGTTCCGGAAAACCCTCTGTTCATCCCCGAGACGGACGGCAACACGGGCACGTACCACGCCTTCTACGTCTTCGGCCAGCATGACGGCATGGGCTTTTCCCCGTTCGCTATCGACGAGTACAGCATCGCGCGCCCCGGCGTGAAGAGCGTGGATGCGGCGGACCTGCCACTGGCGCGTAGTTACGGCATCCTCACACAACTCGCCCCCGTGATTCTCGAGAACCAGGGTAAAGGCAAGATGGCCGGCGTAGTGGTGGGCGCGGGTGAAACGGCGCAGAAGATCCCGCTCGGCAATTACGTCCTGGAAGTGAGCTACCCCGGGCGGGGAAGAGCGCCGGCGGCCGCGGCGGCTGCCCCGCCGCCTGCGTTCGCGGGGGTGTCCCTGGAAGCTACCGAACCCACGGAACGTTCCGGCGCCCTCTTCATCTCCATGGGGCCGGACGAGTACCTGGTGGCCGGCAGCGGACCGGTGCAGGTCCGGTTTTCTCCGAACACGCCGGGGGACCCGATCGTCGGCATCCTTTCCATCGAGGAAGGCGCATATTCGGATGGCCGCTGGGTTCCCGGACGAAGGTTGAACGGCGACGAGAACGGCGGGGGGACGAACCTGCGACTGGGCGGCGATTCCAGCCGCAATGGGTTGATCCAGCGAATCAAGCTGTACCGCTACCACTGAGGCGGCGGCATGGGGGCCCGGCCCTTGGCAGGCGGAAGCGCCGGCCCCACCTTGCGCGCTCAGTTCACCTTCAGCATTCCGATGTCTTTGAGCCAATCGCCCAGGCGCATTTGCCAGGTGGTGGCGACGGGCGATGGACTCCTGGTGTTCGGATTGACTCCGAAACCGTGGCCGCCGGAAGCGTAGATGTGCACTTCCGTCTTGATGCCCGCGGCCTTCAGCATGGGATACAGGCTGGCGAGAGCGGTGGAAGGCCCGCGGTCGTTATCCGCGCAAAGCATGAAGGTGACCGGCATATCTTTCGGGATGGTGTAATTCTCCGCGCGGATGCCCGGGTAGATGAGCGCATCGAAATCGGGCCGCGAGCTCAGCCGGTCGATGGGGTCGGCGGAGCC
>JBEKPK010000053.1:0-20478 GCA_049520795.1 Bryobacteraceae bacterium
CCGCATTAAGTGACTGCTGGTCAATAGGTTGGCGTCTGGCCCGCAGCGTGCAACTAAGGAAAGCGTGACGTGACGCCCCATTTGGAGGTGCATCATGAAGACGATCAAAGTTCAGTGGGTTATTCGCCGGACGCTTTGTCTGGTTGGTGTTTCGCTTCTGGCTGGCGGCCTTATGGTTGCGCAACAACCAGCGCCTCCCGAGCAAGCTCCCGCACAACTCCTTTCACCGGACCAGTTGGACACCCTGGTCGCGCCCATTGCGCTTTACCCGGATGCCTTGCTCAGCCAAGTGCTGGTCGCGTCCACCTATCCACTGGAGATCGTCGAGGCCGGGCAGTGGCTGCAACGGAATGGGAATCTGAGGGGCCAGCAACTGACGGAAGCAGCCCGGCAGCAGAATTGGGACGCCAGTGTCCAAGCCCTGGTGGCCTTTCCGGACGTTCTGACAAGGCTGAACCAGGACGTCCAATGGACCACGGCCTTGGGCAACGCGTTCCTCGCCCAGCAGTCGGACGTCATGGCCGCGGTGCAGGGGATGCGCGCGCGGGCGCAAGCCAATGGCAGGCTCTCCACTACTCCGCAACAGACGGTTACCACCGAGACGCAAGGCGGGCAGACGGCCATTGACATTGCGCCGGCCGATCCGCAGGTAATGTACGTGCCGGAATACGACCCGGCTTACGTCTGGGGACCCCCGGCGTGGGGCTACTATCCGCCGCTCTATTATGGCGGATATGGCTTTGGCTTTTATCCTGGGATCAACATCGGATTGTACTTCGGCGGTTGGGGTGGCTGGGGCTACGGCGGCTGGGGTTGGGGCTGGGGCCCGAACTGGTTCGGCGGCTCGTTGTTCGTCAACGGCGGCTTCTTCAACCGTTATGGTTTCCGCGGTGGGTTATACGCGGGCGGGTTTGCCGGTAGAGCGGCGTGGCAGCATGACGCGAGCCACCGTTTGGGAGTTTCGTACCCGAACAGTCGACTGGCCTCGCGGTATGGGGCCGCATCGATGGCCTCGCGGAACACGATGGCAAGATCGGGCAGCGTCAGTTCCGTCCGATCGGCCGGCACGGGAAACTGGAACCGGTTTGGTTCGGGGACGGCGTCAACGTACGGGAACCGATCAGTGACGCAGGGCGCTCGCGGCACGGCGCCGCAGAGCGCAGGTCGCGCAACCGAGGGGCAGTGGCAACACTTCCAGGGTGCGCAACGCAATCAGGCTCCCGAACAGCGGTATTCGGCTTCGGCGCAGCGATACTCGGCTCCAGCGCAGCGATACTCCGCTCCGGCGGAGCGATACTCCGCTCCAGCACAGCGATACTCGGCTCCGGCGCAGCGATACGCCGCCCCAACACAGGGGTATCCGGCTCCAGCGCAGCGTTACCAATCTGCGCCCCGAATGTCCGCACCGGGCTACAGCGCGGGCGGGCATAGCTTCGGCGGCGCGGTGCGCAGCTCTGGCGGAGGCCATAGCTCAGGCGGCGGCGCTTCACACGGTGGCGGCCGCCGTTGACGGGGCTGCCACTGGTCTTTGAACAAGAACGCGAGACGCGATGGCTCGCGGCGTCCGGTTTGGCGCAGGCCGCGTGCTCGTCAGCCTCTTGCGCCTTGGATGTCCGCGCGATTCGCCTTGCCCATTACAACGGAATTCCGGGGCGGATCAAGTCCCGTATTTCCGCGTACGGAATCTCCACCGACGTCGCGCCCACGGTGTGGGGCCCGATTTCATACTCATTGAAGAAGAAGTACATCGCATTCTCGCCGAAGCCGTAGTTATCGTTCAACGCGAAGCGGCCGTCCGGGAAGCCGAAACCCCAGTCATTCAGATTCGCGGTTGCGGCCAGATTTCGTGTCTGGCGGAAGTGGACTTCTGCAATCGCGGTCAATCGTGCTATCACGCCGTCTTTCAGTATGGAAGCCAGCTTGATCTCCTCGCCGGTTGCCGGATCGAAGTTGAGATACCTCGATGAGGACATGGGATGCATCCCGCCGCTGAAGGAAAGGCCGCACTCCAGGCTGAACACGGGAGCCGCGTTGCGCAGCACCGCCACCGACACGGCGGAGGTCGACGTCTGGAAAAAGGGCGCTGCCTTCGGATCTCTCTCGATATCGAAGTCTTGCAGGGCTGTTTCTCGAAGGCGCGCATAGATGAGGTCTTGTAGGGACGATTCGGGCGCGAGTTTCTTTTCCCGATCCTCCCAGGCGGCTTCGGCGACCGCACCCGAGTCGGAAGCCGCCGCAATCACGGCATTCGGGTCCGTCACACACGCCGCGATCGCGGCATTAACGCGCTCGCGCGCCGCTGTCGGCCCGCCAACCACCTCCACATAGGTGAATTCCGTATGGTCGCAGCCATCCGCCACATCTCTGCAGCCAGGAACTTTCCGATCGATGCGCCAGTTTTCCAGCGGTAAGGCCTCGGCCGCCATCCCCTGGCTCGGATCTGTATCAATTCGCGGTTGCGCGCGCGGCCTATCGCCGGTGTCCGACACTTTGAATTCCTTACCGTCGCCCCCAATCACCACGAGCGTTTTCTTGACGGGATCGAAGCGGAAGGCCAAACCGGCGTTTTTTACGGCGCGGACGGCAAAGAAACCAACCGTTAGTGTCACGCAGATTAGCAGCAGGCCGATCCCGACGAGAATCCCTACCAGAGGCTTGATTTTTCTTGCCGGAGATGCGCGCGTTTCACCAGGCAGATCCGGAGGCGTTGGGCTGGACATGACGAGTTCACTCCCCGGTCTCATCCTAACGCTTCGGCGACGAGTCAAGGGCGCCCAGCGCGGCCAAGCCCGCGCTTCATTCCCGCGCCTCATACCTGCTCTGCGCCCGCGCGCGCCGGCCGGGGAAGCGCGCCCCGATTGGGTGGACGGGTTCACGGGGGAGGCGTTCATGCGGGGCATGGCTTTCGGCATGGCAGCGTTCACCCTCACCCTGCGCTTGGTTTACTGGTATGTCATCGCCGGCGCCGGCTTCGCAGTCTATGCAGTCCAGGCCGTGAGGCGTAGCGCCCGGTAGGGTCGGGCCGCCCATTGTAGACCCGCGTGGGCGCCGGTCTAGCGTGCGGAGCGGGTGGTCAGAAACACCACCCCCCGCGATGGCAGCTCGATGCCGACGCCCTTGCCAAGGTCGGCGGCCGCCGGTTTCCCGACCGGAACCGGAAAGCCGTTCGAATCCACGGGCCGTTCGCGGTCGAAATAGCGGTACGTCGTCAGATTTCGCCGGCCCGCTCCCGGCGCCTTGAGCGTCACGGTCTTCGGCGCATCGCCGTCATTGACCACCATAAAGCTCATCTCGGTCCGGGAACCTTCCTGGCGCGTTCCGGCCATGCTCCGAAGGCCGGGGACGTCGGCGTTCGTGGCCCCCACGATGCGCGTGCCCTTCGCCCACTCCCGAACCGTCTTCACTTCTTCATAAACGCTTTTGGCGTTCACGATGCGCGTGCCTTTTGGGAAAAGGCGCGCCATCAGCGACCAGGTGTAGAACCAGGGGCGGATTGCTTCGTCCTCGGGATGCCCCATCGCGGTTCCCTGGGTGTTCCAGAAGCCCCAGATCTTCAAGGTGCGCGCCGCGGGCGGGGAAACCCGGCCGCCCTGGTTGACGTGCATGGCGTCGTCCATGTCCCAGGCGGTTCCGGTTTCCCAGCCGGCGCGGGCCACCTGCGCGATATAGTCCGCCATGAGGACGCCGTACACGAATTCCTTCACCCGGGGCTGTTGATCGCCATTCACCTTGCCCTCGATCATTCCCGATTCGCCAAGAAACAATGGCTGGGAGGCCGACTGTGGGGCGGTTTTCCGGAGCATCTCGCGTTTCTCCTGGAGCAGTTTCTCAATCCGGCCATCGAGAACCTCCGCGTCCTTCGCGTACCAGTGCATTTCCCAGGCGCCGATTTCCCCGCGCAGCTCCTGAGCGCAGCGGTCGAGCCAATCCCAATTGCCGGAATTGTCCGGACCGGCCACCTGCAGCGCGCTCAGGCCGTGGGCGTCGAACTCCTTCCGCAGGTTGCGGACGCCCTGCGCCCAGGCGGAGTAGTCCACCGCGCCGCCCGGCCACATCCAATCGCCGTTGGGTTCGTTCATGTAGTTGAAGTATTTGATTACACTGTACTTCCTGACGGTCATCAGATACTTCGCGAAGTCCGCGTGGACCCGCGCCCAGCGCGGGTCCGCGGCCCCCGCCCGCGCGCCGCCTCCCACGTTGAGCCCGCGCGACGGAGACCACTCTCCAATCAGGATGTCGATGTTCTTCGCTTGCGCGTAATCCAGAATGTCGAAAAGCGACGACAACCGCTCCATTCCCGACTGCCCCTCCGACCACACGTACTGCGGGTTGCCGGCCACGTCGAAACCGCGCAAGTAACTGGTGGCATTGAGCATCACACGAAACAGTCCGGGCCGCATGAAATCGACGCGGCTCAGCGTGGTTTTCCATGCCTCCGGAGAAGGCAGGTACTCGTAGGGATCCCACTGGACGCCGATCCCCATGAACCTCTCCACGACGACGGACTTGAGGTCCACGGTTACTACGGTAGGTTCGGCCGCGGAGAGCGCCCCCGCGAATAGCGCCGCCGCGATCAACGCCGCGCATAGGGATTGCAGGCGACGGAGCATCGAGCCGGGAGCGAGTCCCGGCCGGCGGGCACGGTTTTCAAGAAGCGCTGTGCGCATATTCGTATTCACCATGGAGCACCCCTGATGATAGCGTTCGTGCACGCCGCGGACAATGCGAGTGTTGTGCGCCATCCGAACCCGAAGCGGGCCCAAGCCGTCGCTCTATATGCCGGCGTGGTTCAGTGGCGTCCGCGCAGCGGTGGGCATGGCGCCGTATGCCCGAAGCGTAAACCAATCGCGAACTGCTCGATCCAGCCCGGCAAACCTACCGCGCGGGCGGAAGCGCGTCCGCCGTGCCCAGGAGGCGTTACAGCACGTTCGGCCGTTTCGGCCGCGTTCCCGGAAAAGTGGTTGTAGTGCGGGCGCTCGCGGCTTTTTCGGATTCGGCATAAGATGCAGTCGCGGCAACCTTCCCCTCAATAGCAATCGCACGCTTCATTCGTCAACACACAATTCTCCTGACCCGCCCCGGCCGCTAACCGAGCGCATCATTTGCTTGTTTGACGCGACGGAAGGACAGCGATCACACTCTTGTATTAGAATAATCTGATTATCTGAATACAGACTTTCAAAGGAGCTGCAAATGGGAAGCCAATCAGGTTCAAAGCCGGGGTCCGGCACAACGCCCGCGTCCCGGTCAACCCCGGCGTCGGGTACAAACCCGCCTGCCGGCGCTACGCCGCCCGCACTGCCGGTGGCGCTCAAGGTTAGCTTCACCCTAAACACGCCTGACGGCCTTCGGAAGGTCTCTTTCGGTCTGGAGAAGGACACTGACGGCGTGACGGTCAACTGGACCATCACCTTCGTACTCTACGAAAGGACCAGTGCGACCGCCTCTTTCGGGGACCCTGTTGTGTCTCTCAATGTTCTTGTTGCAGAAAAGCTTCACGCCAATGCCCAAGCCGCCGTCGATAACAATGGTCTGACGCCCGCCCAGACAGCGCACGCTACTGGACCGGCCGCTGAGGCCGCCAAAGCCACGCAGGCGGGAACGATGCCCGCGCCGGTGGCCAATAACGTCATCCAAAACACCCTGAAGTAGCCGGCACGGTCTACCGGAGACATGCGACAAACCTCGGGGCCGCGACTTTCAGGCGTTTTCACGTTGCTGGTCACGACGGCCGTAGTTGTTTTGGGTCAGGACAACTCCGCTCCGAACGTGCTACCTGACCCGAGCCGCTCGCAAAAAGGGGTTTTGCCATGTGAGCTCGGCACGGATTTCGAGACCGAACAGTACCGAATCGTGCACACAACGTTAGACGACCCTTTCAAGTTCCTCTACTCGATCGGCGCAAAGAGCAAGAGCATCGAAACGCAGCTTGCGGCTAAGCTCGACAGCCAACCTTTCACGCGCAAGTTGGTGGACGATGGGCTGACCTTGATCGAGAATGCGCGGTTTGCGCCGGATAGCGATATGGGGTTTTCCGTGAGAATCGAGCGCGCTTGGCTTCAGAATTGTGATCCGAGCGCAAAGACGCTCGATGTGGTCTACAGGGTCTATTCCACTGATCCTCCGAAATTTCTGGGTGGCGCTACCGAATCCCAGGACATGGCCGAAAAGTCGCCGCAGACAACTGCTGGCCTGACACAAACCGGAATCCCATTCCATTTCACCCCCGCCGGTGGTTACGACCGTTCCGACGGCATGTTTGGGGGCGGTCGCATCGAGATCAAACCTCATCTGGGGTGGTTTCACTTATTTGATACCTTCAGCGCCGAGGGGCAGGGGTCGTATTCCATGCGATCCCTCTCCGCCGCGCTGGGCGGTTCGGCGAATCTCCTCGGATGGCTCAAACACGCCGACTGGCGTCTCAACTACCTGAACCATTCCGCTCCGGCGGGCCCCGCGCGTCTGACGAAGGGCAATCTGTCCGGTCAGATCGATGGTGAAACACGGCCTTTCTGGAAGAACACCGTTCTGGCGCGCTTCGGCGGTCTACTGCAGGGAGGCAACATGCAGAGCAGTGTTCCCGCCGGTCTGCTCCCGCCCCAAACAGTTCCCGACGCCGGGTATGGATCGCTGAAAGGCTACCTGGGCCTGTCTTCGCGTACGAGCCATAACGTCTTCTCAGTTTCCTACGGGCTGGAACTTGGTTCCGTTGGACCCACGGCGCAAATCGATTGGCGGAAACACGTCGGGGATGTGGTCGACGAGTTCTGGATTCCTATCGGCGATCACAGGCCGCTCGAAGTGGAGTCGCGCTTCACGTCCGGCGGTATTCAGGTCCCGCACTCGATTCCCCTGCCCGCACTCTTCTTCGGAGGAAACGGTGAGCAGTACTTTGCGCCGGGGGACTCCTGGCAAATCAGCGATGTCCCGGTTATCCGGGCCATTCCGGCGAGCAGGTTTTATCTCACCGGCGAAGGCGCTGGCGCTGACCGGTTCGCCAGCATGAATTTGAGTTTCGCATATGCGGTGAAATCAATGCCCATCATGCCCAAGGACTTGAGCACCGATCCGGAACTCGCCAAAGCGCTGCATGCACAGATCGTCACCGCCACCAGCGTCGAACAGAATTATTATTCCTGGAAAGATCCGCACTTTGCTGTTGCGTTGAGTAAGCTTCCCAATCTGAAGCAACTGCTGGAGACGCTGCAGAGCGCCGTAAACACTGCCCAAGTGGCTCACCCGGGCCAGTTGCAAGATCAGTTCGCCGACTGCACAACCAGTATCGCCACAGCGGCTTTCGATGTGAACAACGCCTTGGCGACCAAAAGCAGTGCGCAGTACGGCGACCTCTCGGCCCTACTCCCCATAGACTCCGACGATCTCAAATCAGTCCAGGATGCCTGCGTTGGAGAAGTGAACCAGCAATTGAACGATCCCGGCATCCAGACAGCCGCTGCGGCGGTTGACACTGCGCGCACGTCCCTCTTGACTGAGTTCAATGCCATCAACCAGAAGTTGGCGGCCCGAAAAGCCGCCAGCGATATCGCCTTCGTCGCCCGCACGCTTGACACGCTTTTCAAGGACCTCAACATCTTCTCCGTAAGTCCCGTGGCGGTGTTCGACACGGCGTGGATCGGGCCGGCAAAGGGCGTATTAGGTGGAAACCGCATTGGTCCTGGCGGGGGCATCCGTCTCGAACTGGCAAGTTGCGTCAATTTCACTTTGGGTTACGCATGGAATGTCAATCGACGACCCGGTGAAGGCAATGGCGCCCTGTTCTTCTCTATCGGCGTACGGGACCTGTTTCATTAGAACTTGGGAAGAGTGTATTGGCCTTCGATGCGCACGGTCATTTTCCCATCGGTCGTCATGACCGGCCCCGCTAGACCTTCGCCACGGTCTCCACGATGGCGTCGCCGTTGGTGAATATCTCCGGCTTGATACCCGCTCCGATGCCCGGCAGCTCGGGCGCCGTAACCTCTCCTTTCACCGGAACCGGCGCGTTGGTCACGAAATGCGGGAACTGGTGCGTGTACTTCCAGTAGTTGCTTTCCATGATGAGGAAGTTCGACACTGCCGTCGAAAGATGCGTTGCGCAAATGTACAGCAGTGGCCCACCGCAGGTATGCGGCGAAGTCGGAATCATATACGCGTCCGCCATATCGGCGATTTTCTTCGCCTCGGTGACGCCGCCGCACCAAGTCACGTCGTACATCACCACGTCGCAGGCCTTCTGCTCGAGAAACTCCCGGTACTGATAGCGGGTAGCGAGCGTCTCGCTCATGCAAATGGGCACACTCGTCTTGCGGGCGAGCTGCGCATAACTTTGCGCATTTACATTAAGCATGGCGTCCTCGAGGTACATGATATTATACGGCTCGAGCGCCTTGGCCAGCCGCTCGGCGCTGGTGAAATCGAAGTTGGCCCAGCAGTCCACGGCGATATCCATCCGGTTCCCCACGCCGTCGCGGATTTCGCGTATCCACTTCAGGCCCGCCTCCAGGGCCTCGTTCGACAGGTACTTTTCGGGACCGCGGAACGGGTAGATTTTCATCGCGGTGACGCCGCGGTCCAGCAGGAAACCCACGATCTTCATCGTGTCCGGCCCCATCTTCATGTCGTCGATCGCCCAATAATCGGTGGTGGTGTTGTAGACTCGGACGCGGTTCCGCGTCTTGCCGCCCAGCAGGCGATACAGCGGAAGGCCGGCAGCCTGGCCGAGTATATCCACCTGGGCCATGTTGACGGCGCTGAGGATTCGCATTTCGGCGCCGCCTGCGTTACGCATGGCCTGATCGAAATACAGGGTACGCCACATGCCGTCGATATCCCGCGGGTCGCGGCCCAGGATCTGCCGTGCACTATCCTTGAGTGCGCCGAGCTGGCCCTGATCGTACGGGTAGGTTTCTCCCGTTCCCACCAGGCCCGTATCCGTATGCAGGCGCACCCAGAAAAACTCCGCGCCATCCTCGCGCGAATTACCGTTACCGCCGCCAATGTGCAGGTCTTTGCGAAAGGTCACCGCGTCGATTTGGGTGATCCGCATCGGCCCGGCGGCGCCGGCCGCCGCCCGCATGGGGGCCGGCAACGCGGCTATTCCGAGCGCCGCCAGAGGGCCGGCGGCGGCCTGCTCCAGAAATCTCCTGCGCGTGGTTTCCTCGTGTCTCATCGTTTCGCCCCTTTCCTGGAAGTGAGCAGCTCTAAATGGAAACTATACCCCCGGGCGATTTCCGGGCGCCCGCTTCTACAATTCGGCGATGCTCTCGATTACAGCGTCGCCGTTGCGAAATGGTTCGTCGCGAACCTCGATTCCGAGCCCGGGCGCATCGGGCGCCGTAACGTACCCCTCCACCGGGGCCGGGACGTTTTCAATGAAGTGCGGATACACGTCGTGGTAGAGGTGGTACACGCTTTCCATGATGAAGAAGTTCGTCAGGGATGTCGCCGCGTGGATCGAGGCGAACCACAGAACAGGACCGCCGCCCGTGTGCGGGCACGTCGGAATCTTGTAAGTATCGGCCATATACGAGATTTTCTTGGCCTCGGAGATCCCGCCGCACCAGGTGACATCCCACATTACTACGCCGACCGCCCGCTGCTCGAACATCTCCCTAAATCCGAAACGGGTCGCCAGCCGCTCGCTGATGCAGATAGGTATGCTGGTCTGACGCGCCAGGGTGGCATACGCCTCCACGTTGTCAGCCAGCATCGGGTCTTCGAGATACATGATCCCGTACGGTTCCAGCGAATGGGCGATCAGCACGGAACAAGTCAGGTTCCACCTGCTGCTCAGATCGAGAAAGATGTCCATCTCATCGCCCGCCGTCTTGCGAATCCGCTGTATGGGATCGAGCGACTGCCTCAGCTCCGCCTGGCTGATGAACGTGCCCCCGTGCATGGCGGCGGCGTTCACCGGACCGCGGTCGTACGGGTAGATCTTGATCCCTTTGATGCCCCGGCTGAGTAGAAACTCGGTGAGTTTCTCGGGGGCGTCATGCTCCCGCATGCCATTGATCGGCCACCCGTTCATGGTGTTATAGACCCGCAGCGTCCGCTGGGCCTTGCCTCCCAGCAGCCGGTAGACGGGAAGGCCGGCCGCCTTGCCGAGAATGTCCCACTGCGCGATATTGAGAGCGCTGAGCATGCGCGTCTCGGCCCCGCCCCACGGCGCGTAGGAAATCTGATAGAACAGGTCTTGCCAGAGACGCTCGATGTCGGTTGCGTCCCTTCCCAGAATCCTGTCGGCGTATGCTTTCAGCACCGCCACGTGCGCCTCGTGGCCGGCGCCGGAATACGATTCACCGATGCCCACGATGCCTTGATCCGTGTGAAGGCGCACCCAGGTCCAGTCCGGAGCGATTCCTTGGATGCGCAGGTCGCGCCTGAAGCGCACGGCCTCGATTTTGGTCAGTTTCAGAGGGCCCACGCGCTCGGCGGCCGCGCGCGCTTCCGGCGTACACAGTCCCGTTCCGAGCAGCCCCAGGGTTCCGGCGCCCGCGGCGTTCAGAAATGTTCTCCGGTTGATTCGTTCGCCTTGCATCGGCTACTTCTCCCGCTCGCTCCCATTACGCGAAATGATCGCCGGACAGCCAGCGCGTTGCCCAATCCGGCGATTATGGCGCCTTCGGCGCCTCAAACGGCCGCGCGTTCTTCGCTACGTAATCTTGCACCGCCCGATTCTCGTCCGCCGGCGGACCGACGTACTGAAACCGCTCAGCATACTCGAAGTCGTGCCCGTTCGCATAGGCGCGGAATTCCTCGAGCAGGAACTGCCGCGCGTACGCCCGGTCGGCCGTGCGGTCGTCGTCGCCCAGGAGCGGCAACCGTTTGCCTTGCGCCGCCAGTTGCGCTCGCAGCAGCGAGCCCGCATTACCGCTGCCTTGCGAGCGGCACTCCACCATCGCATCGATTTTCTTGCCGACATAACTGCCGATATCTACAACGCGGTTGAACGGTTGTCCGGGGCGCGCATGGAAGTGGTAGCGTTCCCGAACGGCATGCGGCTCAATGCCGGCCTCGAGATGCTCGTGAAAGTCGTTGGCGAGCCCCGCGGTCCAGCAGGCTTCTTCGACCGCGCGTCCGGTGATCCAGTGATCCGAATCCGATTCGCCTTCCGCGGATGGACTGAACGATAGCACCGTGTCGGCTCTCAACATGCGGAACAGGAGAACCAGCCGCCCGCGCAGCTCGACGGGCGAGATTTCATTCATGCGATGGCTCAGGTAATAGAACTCGAATACATCCTTGAACCCGAGCGCCTTGGCCATGTTGGCGTGTTCGGTTTCGTTGCTGAGGATGTTTTGAGCGCTCGACTGTCCGCCGCTCGTTTCGTCGTTGGTTGTTCGAACCAGGTATCCCGCGTACCCCTCGGCCATCAGCTTGGCGCACAACCCGCCCGCGAGTCGAGGAAGGTCGGCAAGATGCGCGTGGACGGCGACAAAAGTCTTGCCCGCGTGCGGTTGGGCGGGTTGATCTCGTTCGATCGTGAGTTCTTGCATGACTCTTATCCTCAAAGGGCGACCGCCTGCTCGACGGCCGCTTGCTGGATCCGTTCCACGTACGCCGGTTCCGGCCCAATGTACCGGAACGCTTCGGCGTACTCGATGCCGAACTGCTGTCCCAACAGATGGAAATCCTCCATCAGAAAGCGCTTCACGTACTGGAAATCGGTGGTCTCGTCGTCGTCTCCCAACAACGGCAACTTCTTGCCTTGCGACTGCAAGTACCCTCGCAAACGGCGCCCCGCGCTTCCGGCGGGACCCTTGCCTTGGTTCGCCACGTTCACCCGCACTTTGTTGTCGATATACGAGCTCACATCCACAATGCGGTTTACCAGATTGTGGCCCTGTGGCGATCGCGCGAAATAGTATTTCTCGCGGATGCTCGCGGGCCTCAGCCCCGCCTTGAAGTGCTCCGGGTAGTCGCGCCCGGCCGCCATCCAGGACGCGGCTTCCACCGCCTTGCCAGCCACGATGTGATCGGGGTTCTCATCGTAGTGGTTGTACGGGTCCATGGCGATAACCGTGTTCACCTGCAGCGCTCGGAACAAAAAAATCAGCCGCGCGCGGAGTTCGATAATCGCGCCATCATCCATGCGGTGATTGCGGTAGTAGAACGAAAAAGCCTTCTTGCATCCGAGCTGTTTCGCCGCGTTCTGATTGTCCACTTCGTTCTGGGCGACGCCATGCCCGAGGGTGAGTCCGGAAGCTTCATCATTCGAGATACGAATGAGGTAGCCGGTGTAGCCCTCATCAATAAGCTTCGAAACCGTGCCTCCCGCGAACAGCGGAATATCGTCGGAATGGGCCTGTACCGCCGCGAGAACCTTGCCGGTGTGCGGCTTGCCCGATGCGTTGCGCTCCACCGAAAGGTCGTTCGCGAAGGTGTAGTAGTCGGGAATGGTGAAAGGGCTATAGCCGGTCTTGGTCGTCGCGTACGCGCATGGCGTAAATTTCGCGGGCAGGCTGGGATGTCGTGCGCCGGCGCCAGCCTGCCGGGTTGCTTGCGCCAGCGCCGGCGCGTTCCCTAGCGCCACGGCTCCGGCGAGAAAGTTGCGTCTTCTCATGCGGATTTCGTCCTTGCTTACTAGTTGAGCAAATTATATCCAGAGGAGTATTTCAAGGCCAGGCCCGTAGTCGTTCCCCTGCCGCACTCGATGTCGTAGGCGATGCGGCGAGTGAGTATTGAGGGGGGCGAACATGGTCAAAAACAGCACATTTCTACACCCTGTACGAGGTGTGACTATCGTGCGGCTATATGCTCAACCCCATGATCTGCATTATTTGGGTCACTTGGCAGGCGCACGTGTTCGCGCCGGGCGTTCCGTACACGGTGTGGGCCTGGTTCTTCGCCTGGATGTTCACTGGCCTAAACGTTTGGGGATTCGCATCTCGGCGAAGATCAACACGGGGCTGGCGGTGGGGATGTGCGTGGTAGTCGCCATCTTCTTCGTCGCCGGCGATGTTAGGACAACACACGGTGGGTTTCCTGGCCTTCGGGTTCCGGCCGCACCCTGACCTCCGTCTGTTGACGGCCGCCGAGGCGATACGCCAGACCGTGATCGGCGCGCAGCATCGGCGTCACCGCGGCATATCCGGGTCCGGCATTGAGCACCCCCCTGGGAGCGGGGGGTACATTTCCTCAAGCCCCTCTCTCAGCTCGACGCCGAGCCCCGGCTTGTTGGGGATATCGAAGTAGCCGTTCTTCACTACCGGGCCGTCTTTGAGCACCCCGTCCTTGAGAGGATCGGGAGTCACGTTCATTTCGAGGAGGAAACGGTTTGGCGACGCGGCCATCAGGTGGGCGTTCTCGACGGCCATGAGCCCATCGCCCCAGTTATGGGTGCACAGCAACTTGCCTCGCATATGGGCCATGCGGGCCATGTGCCAGGCTTCGGTGACCCCGGCGTCGTCGCAGGAATGCTGCACGATGTCATACGCGCCGCTGTCGACCATCTCCGCGTTCTCGGCCCGGTTGCCGCGTTTCTCGCCGCCCGAGATTCTGACTGTGGGAAGCGCCTTCTTCACCGCGAGGTAATCCTTGGGTGTTCGGCCGGTGGGCTCCTCGAACCAGAGGAACTTCAACTCCTCGAGCACTGGCGCGATCTCTAGGCACTGCGCCACCGACCAGCGCATATTGGCCTCCTGGATAAGTTGGAACTCCGGCCCCACAGCCTGCCGGATGCGGCGCAGGTAAGGGATGAAATCGGCTATCCGGATTCCCAGTTGGCCGAAGCTCCCGCCAGGCCGGAGCTTGAAGGCCTTGTAACCATTGGCTTTGTGGTTGAGCGCTTGCCGGATCAGGTCTTCCGGTCCGGGGAAACGCCCGCCCTTGCGCCAGGAAAACTCGCCGCCGCTCGCGTAGACGGGAATGCGAGCGACTGGTTCCGTATCGACGGCCAACAGCCTGTAAAGCGGCATGCCCTTGGATTTGGCGATGATGTCCCACAGCGCGGCATCCACACCGGCCCACGCGCCCCTGCCGCCAGGACCGCTGATGCCGCCAGAGAGCTCCTCGACATCGTAAGGGTTCCTGCCCTTGAGGATGGGCGAGATCACCGCCTCGGCATACTCCTTCATTTGCTGCGGACCTTTGAACTGGTTGCAACTCCCCAGGCCGGTAATCCCTGCGTCGGTGGACACGGTGACGATGGCCGACTCCGTCTTCCAGTAGATAATTTGGTTGTCCCCGTCGGGCCATTCTTCGTCGGGCTTGAGCCGGTACGAAAGGTGCATCAGCTTCAGGCCGGTGATCTTGATGTTCTCGCGCTTGAGGCCATCGAGAGGGTGATTGCGGATATCCCGCTTTGCCGCGCCTCTTGCTCGAAACGCGCCGCCTGAAAGCCCCATGGCGGAACCGGCCGCCAAGGCAGCCGAACCCAGTAAGCACCGGCGTGAGGGGCGCATGTGATGGTTTCTCCCTTAGGTTCAGAACATACCCGGCCAGACCGATGGTGACCGGCCGGCTCGGTTCTAAAACAGTAGCCGCTTACCACTTTAGTCCTCGTACGCTTGCTCGGCCAGGAAAAACTGATCACGAGTATCGTGCCCGGAGGAGCCGGAGTTGGCCCCCTTCCGGCCACAGCGACACCCATAGCGAAAATGAGAAAACAGCTCCAAAATGGGCGTAGGATGGGCAGTCGATGTCGACCAGGATGACAAAACAAAAACCCCAGCCTATACTCTTGTTTCATGGCCCTCAATCGCAGATCCTTCGTTGCCGGTTTGCTGGCCTCCCCCGTGGCGGCGGCTTACCTGGAGGCGGCCGAGAGCGCGCCCCCTATGCGAATCCGGCGCATCGAGACGGTCTACTGGAAGTCGCGCGAAGACGCCCCGTTCTGGCCGCACTGGACCTGGGTGAAGATAGACGCCGACCCCGGCGTGTCCGGAATCGGCGAGACCTATCCCCGCAACCCCAACGAAGCGGCGGCCATTCACGGGGTCGCCGGCGAGTTGATCGGCCGCGACCCGCGCGACATCGAGCACATCTGGGCGGACCTTTACCGTTCGTTCGATTACCAGGTGACTGGAGGCGCCGAGATGCGCGCTTTGAGCGCCATCGACCTGGCGCTCTGGGACCTGCTGGGAAAATCGCTCAATGCTCCCGTGTACCGGCTCATCGGGGGAAAGACGAATCCGCGGGTGCGGCTCTACAATACCTGTTTTCCCTACAAATACGATTTCATCCGCGAGCCCGAGAAGATCATGCGCGAGCTGATCGATACCCGCGGCATCAAGGCGATCAAAATCTGGCCCTTCGACGGCGCCGCGCAACGTAACGACCATCAGTACATCACGCAGCAGGACATCGACCAGGCTTTGCAGCCGGTAAGGAAGCTGCGCGACGCCTTCGGGCAGGATATCGAAATCGCCATCGAGCTCCACTCCAATTGGAACCTGACCGCCGCCATTCGCATCGCGCGGGCGCTGGAGCCGTACCGGCCCATGTGGCTCGAAGATATGCTTCTGCCCGGAAACCCCGATCAGTACCGCGAGCTGGCGTTGGCCACCTCGCTGCCGCTGACCATGAGCGAGCGTATGGCGGGCAAGATGCAGTTCGAGCAGCTCCTGGCGGCGCGCGCGGCCAAGTTCATCATGTTCGACGTCACCTGGTGCGGCGGCCTCACCGAGGCGCGCAAGATCGCCAATATGGCGGACGCGTACCAGCTTCCCGTGGCTCCGCACACCGCCGGCGGCCCGCTTCTGTTCTATGCGTCCACACACCTCACTACCGCATCCCCCAACGTGTGGATACAGGAGAGCTGCCAGCGCTTCTACGAGCGCGACTGGCCCGCCATGCTGGAGAACCCTGTCGCGCCGCGCGACGGATTCATCCGGGTTCCCGAGGAGCCGGGCTTCGGCATGAAGATCAAGCCCGAGGCGTGGAACCACCCCGCCGCGGTAAGGCAGGTCAGCGGGCGGTAGCGCCGATAACGGCGGCGCGCTCCTCGGTGGCCTTCTCTGCCTGCCTTTTGCGCGCCGCCCAAGCGCGTTGGTCCTTCCCAAGACGAGCAATTGTGCTATACCACGAGTACGCGCTATGGACACACTCATTCGATATTCCCTTCTTGCCACGCTGGTGGCTGGCATCGCTCCCGCCGCATCGGTGATCACGACGCGGTTGGAGGATCCCAAAGCGGTCTATCTCTTCGCTGCCGGGTTCGCCGCGAAAGGCGACGGAGAGGCGGACGATAGCGCCGCCATCCAGGCCGCGATCGACAAGGCTGGGGCAGGCATCCTGTTCGTGCCTTCGGGACGGTACCGGCTGACCCGGACGATCTACGCGGGGCCGGGCGTGCGGATCTTCGGGTACGGCGCGACGCGGCCTGTGTTCGTGCTTGGGCCGAATACGCCGGGGTTCCAGAAGGGAGTGGGCGTGATGGTGATGTTTGTCGGCGGGCGAACGGGCGGCGCGGCGCCCGCCGGGCGGGGCGGCGGGGGTCGCGGCTTCCGCGTTCCATTTCCACCGGTGGGCAGCGTGCCGCCGAACGAGGGGGTCGCGGACGCAGGTCCGGGAACTTTCTACTCCGCGATGAGCAATGTCGATTTCGAGATCGGCGACGGCAACCCGGCGGCCATCGGCATCCGGTTCCACGCCGCGCAGCACGCCTACCTGAGCCACATGGACTTCCATATCGGCTCCGGATTGGCCGCGCTCACCGAGATCGGGAACTATGCGCAGGATCTCAAATTCTACGGCGGGCGCTACGGCATCCTCACCGACAAGCCCTCACCCGCGTGGCAGTTCACCCTCGTCGACTCTCTCTTCGACGGGCAGCGGGAGGCGGCCATCCGCGAGCACGAGGCCGGACTCACCCTCATCCGCGACACGTTCCGCAATGTACCGGCCGGGATTGACATCGATCCGGAGTATTACGACCAACTGTGGGCTAAGGACTGCCGGTTCGAGAACGTCTCCCGCGCGGCGGTCGTCATCAGCAACGAGAAGAGCCATCTCAACGAGATCGGTTTCGAAAATGCGGTGGCGAAAGACGCGCCGACGTTCGCGCTGTTCCGCGATAGCGGGAAGAAGGTTGCAGGCGCGGGCCCGGTCTACCGCGTGCGGAGTTTCAACTACGGGTTGATCTTGCCCGGCCTGGGGGCGCCCGGCGTCCTCGGCCAGCGGTATGACGCGGTGGCCCTGAGCAGCCTGCCGCCGGAGATGCCTCCGGCGATCCCGCCACTGCCACCTACTTCGGAGTGGACGAACGTGCGGACTCTGGGCGTCGCCGGCGACGGCAAGACGGACGACACGGCCGCGATTCAGAAGGCCATCGACGGGAATAGGGTCCTGTATTTTCCTAGCGGACAGTATCTGGTGACGGACACGATTACGCTCAAAGCCGGGACGGTGCTGATCGGGTTGCATCCGCTCAATACGCGGATCGATCTTCCGGACAGCACGGCCGGCTTCCAGGGTTTGGGCGCGCCACACCCTGTGATCCTGGCGCCGGCAGGCGGGTCGAACCTGATGAGCGGACTGGGCGTCTACACCGGCGGGATCAATCCGCGTGCGGTGGGGGTGCTCTGGTCGGCGGGCGAGGCGTCGCTGATGTTCGACGTGCGACTGCTCGGCGGACACGGGAGCGGAACCATAAATCCATACAATGCGGACCACACCGGCGATCCCGATCCGCGGAAGCGCTGGGATGGCCAGTATCCGAGCGTCTGGGTGACCAACGGGGGCGGCGGAACGTTCGCCAACATGTGGACGCCGAGCACGTTTGCGCAGGCCGGCTTCTACGTGTCCGACACCAAGACGCCCGGCCATGTGTACCAGATGTCTCTGGAACACCACGTGCGCAACGAGTTGAAACTCGACCGGGTGGAGAACTGGGAGATCTACGCGCCGCAGTCGGAGGAAGAAGCGGGTGAGAGCGTGGAGTGCCTGTCTCTCGAGATCAGCCGGTCGAAGAACATCACCATCGCGAACTATCATGCGTACCGCGTGACGCGCTCGCGCGCCCCGTTCCCCACGGCAGTGCGGCTGTACCAGTCCGGAAATATTCATTTCCGGAACGTGCACGTCAATGCCGAGAGCGGACTTGCGACCTGCGATCAGAACGGCTGCGGCACGTTTCTCCGCGCGAGCAAGTTTCCGTACGAAAACGCCATCGAGGACATGACCCATCACCTGGAGGTGAGGGAGCGGGAGTTCGCGGTTCTGGACGTTCCGGCGGCGCCGGTCCCGTCGGCGCCGGGCAACGCTGCGGCGGTGCTGGCGCCCGGGGCGAAAGTGCGAAAGCTCGAAGACGGGTTCTTTTCGATTTCGGGCGCGGCGGTGGATGCGGCCGGCAAGTTGTACTTCGCCGATCGCTGGCAGCAGCGGATTTATGGATGGTCGGTCGCGGAGGGGCTGACGATAGAGCGCGATCATCCCCTGGATCCAGTGAACCTGGCGTTCGACAAGTCGGGAAATCTGCTGGTGCTGTCTTCCGCCGGGGCGCAAACCTCGGTCTATACTTTCCGTCCGGGCACGCCGGGGGGGCAAATGACGGAACTTGCGCTGCAAAAGACGAGTCCGCGACCGGGGGCGCGGGCGATCCTGCCGGTGAACTACTGGAACAACGGGGAATTCGCCAACCAGCTCGACTTCGACAAGATGACGTACACAACCCTGGGCGAGATGTTCCGGCTGGACGTGTCGTCGCCGAAGGCGCAGCAATACGTTTCGCCGGACGGAAGCGTGTTCCTGCCGGCGTCCCGGGTCTTCGGGCAGGGTCCGGCCGATCACCAAGGCTGGCGATTCTCGAACAGCGTCGATGCGCACGGGTTTGTGAGCGCGGCTCCGGGGGGGCGGGTGTACGTGA
Source organism: Bryobacteraceae bacterium (assembly GCA_049520795.1). Lineage (GTDB taxonomy): Bacteria > Acidobacteriota > Terriglobia > Bryobacterales > Bryobacteraceae > BOG-224. The sequence continues at coordinate 18,809 of JBEKPK010000053.1, forward strand.
GCAACGAGTCGGAAGACGTCACCTACCGGGCGACGGTGAAGCCGGACGGCTCGCTGACGGATTTGCAGCCGTTCGCGCCGCGTGGCGGCGAGTGTGTGGCCGTGGACGGGCGAGGCAATGTGTACGTGGCAAACGGTCAAATCTTCGTCTTCGACCCGGCCGGCAAGGAGATTGGACGGATCGATGTGCCGGAGCGCCCGATCGACATCGCTTTCGGAGGCGCCGGAAAGCGCACCCTGTTCATTCTGGGACACCACGCGCTGTTCGCGGCCCAGGTAGGCGGAGCACAAAGCGCGGCGCAATGAGACCAGCCGCCGCTCCGCCCGGAGCGCCGGCGCGTCCGCCGTTGCAGGGGCGCGTGGCGATTTCACGTCAGCTACTACGAATCTGGGGCCCGCCGCCTCGATCTGCTGGAGTTGCGGCAAATCTGTGGCGTACTCGGTCTGTCGCTCGTGGGCTTTGTTCGTCGCTTCGAAACCGCGTTGAAGCGGCGCGGCACAACGTGAGGGCCTCCGGGCTGGCCAACTTCAGACCGGCCACTTAAAGCGCAAAATGCAATGTTCTGAATCGGCAAGAAATCCATAGGTACTTCCCGGCGTGCCGCGGCGGCACGTTGAACAGGCCGCCAGAGCGCGCTCAACACGGGCCGACGCCGTACCGCTCGCCCGTAGCGCGGTTTCGCCAGCGTCAGCCGAAAAAATGGGTGGTCAGTGGTCAGGCGGCAGGGTGCGCCGTGGCGCGCCGGTGGATGGCGGTGGGCCAACCAGCCAACCCGGAGCCAGACGGCGCAACACGGGGCTTCCAGGCGCGAAAGGGTGGCCGATTCCGGCATGAGCCAGGACGAATCCTCCATCTGCGGGCGTGCGGTACGGCGGGGACCACTCTGAGCGCCCTCTGGCGGGCAGGAAGGGCGGGCCGAACCGACCCAAGGGCTACACGGCCACCCTCAGTTTGATCCCATCGTTCGGCGCGTGCACCAGGTCCTGCTTCGTCCCGAGGTACCGCTCGGTCGTCTGGACCGAGGCGTGGCCCAGCAGCAACTGAATCTGCTCCAACTCGCCACCGGCGGCGCGACACAGTTTCGCTGCCGTGCGACGGCAATCGTGGGGCGCGATACCAGGGACGCCAGCCGCAGCGGCGTATGGCCGGAGCATTTGCCAGACGACCTTTTCGGACAGGGCCTCGCCCTGCACCTGGTCAGCGCGACTCACAGGCCGGAACACGTATCCAGAGGTCACGCTGGCCGGGGCCGTCCAGGCGTCGATGGTCACTTTCACCCAGGTCGGCATCGGCACAGTCCGCACGCGCCCGTGCTTCCCGAGGAGGTCAATTATGCACCACCGGCCATCGCGCTGCTGGATGTGCCCCATCGTCAGCGCCGCCACCTCGGACCGGCGCAGCCCGCAGCCGAGGAGCACTGCAATGATGGCGCGGTCGCGCAGACCCTTCGTCGTCGTGATGTCCGGCGCGTTCAGGAGCGCCTGCGCCTGCTTCAGCGACAACCAGTTCCCCGTGCGCACTCCCATCGACTTGGCGCTCTTCACGCGGGCGATGCCGGCGGCCAGTTCCGGGGCCAGCAGCCCGTTGTCGGCCGCCTCGGCCGCCAGTTTCCGGACGGCGGTGATCCGGACGTTGATTGAGACGGACCCGAGGCCGCGGGCCTCAAGGGC
>JBEKPK010000054.1:0-20154 GCA_049520795.1 Bryobacteraceae bacterium
AGAGCTGGTGCAGGCCCCCGCGGTTTTCGGCGAGGCCGTGCCGGGCTCCGAGGCCGAGCCCGGCGTAACCATGGAAAGCGTGCACCACATCATGAAGACCGTGGCCGGGGCGCCCGGCCTGCGCCCGGCGTTTTTCTTCGACGTGCGGGAGCAGGGCGAAGGGCTGGCCGATGTGGGCACGCACCTGGTGGACCTGGTTCCGTGGACGCTCTTCCCCGGACAGGCGATCCGCTGTCCCGAGGAAATCGAGATCACCGGCGCCAGGCGCTGGCCCACGGTCATCGCCGCCGAGCAATTTCAGCGCGTCACAGGCCTGGCGGGCTTTCCCGGCGAACTGGCGGCCTGGGTGAGCGGCGACCGCCTGGACTACTTCTGCAACACGCAGGTGAGTTACAGGATTCGCGGCATTCACGTGCGCCTCGATGTGCTGTGGAATTGGGAATCGCCGGCCGGCGGGGACACCCACCATGCGTCGTACCGCGGGACGAAGTCCCGAATCGAGGTCCGCCAGGGCGAAGCGGAGAACCACCGGCCGGAAGTATATGTGGCGCCGAACGGCTCCAAGAACCGCGCCGAGGTCGCCACCGCGCTGCGCGACCACATCGCGCGGTTGCAGGGCGCGTACCCCGGCCTGGGATGCGAGGACAGCGGGGACGAGCTGCGTCTTAGCATTCCGGACGGTTACCGGGTGGGACACGAGGCCCATTTCGCGCAGGTATTGGCCGAGTTCCTGAAGTACCTGAAATCTCCGGGAGCGATGCCGGCGTGGGAGCGGCCCAACATGGTGGCGAAGTACTACGTGACCACCAGCGCGCTGGGGTGAGTAAATCGGAAGAACCGACCGCAGGCTACCGGGCGCATGAAGATCAGCCCACAAGAGCATCAATTGAGGGGCTCTCTTTATGCTCCTGGAGTGGCCGGCCCACCACTCGCGTAGGCGCGCCCTCGTACCGGATGCCCGCCAGCAGGCGCTCGTCTTTCATGACGACGCTGTGCGGCGCCACGTACGCGCCGGCCCCGATATCCGCGCCGTAGAGCGGCACGGTGGCGTAGCCCAGCGTGGCGCCTCGCCGGACGTGGATATAGTCCATCTTCAAAACGCGGTCTTCGAAAGTATGCGCCTGGAACATGGAGGTAACGGTGGCCCCGTCTTCGATGATGAGCATATCCGGATCCACCACCTGAGCGAAGCCCGGCCCCAGCACCACCCGCTTCCCCAGTTTCATCCCCATGGCCCGCAAGTACCAGGAGAGAAGCAGCGTGCCTTCCAGATGGGACAGCGTGGGGCGCGCCCAGGCTTCCCAGGCGACATACAGAAAGTCCCACCTTCCGCACCAGCACGCCCAAAACGGGTGCTGTCCGGGGCGCACGCGGCCGAGCAGCGACCACTTGACGCCCACGGCCAGAAAACACAGGAGCGCCTCCGCCGCCAGCGCCGCCAGACAAACGGCTGCCGAAACCAACAGCCATCCGCCGGCCGTCGTGGCGGCCGACGCCGCGCGCAGCCATAGCAGCGCCGCCAGCATGGGCGGTATGGGCAGCGTGAAGCGCATCAGTTCCCAGAACAGCCGGGTGGCGTAGCGGATAAAAGAGGGGTTGTAGGTGAGCCGGCGGTCGCATTCCACCACCTCCCGCCGGGGCAGCTCAAAGGGAGGATGGCCGAACCAGGAGCGGCCGTCCCGCATGTTTTCGCCAACCACCGTGCAAACGCCCAGCAGAACGTTATCGGGAAGCACGGACCCCGCGGGAATCACCACGTGGTTGCCCAGATACACGCCGCTACCCAAGCGCGTGGCGGCCAGGGTGACCGTGCCGCGACACACGCGCGGCCCTCCGACGTAAATGCCGTCGGCCAGGAAGGTTCCGTCGCCTATTTCGACCATCTCGGGAACCGTATCGAGGATGGTGCTGATTTCGCAGCGGCGGCCGACTTTCATCCCCGCCCAGCGCAGCCACACCGGCCAGAACAGCGCGCCCGCGAGCCAGTAGCCGGCCGCCTCCAGCATCTCCGTTTTCATACGCACCCGGAGGTAGGCCAGACTCCAGCGGCCGATCACGCCCTCCGGCACGCGCCCCATGGCGCGCACCATCAAGGCCTCGAGCGCCAGGGTGAGCGGAACCGACAGGGTCACCAAGGCCAACCCAGTGAGCAGCATGGCCGGCTGCAGAGTAGGATTGTCGAGCCAACGGGAAATACGCCCCGCATCCAGGCCTAGCGCCATGGCGGCCACGGCGGCGCACAGCTCCAGGATCACCGCTGGCAATTCCCGGACGGAGCCCCGCGCCAGCGCCATCAGCACATCGTGCTTCCACGGCAATAGCGTCCACTGGCCGGCCGGCATTTGCGGCGTAGTGGGCGCGTATCCCGCCGGCTTGGCGGGGATGCCATCCCATCGCTCGCCGCTGGGGACTATGCCGCCCGGCGGAAGCCAGGAGAGCGCGCTGAGGCAGGCGCCGGCTTCGAGCCGCGCACCGCCGGAGACCCCGGATCGTATGTCGAGCATGGCCCCGTCTCCTAGCGATACCGGCCTGATCAGGATATCGCCGTATTCGAGCTCCACCAGCCCGACAATGGCTTCCTGGCCGATGGTGACGTCGTCGCCGATATCCAACAGGTCCCAGCCGCCCTGACGCAGATCGACGCCCCGGTGGATGTGGACTCGTTGGCCAATTCGCGCCCCCAAAGCCCGCAACGCCATGGTCTGAAAGCCAGTGCCTTCTATCAACCACCAGGGGATGCCGCGAACGGCCTGCTGCACCAGCCAGTTGCGCACATAAAAGCTGCCCCAAACCGGCGCTCGCAGCGGGAGGTAGCGGCCGATAAGGCAGCGCTTCACGGCTGCCGCGGCGAGGACCGACAACGGCGTGTAGACCGCCAGCCCGGCGAAGAAAAGGACCGGCGCCAGGAGCAGCGAAGGAATGAGCCCCATCGAGAGCATCATCGAAGGCGCGAGGTCGAACACGCCCCAATACCCCACCATGGCGGCGGCTGAAAAAGCCGCCAGAAGCCAAACCGCCTGGATGAGGGTGGCCAGGTGGGGCAGGCCTCCTGGCCTGCCTAAGTGGGGTAAGCCTCCCGGCTTGCCTTCCGCACCTTCAAATGTCTGCCCCACTATCCTCGCGGCCACCCCCGCCACGGTACGGCCTTCGTATATATCGCGAACGGTGACCGGCGTCGCCGCATCGTCCTGCCGCAGCCGGGTCACCACCTGCGCGGCCCGCAGCGAATTCCCGCCCAGATCGATAAAGAAATCCGCATCTATGGCGACGGCCTTTGAAAGTCCGAGAACGTCCCTGAAAACCTCCGCCAGGCGGGCCTCCAACGGATTCCGGGGCGCGGCGCCCACTTTGCGCCCCGGCTGCCCGTTCAGCCGCGGGAGCGCCGCCCGATCCAGCTTTCCCCCGGTCGTCACCGGCAGCTCCCGCAGAATTCCGAACCGGTTGGGGACCATGTAATCCGGCAGGGTTTCCCGCAAGGCGGCTTCGAGGGGGCCAAACTCCTTCGGCTCCCACCCGTTTTCCGGCACGATGAAGGCGGCCAGCGCGCCATCCTGCACGGCGCAGGCGGCCGAGCGCACGCCCTTCCAGGCCGCCAGCCGCGTTTCAATCTCTTCCAACTCCACGCGATACCCGCGAATCTTCACCTGGGTATCGGCCCGCCCGTGATAGAAGTAGCTGCCATCGGCGGCGCGGTGAACCAGGTCCCCGGTGCGGTAGATCCGTCCGAAACGCGGGTGGGAAACGAACCTCTCGGCGGTCTCCTCGGGCCGGTTTCGATACCCGCGGGCCAGCCCGATTCCGCCCAGGCAGAGCTCGCCCCACTGACCTTCGGCGACTTCCTCAAGCGAGTCATTGAGCACCCACGCATGAAGCCCCGGCACGGGGCGCCCAATGGAAACCGGCTCGCCGGGATGAATATAAGCTCGCGTGGCAGTCACGGCGCATTCCGTCGGGCCGTAACCGTTCACCAGCAGTTTCCCCTTGGACCAGCGATCGGCCAAGTCCTGCGGCAGGACCTCGCCGCCGGTATAGATGAACCCAAGCTCGGGCAGTTCCGCTTCCGGGTCCTCGCATGCGGTGGCGCGCAGCAGCGTGGGAGGCGGGCAGAAGACGGTAATCCGTTCGCGGCGGAGCCATTCGATGAGGTCCGGCCCCAGCCGCACCGTTTCGTCATCAACCACCACCAAGGCGGCGCCGGCCGCGAATGCCAGCCAGATCTCTTCGATGGAAGAGTCGTACGCAGGCGAGGAGTTCTGAGAGACGCGCGCATCGGGCGTGAGCCGGAACTCCTCGATATCGGAAGCCACCAAGTTCACGATGCTCCGATGCTCGATCATTACGCCTTTGGGCCGGCCAGTGGTGCCCGAAGTGTAGATCACATAAGCCAGGCTGCCGGGGTCGGCCAGGCTCTCCGACGGCGCGGCGAGCGAATCCTCCAACTCGTCCACCACCAGGATGCGTCCACCGAATCCGATCCCTCGGGCGCGCGCGGCGCCCTCGGCATCGGTGAGGAGGGTGGGGCGGGCCTCCCGGCCTGCCTTAGGCAGACTAGGAGGCAGGCCGGGAGGCCCGCCCCACGCGTCTTCCATAATCTCGCGTATCCGTCCGTCCGGAAAGGCCGGGTCGATGCAGGCGTAGGCGCCGCCTGCCTTGAGCGTCCCCAGTTGGGAGCTGTAGAGCCATTCGGAGCGCCGCGGCAGAAGGATGGCGACAATCGAGTCGCGCCCGACCAAGCCCCGCAGCGCGCCGGCCACGGCGTCCGCTTGCCGCCCCAGCTCCGCGTACGTCACCGAGCGGCGATCGGGCCTGCCATGGCCCGGCGGAATCTCCACCGCCGTCCGATCCGGCCAGCGCCGAACCGCACTAAAAAAGAATTGGTGCAACAGGACGGGAGAGGTCTCGGACAAGACCTCACATGCGCCGATGGAAACCGCCCCCTCAGGCATGATCACCGCCCCTGGCGATTCAAAAAGCCGGCATCGATAGCCAAAAGCCGTGCGCGCAGGCGAGCTGGAGCCAGGAGAATCGACGTCGTAACGCCCATCAAAAGCCCGATCACACCCCCCAGGCGGTATAGATCGATCGCTTTCGCCATGTTTAGCGCTACAACATCCATAAAAGGTTTCATCGGCTCCCCTCAAACCCGGCAAATCGAAAACGTTTTTGCCCCTTCGTCTATCTAGACGCGATCCGGCCGCGCGAAGTAACTGCCTCTATAGTGCTATTGCCCGCGGCGGCCATAAAGTTCCCGAAACGCGATCCGCTTGCCGTCAGCGCCCGCCTCCGCGGGGATTCGGATGTGACATATTTTAAGTGAGGCTTCTATGAAAAAGTTCTCGCATCTCCTCGCTATCATTCCGCTGCTGGCTGCCGCGTTGCCGGCGCAGCGCCCGTGGCAGCAAATCACGGTTCCGCCGGTGCGCGACGTGGCCGCGAATTTCAAAGCGCCACCGCACGAGTACGGCGCCATCCAGCCGTTTATGGGTTGGAATGGTCCGGACGCCAACGACAGAAAGGCCAGGATCGTCCAGGATCTCGACCGGCTCTCGGCCAATGGCATCTTCGTGGTGAACGTCTCGCCGGGACGCGGCGAGCCGCTGTACCTTACCACCGAGCACATGGACCAGATGAAGTTCGTGGTTCAGGAGGCCAAGAAGCGGGGGATGAAGCTTTGGCTCCAGGACGAATCCGACTACCCCAGCGGGTTCGCCGGCGGCAAAATCAGCAAACTATACCCGCAACTCGGCATGCAGGCCATCGTCTCGGATATTCGCGTTCGCGTCTCGCCTGGCCAAACTCTGACCATGCCGGCGCCGCCGGATACCCTCGCCATCATGGCCCTGGAGACGGGCCAGGACCAGCAATTGCACCAGATAATCTCCATTCCGGTTCCCGCGAGCGGCCAGCTCAAGTGGACCGTGCCGAACGAAGGAACCACCCCGAATGAGCCCCGTTACTCATGGGAAGTGGCCTTCGTGCGGCACATTTACGTCAGCTCGCCGACGCGAAATTTCAATCGCGAGGATGGCACGCGCGCCAAAGACGGCCTTTACTCGCTCATCGACTACCTGGACCCGGAGGCCACCCGCGCCTTCCTCACCATCACCCACGAAACCTACCGGCAGGCCATCGGCGACGAGTTCGGCAAAACCGTTCTGGGGTTCTTTGGCGATGAGCCGGATTATTCCATCGGCGGCATGCCCTGGACGCCCAAGCTGCTGGAGGAGTTTCAGGCCCGAAAAGGCTATGATCTGAAGCCCTACATCCCGCAGTTCTTCTTCGGCAAAATGACCGACGAGGCGCAGCGGGCCAAAGCCGACTACTGGGACGTCTGGAGCGGCATTTTCCAAAACACCTTCTTCGGACAGCAGGCCGACTGGTGCGCCAAGTACAACGTGGAATACCTGGTGCACCTGAACCACGAAGAGACCATGACGGCCCTGGTTCGGAGCGAGGGCGATTACTTCCGCGACAACCGCAAAGTGGAGGTGCCAGGAATCGATAACCTGAGCCAGCTCGTGCCGAACGCCATCCACACGCCGGACGGGACCTGGAACATCAACAACAATTTCCCCAAGCTGGCCTCCTCGGCCGCGCATCTGTTCGGCAGGCCTAAGGTCTGGACCGAATCGGCCGGCGGTCCGGGCGTCGATGGCAAGTTTCAGTTGGATTTTCAAGTGGTGCGGGGAGTGACCGCGCTGCAGATCCGCGTCCCGGTGACGCGCGGCCCCGGCGGCGAGGCGGCCTCGTCCGCGACGCCGCCGCAAGCGCCCATGCTGGCATGGTACGCGGACCGGGCGGGCTATTTGATGGCCATCGGACGTCCGGCCGCGCAGGTGGGTCTTTACCACCCCGTCAACAGCATGTGGATGGGCGACCCGGACGCCGACCGCAGTACCACCAAGCTCGGTTGGCAGTTGTTCGAGCATCAGGTGGATTGGGATTACTTCGACGAGCAGTCGCTCAGCTCGGTCGCGACCATCGAGAACGGCGGTTTCCGGAACCTCAGCGGCCAGCTTTACCGGGCCATCGTGGTTCCGTCCTCCACAGTGATCACGCGGAGCGGTCTCGAACGTCTTCAGGCCTTCGTCAAAGCCGGCGGCAAGGTGATATTCGTGGGCAAAACGCCCACGCTGGTGGTGGACAAGACGTTCTTGAATGCCAAGGACGCGCCCGACCTGAGCTTCGCCACGCTGATCGAGCCCTCCGGCGACATCACCGAGCGGGTACTCGCCGCCCTGCCGAAGCCTGATGTGAAGCTGGACGCCGCGTTTCCGCGATTGACGTACACGCACCGAAGCTGGAGCGACGCCGACATGTACTATTTCTTCAACGAGAGCAATAAGGCGGAATCGCGCTCGGCCACCATCGCCGGACGCGGTCAGGCGCAGGCCTGGGACCTGGGCACGGGCGAGATTCATCCCATAGCCGGCGCGACGGCCGAGGGCGATTCCGTGCGCATTCCGTTGGCGCTCGGACCCTACGAGGCGAAGGTCGTGGTGGTCGGTCCGCTTCCCAGTGGGGCCGGCGCCGCGGAGCTCTCTTTGGCGTCCGGCAATACTCTCGCGGAGTTGGGCGGAGACTGGACGGTGGATCTCAACGGCAAACAGTCGACCACCTCTCTGAAATCGTGGGAGGATCTGGGTACGGCATCCTTTGCCGGCCCGGCCACCTATCGCAAGCAGTTCACCATTTCCGCCGCGCCCGCCGGCAAGCGGCTGTTCCTGGAAATCGCCGATGTGCACGACTACGCGCGCGTGAAACTGAACGGGAAAGAGTTGGAAGCCCACGCCTGGCAGCCCTATCGTTGGGAGGTAACCAGCGCCGTGAAAGCGGGCTCGAACGACCTGGAAGTGGAAGTGCGCGCGACCTCGGGCGGCCGCGGGGAGGGCCCGCCTCCGCCACCGGCTGCCGCGCAGGCAGCCCCCGCCGCGGGCGGGCGGGCCGGCCGGGGCGGCAGAGCCGCAGGCGCCGCGGGAACCGCCCCAGCGCCACCCGCGGCCGCTCCCGCTGGCCGAGGCCGCGGCGCCGCGCCGCCGCCGGTTTCGGGCTTACTCGGACCGGTTCGCCTGGTGGCGCTCTGAACGGGGACGCTGCTCCAGCCCGCGCTTAGGGCCTGCGGACTAGATGGGCCGACCGCTCCCTGACGGTCGCGGCTCGATGACATCTGGCGAGCCGCGACCGTCAGGGAGCGGCCGGACTGGTTATTTCATAAACCAGCTCTTAGCGTTGCGCCCAGTATTCATGGCGGGCCTGCACCACCAGGCCCTTTTGCTTGGCCGTCAGTTGGATCGTGCGAAACCCGGAGAGCGTGACCTGCTTATCCGACACATAGCCCAGGTTGTATTGGTTGCGCAGTTCCTCTTGCAGAATGTCGAACACCCGATCCACGGTTTGCTTCTTTGAAACCTCGAAGTAACTGCCCCCGCTGTCGTTCGACATGCGCTGCAAGGCGCGCACGCCTTCCCCGCCTCCGCCCCCGAGGATTCCATAGGCTCCCGAATCGGAGTACAGAATCGAATAGACGAGCGTGTCGGCGCGCTGCGCCGCTTCCACGGCATCCTTCAGCGTGAGGTAGCTGCCCAGATCCACGCCATCGGAGAGCACGATGAGGGCTTTCCGGCCGGAAAGCTTTTTCATGACCTCGGACGCGCGGACCACGGCGTCGTAAAGCAGCGTCCCGCCGCCATGCTGTATGCGTAACTGGGCCGCCGACTCCGTATCCACGTAGGACAGCGCATCCTCTAACTTGGCGACCGAAGAGGTAAGCGCCTGGCGCATCTGCACGGCGCTATCGAACTGCATGATGAAAACCTGGTCCTGTTTTTCCCGGACCACCTGATCGAAGAAGCGCAGACTTGCGCCGCGCTCGGCGCCCAGCACCCGCCGCTGGCTGCCGCTAGTGTCCACCATCAGGCCGAGCGTCAGCGGCAAATTGCTCTCGCGCGCAAAATAGCGGATGGTCTGCGGGCGCCCATCTTCGGACAGCGAAAAATCCTCCTGGCTGAGACCGCCGACCAGCATTCCGGTCTTGTTCCGCACCGTGGCCAGAACATTCACCACTTTCACTTCGGTCGAAAAAACCGGCGTGTCCTGACCACGGGCCAAGCGGACGCCGCACACCGCCGCCGCGCCCTGGAGTACTTCGCGTCTGGTGAAATGACTCGGCATGGATCGTACTTACATCAGCTTATTGCATGGCGGCCAAGGCGCACAAGGCTCATGGTGGCCATGACTCATGTCACTACCGTTTGAACCAGGCCGGCCCCACGTTGAGGTGGCGGCTTATGGAATCCGGAACCACCAGGAAGAGCAGAAAACCCACCGTGGCGTGGGCTATTCCCAGGAAGTACAGATTCGGATACCGCTGGTAGATGCGCGCGGAGCAATAACCCAACAGGAGCGTGACGCTCATCAGAAACCAGTTGGGAGCGTGGGCGCAGGAAAACGCCGCCGCCGTTACCAGGGTAGCCGCGCGCCGCGGCATCACGGCCTCGAAGCGTCGCAGGAAGTAGCCGTTCAAAGCGTACTGCTGCGCCAACCCCCACGGCAGATAGGCCGCCAGCGAGAGCGCCGCCCGGTCGGTCCCAATCTGTCTGGCCGTACGCAGAAGGATGCCCCCGGCCAGCAGGGCCAGCGCCAGCAGCGTCAATGCGGGCAGTAACTCCTGCACGCAGTCGCGCAGGTTGTGAAGTCCGAATCCCAGTGCGGCGGGCGTCTCGCGGCGAAGTATGTGCGACAGCAGCATTAAAGCCGGAACCACCAGCCACAAGTTGCGGTTCACGTAACGCAGTTCCCAGATGTAGGCGATAATCAGGCCGAAGACCACGACCGGTTCCAGAATGGCGAGTTTGCGAATCACGGTGTCTCAAAAGAAGAAGTGTTTAGTCGAATCCACCAGCATGTGCAGCCCGGCCGCCGACAGCACGGTCGAAGCCTTCTGAAACACTTTGCCATAGGCCAGGCCGGCGAGGCTCGCCAGGATCATGTAGCGCCAGTTCGGCAAAGGCTGCGGGCCGTTATCGAGATGCGCGCAGCCGAAGATCAGGCTGGCGGCCAGCAGCGTGCGAACGCCGCCGCCGAAGCGTTGCATGAGCAGGTTCTGGATGAGCGAGCGGAACAGGATCTCCTCCGGCAGCGCCGTGCCGATGAAGATCAGTCCGGCCGCCGCGGCCATCCGCCCGGCGGTCTGAACAGGGAGGTGCGGAGGCGGGATGAATCCAAGCGCCATCCCCACTATCGCCAGAACCGGGGCCACCATGGCAAACCCGGCCAACGGCAGCCAGAGATCGCGATTCCATCGAGGCAGATTGAGTTTCAATCCTGGGAAGGAACGGAAGCCGGCGAACAGCGTCAGGCCCAGAACCATGGCAATGCCATAGGCCACGCCATGCAGGAATCCGCGCGCCGCGAGAGGCACGAATTTGGCCGCGGCGTTGAACTCGATGGGCAGCCAAAGCAGCAGGATGGCCAGAAAATCGAGCGCCGTGGGCCGTGGCGCGGGGCCGGGCCCCTGAAGAAACGCGCAGCAAACGGGCGCGGCTGTGTAAGTCAATACCAGAAGCATCAGCGGCGCGCTGAAGGCCCCGGCCAGCAGCGCCGCCCCGGCGAAGGCCGTGGTGAGCAGCGGCGGTGCGGCCCAGATCCAGGCGGGGCGGCGCTTCAGGAGAGATCGCAAGCGCTCCACCAGGGCCGGCGCGAAAAACGCCAGCACCGCTGCCAGCCATAGCGCCAGAATCGTGGATTGGCCCATAACTTCAGTGTGGCGCACATTCTCCGCGCCTGGCTGCGGACATCGAGCGCCGCCGCAAATCCCGGTTGGAGCCATTGCACAGCCACTTCACGCCCCTTTTTGACGCGGAGACGCGGAGACGCGGAGGAATTCAAGAGAAGACCTGGTGGTTTGCCCTCTCCTGCCCTCTCTTGTCTCCTGTTGCCTTCTCGAATTCCTCCGCGTCTCCGCGTCTCCGCGTCAAAAAGTCGTTACGAACGGAGCCACTTTACAGTACGCTTTACAGTACGCCCCGCCACGGTCTCCACGGGTGCTAAACTGTACCGAGAATCGAGTGCCCGGGAATGCGCAGTTTGTCGGCTATCTGCTTGATCGTCTTGTGCCCGGCCTGGCTGCCCGGTCAAGGCTTTGGAACGCTGAAGAAAACCATCGTTCTGGAACGGAAACTGCCCGCCGCGGTCAAACTGCCGGGTAACGCATTCGACGTCAAGACCTCGGCGGAGAAGCCCCTGGACCCGTGCGAGAAGCTGGCTGCCGACAAATTGCAGTCCATGATCGAGACCAGCCTCATCCGCTTCAACAGCCAACTTGAGCTCAATCCCGACAAGCCCGATACGCTCATCGTCGTCAAGGTGCTGATCTGCAGCGCGGCCGCCACGCCGCAGTACAACACCCTGCTTTCCGGGAGGAACAAGGGACAGCAGCAGCCCTCCGGCGTGAAAGTCAACGGGCGCCTGCAGGTGACCTATCAGGCCAGGACGCACGCGGGTAAGTTCGTGGACGCCGAGCCGATCGAAGTCAAGTACGCCCATGAGTTCAACCAGGTGAGCGGCGCCATTTCCGAAGCCAAGAAAGTCATCGGCAAGATTCCCCATCCCGGCGCCAGGCGCAAAGACGAAGAGGGCGAAGACGAACCGCACACCATGGAGGACGTCATCGAGATCCTGGTGGACCGCACGGCCCAGCGTGTGGCGGCCCGCCTGGTGAATACCACCGAACGCGTGGAAATCATGCTGGCGCGCGGGGCCCTCGATCAGAATAACCGGAATGCCGACGCCGGCCAATGGACCAAGTTCGTCGAGACATTGGAAACCATGCCGCCGCTCGCTCGCTTGGAGGACGATGCCTACCGCCTGTATAACATCGGCGTAGGCGACGAAGCGCTGGGTTACAAAGCCGAGACCCCGGCCGGCGCCAAACGTTACTTCGAGCAGGCCGTGATGCAATACCGCAAGGCGGGCGAAGCCAATCCCCAGGAGAAGTATTTCATCGAGCCGGTAAACCGCATCGAAGTCGCGCTGGAACACTACAAGCAACTGTCCGCTCCGGCCGAAGCTCCCGCCGCCAAGACGCCGGCCAAAAAAGGGAAAACCAAGTGAGACTGTGCGCGGCGATGTTAGTCCTGGCGGCCGCCGGCCACGCGCAGCAGGGTTGCGCGGTGTCCAAGGACCTGGTGGTGCGGGCGCTGGAGCTGGTCTCCGCCTCGCCCTCCAGAGACGATCTGTCGAACGGCCTGCTGCTGCTGAAGCAGGCGGAAGAGGCCTGCGACGAAAATGGCGATGCCTGGTATTACCGGTCGCTGTTTGAGCGCAAACTAGGCCAGGGCAATCCGCAATACTCACTCGGAAAGGCGCGGGAGCGCAACGCCCCAGCCCTCGGCAGCGCCGAAGACCCTTTCACCCTGGCCACTCCGGCGCGCGGCGTGGCCGTGGTGGCGCATGACAACCCGGTTCCCGGCTCACCTGCCCGCCCTACCCGCGACCCCCGCCAGCCCGCCGTTTCGCACAAATGGGCGCTGGTGGCGGGCGTGGGCCAATTCCATAACCCGCACCTCAACCTGAAATACACGCGCAACGACGCGCAAGCGGTCGCCGATTTCCTGCGCGATCCCGCCCTCGGCCGGTTCCGCGCCGACCACGTGCGCCTAATCGCCGATGCGGAAGCTACCGCGGTGAACATCCGCGCCGGCCTCAACTGGCTGGTGCGCAATGCCACCGAAGACGATCTGGCGGTGATCTATATCGCCACTCACGGCACGGCCCGGGAGCAGGACGCGGCCGGCGCCAGCTACGTGGTGGCCTACGACACCGACGTCGATTCGCTCGACGGCCTGTATTCCACCGCCATCCCCATGGTGGAGATCACCACCGTGGTGCGAACGCGGATCAAAGCCCTGAAAGTGGCCGTAATCCTGGACACCTGCCACAGTCAGGGGGCCTTGGCGCAGACCGTGACTATTCCGCAGTCGGTATCCGCGCAGACGCTCGATCATATCAAGGAAGGCACCGGCCGCGTGATTCTGGCGGCCAGCCGCACGGAAGAAGGTTCTTACGAGTTAGCCAAGTATTCTCACGGTCTCTTCACTTACTATCTGCTCGAAGGGCTCAAGGAGCAGAAGGATGCGCCGCTCGACAAGATCTATCAATGGGTGGCGGCGCAGGTGGCCAGGGAAGCCGATGCCAACGGATGGAAGCAGCATCCGGTCTTCGGCGCGAGCGACGAAGCGAGCCCCATCGTGCTGGGAATTGCGCCAATGGACGCAACCGGTTGGCTGCGGCCAGGCGTCCACGTGGCGGCGCGATGATTCGTCCTTTGTGGTCTGTCAGGCCCAAGAGAGTCGACAGACGACGGAAACCGATCGTCTGTCCCACAACCTAGGCCGACTTAGCGGCGCCTTTGGTGTTTGCCACCGCTACTTGCAGGGAAATGTAGCTCACCATCTGCGCCGTTTCCGGAGCCGCTTCGAACACGTCCATGGAAGTCGCTTCTTTGGGCACCAGGAAACCGTCCAGGATTTTCAACTTGCCAAGCTGGTCCTTCAGCGCGGCCGAGTGTTCTTTCGGAATCACGATATAGCTTCCGCTGCGCAGCCGCAATGCCTCCGGCGAAGCCTTGACGCCATCCACCGTGGCCGTCACGTCGAGCGGCGGGCTCTGCAGGATCCACTGTTGCTGCCCGCCCTCGCCCTGCAAGCTCCCCACCAAACCTTTGATGCCCGCCAATCCGGCGCTCCCCACAACCGGAAAAGTCATCAGCGGCAAATAGGAAACCAGCGGCGAATTGACCACTTTCGACATGACATCCACAAAAGAACCAAACAGCGTCTTTCGCGGGTCCTTGGCGAAACAGGCGAAGGATGTCTTACCCAATCCGCCCGGCAGCGTGATCGACTGCGACTGCTTGGCGGCCTGCAACGGTATGGCCGCCGCCGGCGCGCCCGCTGCCGGCGCGGCCGCTTTGCCGGTCGACGCTCCACTGCCCGAGTTGCCGGAAGCGCTCTTGCCGCCGCTCTTCGTTCCGCCCTTCGATCCGCTCGCCCCGCTCTTCGGCCCCGGGAAGATGGCGCTGAAAGTGGTGGTCGCCAGCGAAAGCATTTCGCCGAAAACCGATTGCGGCTGCCCCTGCTGGAAGTCCAGATAAATCCCACCGGAGGTGAAGTTCTCGAATTGCTTGTGATCGGCCGGGTTGAGCCGCATCCGCACCAATTGAAAATCCAGCTTGGCGTCGGTGAACGGGTGCATCTTCGCGCCCGGTATCTGGTCCGCAGGCATCAACGATCCCTCATCCGGGTCATAGTGCAGGAATAGCGGCTCGCGCGCCAGATTGGAGGTTTGCGGTCCGGCCGGCTGGCGCCCTCTGGTGGTTTCTCCGCCCAGCACCATGTGGGCCGGAACCCCCATGTCTCTAACCCAGAAATCCACCACGTCCGGCGGCGCGCCGGCATTGGAAGCTTGCGAAAAGGCCTTTTCGCCGAACTGCGCCAGTCCCAGAGCGGCCAGCGGAGTCCCCACCAGGAATCCCCTACGATGCGTCTTCATCTCTCGCCTCCACGCGACCTATGGGTTATCATGGGGTATCATACCATTCGTGTGCCTGTCACTTCGTACGGATCTGGGGCGCGCCGCGTTTCTGGTATTTGCCCTCACCGCCCTTGGTTCCACTCTTAAGGGCGAGTCGCGCCGCGCCATCCTGGTGGGCATCGACAATTACAATCCCGACTCGACCACCCAGGCCCAGCTATTGCGCGATTTGAAGCCGCCCACGGTCAAGCGCCCAGCGGTCGAGGGCGACGCCAAATACTGGCGATTCGACGACCTGGACGGGGCCGTCAATGACGTCCGCCTCATGAAGGCCGTCCTCGAAAGCATCGGCTTCCAGGATTTCGTGGTCCTCACCGATCAGGACGCCACCGCCGACGCCATCCTTCAGGCCCTGCAAAAGAACCTGGTTGACGACGCCCAGCGCGGCGACGTGCGCCTGTTTTACTATTCCGGGCACGGCAACCACGTCAGGAACCGCGCCAGCGGCGAACAGCAGCAGGAGGATCAGACCCTGGTGCCCGCCGACAACTGGCGCAACGTCCCGGATATCCGCGATAAGGAAATCTCGCGCATTCTTTTCAATGCCGCCCGCAAGGGCGTGATCGTCACCTTGATCGCCGATAGCTGCCACAGCGGCTCGCTGGCGCGCGGGGCATGGAACTCCAGCGGAAAAGCCCGCACCAACAGCGGCGTGCGCGCGGGCTCTCCCGGCGTCACGCTCCATGAGCCGGAGGCGAACGATCCGCCCGACATTGATCCCGCCACCCGCCAGCCCATCGATCCCGAGATGCTGGGCGTGCTGACGCTGGCTGCCGCCCAGCCCAACCAGGAAGCCCGCGAGGCGCAGACCGAAGACGGCGCGCACGGCGCCTTCACCTGGGCATTGGCCCAGGCGCTGCGCTACGCCTCCGAACCGATGGACCGCATTTTCGCCCGCACCATGGCGGCTCTGGGGGCCAACGGAGCCGTCCAACAGCCGGCCATGGGCGGCCCGTCGCGATTCTCCAAGACGATCCTGGGACAGCGAGCGGGCGTCGGCGGCGGTTTCACGGTGGTGGTGGATTCCGTCAAAGGCGCCGACATCCATCTGCGCGGCGGCGCCGCCATCGGTCTTTTCCCCCAGTGCCGCCTGAAGACCTCCGGCCAGCCTGCCGTAACGGTTGAGATTGCTTCCTCCGAGGGCCTCGCCGGTTCCATCGGCCACGTGGTGGGCCAAGGGAGCGTCAAGGTTGGCGACGTCCTGACGCTTGATCGGTGGGTGGTCCCGGCCAAAGCCGGGCTGCGCGTTTCGATCCCCAAACCGGCCCCCGCGGCCGCCGTGGAGCGCGCCGTGGCCGAGTTCGGAAAACTGCGTGGCGACCCCGCCATCGACTGGCTCGCCGACCCCACCGCCGGCGCGCCCACGCACGTGGTCAGTTGGAACGGGGCGGCCTGGATACTGGAAACCAATCCCGCCACCAAGCCCGCCACTCTCGGCGCCGAGCCGACCGCCCCCGGCGTGAAGAGTTTGCTTCCGCCCAAAGCGCGCCTGCTGGTGCGCCTGCCGCCCACCGTCGACCTCCTGGCGGCGATTCCGTTGGGCGATGCCGATCATTCCGCCGTGGAAACCACCACCGCGCCCGCCGGCGCGCAGTATTGGTTCTGGGGAAAGATCGCCGATTCCGGCCCCCTGTATGCCTGGATACTCCCCGATTCCACCGAGGCCAGCGCCGGAGGGAACCGCACTTCCGGATCCCTTCCGCTTCCCGTTCGCAGCGATTGGGTGAAGCTTCCGGCGGACCCCGAAGGCGTCCGCGCGGCCGGCGCCGATCTCACTAAGAAGGCGCTGTTGCTGGCTCGCATCCGCACCTGGCTAACCCTGCAATCGCCGCCCTCCCAGCAGACCTTTCCTTACCATCTGGCATTCCGCCAGGTGGCCGGCGGCGCGCTCGGCGTATTCAAGGATTCCGGCGATTTCAAAGAGGGCGAGCAGTATAAGCTCTACCTCCGCGCCGACCCCTCCGCCCTGGCCGCCGGCGGCTCGCTCGCGCCGCGCTGGGTCTACGTCTTCGTCATCGACCACTTCGGAGATGGCACGCGGATTTTTCCAGCCCCCGGCCGCGGCAACGAAGGCAACCGCCTCCCTTATGCCCAGGTGGGCGACAAACCCGATTTCCAGCCGCTTCTGCCGCTCTCGGGCGATTCGCCCGAAGCCGATTTCGAAATCGGCGCGCCCTTCGGAGTGGACACCTATTTCCTGCTCACCAGCGACAACGCCATCGATAATCCCGAAGTGCTCCACTTCGAGGGCGTGCGCACCGAAGCGGGAACCCGCGGCGCATCCGACCCGCTCACCAGCCTGCTTTCGAGCGCCAGTTCCCAGGCTCGCGGCGTCCCGCGCCCGGTTCCCGCGCTGTGGTCAATCGAAACGCTCACCTTCCGCAGCGTTCCCAAGGATGGCGGGAAATAGCCCAAGTGGGGTCAAGCCTTCGGGCTTGCCGCCGGCCTTCTGGCCGGCGTTCTTCGCATCGCCGCCTGTGTGCCGCCTCTAATGCCGGTAGAATGTAGTTTCGTCCCGATGACACCGGGGGAACAGGAATGAAACTCGGATTTGTAAGCGCGATTTTGCCGGACCTGACGCTCGAGGAGGTCATCGCCTTCGCCGCTCAGGCCGGGTATCGGTGCGTCGAACTGATGTGCTGGCCGGTGGGGAAGAGCGATCGCCGGTATGCCGGCGTGACCCACATCGATTGCGCCAGCCTGGGGGCCGGCGACGTCCAACGGATTCATGACTTGCTGGCCGCTTCCGGCATCGAGATTAGCGGCCTGGGCTATTATCCCAACCCGCTGACTCCGTACCGGGAGGAAGCCGAAGTCTGCATCGCCCATATCCGCAACGTAATCGCGGCCGCGCGCACGCTGGGTGTTCCGGTGGTGAACACCTTCATCGGCCGGGATTGGCGCCTGTCCGTGGAGGACAACTGGCCGCGGTTCCGCGAAGTCTGGCAACCGCTGGTGGAGTTCGCCGAAGACCAGGGCGTGAAGATAGCCATCGAGAACTGCCCCATGCTCTTCACCCGGGACGAGTGGCCCGGCGGGAAGAACCTGGCGAGCAGTCCGAAGATCTGGCGCCGCATGTTCGAGGACATCCCCAGCCCCAACTTTGGCCTCAATTACGACCCCTCGCACCTGGTTTGGCAGCATATGGACTACCTCAAGCCGCTGGGCGAGTTCGCCTCGCGCATCTTCCACGTTCACCTGAAGGACGTGAGGGTGGACCGCTCCCGCCTGGATGAAAGCGGCATTCTGGCCAACCCGCTCGAATACCACACCGAGAAACTCCCCGGTCTGGGCGACATCCACTGGGGCCGCTTCTTCTCGGCGCTCGGCGACTCGCGATACAACGGGCCGGCCTGCGTAGAGGTGGAGGACCGCGCCTACGAGGGCTCTTTGGAGAGGCGGAAGGCGGCGCTGCTCCAGTGCCGGCGATTCCTTTCGCAATTCACGGAGTGAGGGCCGCGGCGAATTTGCCTACAATAGCAACCGGAGGGCGCGCAAAACAGTTGCTCAAGATCGGGCTTCGCTCGCTCGTGTCGATCGCCGGCGTGGGGCTGGTGACATTCGCGGCCTACCGTGTATTCCAGGTCAACGCCACCACGGCGGGTTTCGCCTACCTGCTGCTGGTACTGGTCATCGCCAGCACGTGGGGCTTTGCGGAAGCCTGCATGGCCTCGCTCGCGGCCACGCTGCTGCTGAACCTCTGCTTTCTTCCGCCCATCGGCAAGCTGACCATCTATGAGAAACAAAACTGGGTGGCGCTGTTCAGCTTCCTGGCGACGTCGCTGATCGCCAGCCGGCTGTCGGCCAAGGCCGAACGGCGGACGCGGGACGCCATCGCGCGCCGGCAGGACGTCGAACATCTGTATACCTTCAGCCGCGCGATCCTGCTGATCGAGGAGAGCGAGCCTTTCGCGCATCAGCTCGCGCAGCGGCTGGCGGAGATTTTTCCGGTGGACGCGGTAGTGCTGTACGACCGGGCGACGGATGAGATCTACCGCGCCGGGCCCTCCGAGTTCGACGGGATGGACGATCAACTGCGCGATGCCGCGCGGCATGGCGGTTCGTTTTCGGATGCGGAGCAGCGGCGCGTGATCACCGCGGTGCGCCTCGGCTCGGAGCCCATCGCCGCGCTGGGCGTGCAGGGCGCCCACATGCCGGACTCGGTGTTGCAGGGCATCGCCAACCTGGTCGCCATCGGCCTGGAGCGCGCCCGGGCGCAGGACTTGGCCCACCAGATAGAGGCCGCCCGCCGCAGCGAACAACTGCGGACCACTCTGCTCGACGCCCTGGCGCACGAGTTCAAGACGCCGCTGACTTCCATCAAGGCCGCCACCACCTCGCTGCTGGCCAACCCGGATCAGCCCCAGGAGAGCAGGACCGAGTTGCTGACGGTGGCCGACGAGGAAGCCGACCGGCTGGAAGTTCTGGTGGACGACGCCGTGGAGATGGCGCGCCTTTCCAATGCGGATATCGATCTGCACAAGGAGCTTGTCGAGGTTTCCGAAGTGATTCGGGAGTTAGTGGCTTCGATGCACAACGAATGCGACCGGAGGGTGAGAGTGATCCCCGAGGACGGGCTCGCGCCCATCGCCCTTGACAAGCGGCTGGTGCGGCTGGCCGTGAAGCAGATCCTGGACAATGCTCTCAAGTATTCGCCGGCGGCCAAGCCCGTGGAGATTCGCGTGCACGGGGGGGAAGGCTCGCTGGCGGTGGACGTGACGGACCATGGCAAGGGAATATCGGCGCAAGAGCAGGTCCGCATATTCGAGAGGTTCTACCGGGGCCCCGCCATCCGGCAACAAATTCCCGGCTCGGGGTTGGGACTGAGCATCGCCAGCAGCATCGCGCAGGCGCACGGCGGAGATCTGACCGTGACCAGCCGCCCGGGCGAGACCACGTTTCGAATTACGCTGCCGGTGGACGGGAAAGGAGAAAGGAATTGAGCGCCGGCCGCGTTCTGGTGGTGGACGACGAGCCGCAGATCCGGCGCATCATGCGCGCCACGCTGACGGGCGCGGGGTACGAGGTGGACGACGCCAAGACCGGCGAGGAAGCCCTCGAAAAATGCCGCGAGTTTCGCCCGGATTTGGTGCTGCTCGACATCAACATGCCGGGGATGGGCGGAATAGCCGCCTGCCGGACTTTGCGGGCGGACGCGAATATCGCCATCATCATGCTGACGGTCCGCAACGCCGAGGCGGACAAAGTGAAGGCCCTCGACGCGGGCGCGGACGATTACATTGCCAAGCCTTTCAGCACGCCCGAGCTGCTGGCCCGCATACGAGCCGCGCTGCGCCGCGTTCCGGCCACTCTACAGTCTTCGCCGGCGCGCGTGGGAGTAGGCGAGCTGGTCATCGACTTTGTATCTCGAACCGTGACTAATGGACCGTCCGCCGCGCATCTGACTCCCAAGGAGCTCGACTTACTCCGCTACCTGACCCAGCGCCCCAATGAAGCCGTCTCGCATCGCGAGTTATTACAAGCCGTGTGGGGCCCGGATTACGGAGACCAGGTGGATTACCTGCGCGTGTTCATCATGAACCTGCGAAAGAAAATCGAGCG
>JBEKPK010000055.1:0-20117 GCA_049520795.1 Bryobacteraceae bacterium
AATCGCGTGGGCCAGAACCTGGCGCGCAACTCGGCCGCCAAGGTCGTCGTCACGATCAAAGTGATCGATTCCGATGAAGTGAACGCGTTCGCGCTGCCGGGCGGATTCATGTTCGTGAACACTGGCCTGGTCCTGACGGCAGGCCGCGAAGCGGAACTGGCGGGCGTGCTGGCTCATGAGATCGCGCACGTGGCGGCGCGGCACGGCTCCAAAGAGGCCACGCGAGGCGAGATCGCCAGCTACGCGAGCATTCCGCTGATCTTCCTGGGCGGTTGGGTGGGCTACGCCATACGCGAAGCGGCTGGACTGGCGGTTCCCATGAGTTTTCTCCAGTTCTCGCGTGGCATGGAAACGGAAGCGGACCGCCTCGGCATGGAGTATATGTACAAGGCCGGGTACGATCCCACCGCGTTTGTGGACTTCTTCGAGAAGATCGAGACGCTGGAGAAGAAGAAACCCTCGGCCATCGCGCGGGTGTTCTCCACGCACCCCATGACGAAAGACCGCATTCGGAACGCCCAAAAGGAGATTCAGGACGGTCTCCAACCGCGGCCACAGTATGTGCTGGACACCTCCGAGTTTCACGATGTGCAGCGCAGGCTGGAGGCGTTCGAGGAACGGCGCAAGGGCGCCTACCCCGCGGACTTCCCGACGCTCAGACAACGGACCCACCGCGCGGGTGGGGACGGCAAGCCGGCGGACAGCGCGGACGGGCCGCCAACGTTGAAGGGACAGAACTAATGTACGCCGCCAGAGATTGGAGGCCGGTGGTCTCTTGGGGAATGTGCGGTTCGAGACCTTGTGAAATGGCTGGGTCTCTTGGATGCCGGCCGCCTCATCTCAGCGGCACGGACGACGCGCAATGGAGGCAAGCTCCCCGGCAATTCCATCAGGGGACAAAACGAAAGGACTCGGTGCGCGTTACGCGTCCCGGAGGCTTGAAGCGTGCTCTCTCCAGCGAAAACTGCCGTGACTTCCTGTCTCCGCAGGATGGTATTGGCTGTCTTTCGGCCCTATACTTAAACCATGGCAAACGGCGCGGCAGCCTTGTGGATGAACGGCTGTGGATTGGATTGGCGCGCTCGGACGCAGCTCTTACGATTTGATTTTTGAGCCGCTCCTCGCGGACTAACTGCGCCGAATCCTGGGGAACGCACGCTTCTGGGCTGCTGGCGGGAGCTGGGTTGCGTCCAAAGGAGTGAGATGTCAGTCAGACAGTGTTGTTATAGCGCGACGGTTTTCGCCGTCATCTTCCTTCTGCGTGCGGCGGTCGCACAGTACCCTCCGCCGAACGCCCCTCCCGCGAGTGCGGCGCCAGGGGCTCAGATGACGCCCCAACAGCTTGACGATCTGGTGGCGCCGATCGCCTTATACCCGGACCCTCTTGTGGGTGAGGTGCTGGCCGCTTCCACTTACCCGATGGAGATTGCCGAAGCCGAACAATGGGTTCGGGACCATCCGAGTTGGAAACCCGCGAAGCTCATGGACCAGGCGAAGAAACAGAACTGGGATGCTAGCGTACAAGGGCTGGCTGCTTTCCCCGATGTGCTCGCCTACTTGACCCAGAATATGAACTGGACCACGCAACTTGGCAATGCCTTTCTGGCCCAACAGGCGGACGTGATGCAGGCGGTGCAGCGCATGCGGGCCAAAGCCGTGGCGAAAGGGACGCTCCATTCGACGCCGCAGGAGACCGTCACGTCGCAAGACCAGGGTGGGCGGACGATCATCGGCATCGAACCGGCGAACCCGGATGTCTGGTACGTGCCCAATTACAATCCCGCATACGTATGGGGACCGCCGGATTGGGGATACTACCCGCCGCTCTTGTACCCTGGCATCGATCTGGGTCTGGGGTGGTATCCCGGCATAGATCTCGGTCTCTATTTTGGCGGGTGGGGCGGCTGGGGATGGGGCGGCTGGGGATGGGCCCCCAACTGGTACGGCGGGAACATCTTCATCGACAATTCCTTCTTTCATCGTTACGGTTTCCGGAACTTTCAGGGAGGAGGACTGCTGGGCAGTTCAATATGGATGCATAATCCGGAGCACCGGTTGGGCGTGCCGTATGCCAATCGGGACGTGGCCGGACGGTTTGCGCGTAATGGCGCGTTCGGGGGCGGCGCAGCCGGGAGATTGGGCGGCGCCCGCGCCCAGACCTTCAATCGCAGGGAGTTGGCGCCTCAGCAGCGCTTCGGTAGTCCGAGTTTTGAGCAGCGCGGCTCGACGGGCAATCACAGTGTCTTCGGCGGTTATGACAACGGTGGGATGACGCGCATGCAAAGTGATCATGGCTTCTCAAGCATGGGAGCGGGGCGCATCGGCGGATTCGGCGGCGGGGGGATGCCCGCTGGTGGCGGGATGCGCAGTGGTGGCGGGATGGGCGGCGGCGGTGGGATGCGCGGTGGCGGAGGGAGGCGATAGCACAATGACTGGCAGACTTTGCACCATTTGCGCGGCGATGGCGATTGCATGCGCCGCGCCTTCAATCGCGCAGGAGCGTTTCGATTCTCCCGAGGCCGCTGCGCAGGCCGTCATCGACGCGGCGGACAGCCACGACTCAGCGCGGCTGTTGGCCATTTTCGGTCCACGGGCGAAAGGACTTCTTACCTCGGGCGATTCCACGCGGGACCGTGCCGAACAGGCCGAATTCGCCCGCCTCGCGCGCGCCAAGCACCGGCTCGAAATCTCTCCCATGCACCCTAATCGTGCAATTCTAGCGATTGGCGACGAGGACTGGCCGTTCCCGGTCCCCATTGCTCGCGTCAACGGCAAATGGAGCTTTGACGCCTCGGAAACCCCGGTCGAGGTGCGCGCGCGACGCATCGGCGCCGACGAGCTCGACGCCATCGAGATTTGCCACGGTTATGTGGAGGCCCAGTTGAAGTACGCTTCCGAGGATCGCGACAAGGACGGAATGCTCGAGTATGCGCCCCGCCTGATGAGTACGCCTGGCCGCCACGACGGGCTGTATTGGGAAGGCGCGAGTGAGCCGCTGGTCCCCGAAGGCCTCGCCCGCGCCGCATGGGATGGCGTCGGGAAGGGGCAAGCCAAGCCTTACCACGGATATTATTTCCGGATCCTCCAGGGGCAGGGCTCCAATGCGCCAGAGGGCGCGCACAATTACCTCGTTAAAGACAAGCTCATTGGTGGATTCGGTCTGGTAGCGTGGCCGGCCGACTATGGAGTGACCGGAATTCACACGTTCATCGTGAATCAGGACGGCGTGGTCTATCAAAAGGATATTGCGCCTGTTCCCCGCAAGCCGCCGCTACCGATAACACGCTTCGACCCCGATCATTCCTGGGAACCGGTGGATTAGATCCGCCGGCCAGGGTCCACTTTACTCGACCGCTCTATTCTTCTGTGCAAAAAGGAAGCACTGGACACAAAGGCGACGCCGCGATTAGCCGGAAGCCGCTGGCGTCGCCCGCCTCGCCAACCGCAAACACAACTGACGTTCAGCGGTTGTACAACACGTAATTTGAGTATGCGGCTTCCACCGCCGGGTCCTCCGCGGGGACCTCCTGCAAGATCCAGACGCCTGCGCCGTCAGCCAGGAAGATCAACGCTCGCGAATCGTCCCGGCCGATCGCAGTGACACCCGAAAACTCACGCAAGACCTTCGGATGCTCTAAGTCCGCATAGCTCATAATCTTGACCGATGTAGGTGACGCCACCGCCGCCGAAGACGACGGTGCGCCGAAGGCGAGGGCCGACGTGCCGGCTGCGGCGATTATGCTGCCAGGCGCTCCGTTTGTGGGGTACTCAAGATCGGTAACGACCGATGGCTGGCCGGGCTTGGTCACATCGATGATGATGACCTTCTTTCCTGCGTCGTACTCCGCATACAGGTAGTCGCTGCTGAAATGTCGCGTTGGCGCCAGTCCTGTGATGGATCCGGCGGGCAACGCGATGCGGCCGACGACGTCGATTCTGTCCTGCGGCACGGATTGGGGTTTCTTGGGACCGCCGTGCTTCGTCGCGGCTAGCGCGATTGGGGAAAGTACCGTCAGTCCCGCAATGAGCGCCCAACGCAACCCGGACGGTAGCGCCGAGGCGTATGGCATGCGTGGTTGCATTTGCATGAACGTTCTCCTCTGTCTCTGACCATAGACCCAACATGGACACCGCGCTATCCCTCGACCATATGAGTTCTCGGACTTCAAGTGATGAATTCGAGCACGAACCTGATCGGATCGTAACTCCCGCGTTGGAGCGCGTCGATCCACGACCGTTCGCCGGCGAGACGCGATGCCAACGCGACGACGGTCGATGCGCTAAGCGCGCCGCCATCATGGAGCCTTGGCTACTTGGTGGCGCCCCCGGCGGATATGCGCGCGGAAAGCCTTTCCATGTGGTCCAACCGAGCCCGGATTTCGGTTGCGTTGGAAGCCTGCGGCGCAAGCGCCAGGTAGGTGCGGAACTGCTCCGCGGCGCCGGCGAAATCCCGCCGCGCCGTCAGGATCGAGCCCAGCAGCTCCCATGCGCCCACGATATCCCGTTTCCTGTCCAGTCGCTCCGCTTCCCGAACGTCCTTTTCGGCGCCGTTCAGGTCGTGTTGGGAATACTTGGCCAGCGCGCTGTAGAAGTACATTCGCGGGGCGCCGTACGGGTCCAGTGCAATCGCCCGCGCCGTGGTTCCCTCCAACTGTGGCCATTCTTGCGCCGCGGCCTGAAGCACGGCCAGCGCCACGTAAGGCGGCAGAAACCTGGCTTCCGCCCGGATGGCCGCCTCGAAGGAGGCCCGCGCGGCCAGCGGATCGCCTTGGACCAACTGCAACTCTCCCGACTCGAACCACGCCACCGCGTATTTCGGGTAGAGGCTCGTGGCCTTTTCGAGGCTCTTAAGGGCCTCGTCCCGCTTTCCCTTAGCCAACGCTTCCCGGCCCTCCCGGAGGGCTTTCTGGGCATCCTTCGGCGCCGCCAGGGAAGTCACGCTTACCATCAGACCTTCCGCCGGTCCCAGACGGTGCAGGAAGATCACCATGTCGGTCTGGTCTGAAACTCGTCCGGCCAGGGTGATTGTTTCCGATTCGTACCCGGGCAGCCTGGCGCGCAATTCGCAGTCGTAGAGCCTCGGCCTCCAGCCGATTGCATTCCCACCCGAGGGCGCCGGGGAAAAGGGCGTTGCGATTCCCGGCCCGTCCCCCAGGCTCGCATCCTGGGTGACGTCATCGTTCCGCTCACCCAGATGGAAACTGAAGCGGCCCCTGCTGTCGGTGTACCCCTCGACCCGGGACGTCCCGTCGCACTCGCTCTCAATCGCGGCCAGGCCTTCGGGCGGCGCCAAGCCGTCCACCAGCACGCGTCCGTATAGATAGATGGGCGAAGCATCGTCAGGCCCAAAAACCGCGGGAACTCGCCGCTGGATGGTCGTCTGCGTCCCAGCGTTCCCCGAACTATCCGTCATCGTTGCGTCGCCCGAGGGGCCCCACGACGGCGGTTGCGCCAGAGCCGGACCAAGTAACAGGAGAGCCGCAGGAACGCATCCTCGGACGCACGACATCTTCATCCCCCTTTGCAAGTCGGTCCCTTCCCCGGGGTGGCCGACCGTAGTCAAATACGCTTCGCGCCCTTGAGTATCTGCTCCAATCGTTCGCAATATGCCGCAGGCCAGTCCTCAAAGGCGCCGCTGGGGCGCATTGCCGGGCCGGCGTCCGGTTCCGTTCTCGTTCGAACAACCAAGCGTTTCAAAAGCAGGAACATAGCAGCGCTTCTTGCGCGAGCGTAGCACTCACCTTGGCTCGCCCGGAGGAAGAAAGAGAGAAATGGCTATATCCGCCACTAGTTGCGTGAAAGTGCGCGTTTCCCAAGATGCGGCGCATTTCATCCGCCTGAAACGGTTCGAGAATTAGATCGTAGGCTCCGCGTTCGAGCGCGTCGATCCACAACCGTTCGTCGGCGAGACGGGACACTAGTACGACGGCGGTCCGAAGCGGTAGGCTCGCGGCCATTCGCAGGGCATCCTCCCACCCTCCTCTCTCAAACGAGAGGTCTGTCAGCAGAACACGCGACCTCGTGGCCCGCAGCCGCGCTTCTGCGTGATCCAACGTGGTGGAACGATGAATATGAATTTGTACGGAATCCACCAGCGCGGATGCTATTTCGGCCACGCGGATGGAAGATGTCAGATAAACGCAAGAAAAGCGACGCGAAGGAAAAGCTCCGGCGCGTTTTGCCGTCCTTTTCCCAGCGTCCTCCTCATCCTGGACAGACACGGTATCGTTGGGCATGATTCAGCATAAGAGCTGAGAGCAGCTAATACCATCCTGCGGAAATAGTAATTCGCGGGCAATTTGTGATGTAAAGGCGTACGGCTCGCCACGTCGGGACGTACTGCGACTTTTGCGAAATCCTACCTTGTCTTAGGGATTCTCAATCGAGGTTGCGCGCCGTATTGTTGAGTACGGAGCCTATCTTGTCCGCCACTGATTCCCGGCAAGCCCAGCGCGGCGTCACCCACTTCGGGGAGGGTTTGGCCGGTTGCCAGATTCATTGCGTCTTCATCACCTGTTTCAGCCACGACATCGAGTTTTTCCAACGCTTGCTCTTGTATTCGGAAATACGATTTCACCGCGCGGAAACGCTGGATGAGGCCGACTTTTTGCTCACGGTAACCGGAAGCAAGGTGCTTATATCCGACACCGTTTTTCTGGACGGCTCATGGGAAGACGCGCTGGACATGCTATTGCACGTCCATCCACGATCCAGCTTTCTTGTCGCCGCGGATCCCATCGACCTCAAGTTCGTCGGCGATGCGATAAACCGAGGCGCCTGCGCCATTCTCTGGAAGCCCCTGGAGTTAGGGGAGCTGATGCGCCTGGTCCGGACTGTCCACGAAGCCGCCATGGAGCGGCGCACTTTGGATGAGGCTGTCATGGCCGGAGCGCCGAGCGCGCCATCGCTTTCCAGATGAAGTGTTCGAGGGACGATCCTTTGTCTTCGGAATCACACTTGCGCCCCCCTCAATTCACTTGGAGCCGCCGGTGAGGTTGTCAGGCGCCCGGTAGGGTCTAGCCCGCATCTTGTCGATCAGACCGTCCCGGTTCCCGTGGACGGATCTGGCGTGAGCGCGGCTGCTCCGCGGATGGGCTGGCCAGCGCTAGGCTGAATGACCGCAATTGGAGCAGCGCGCTCACACAATGTGTATCTTGAGGGTACCGCCATCTGAGAGAAGGCGCCATCCTGCCAGCTCAGTATTTCCGGGGGATTTCAGGAGGAGGACGCCGGCGCTCCAAGAGCATATGAGGGACGCCATGAGCCACACCAGTGGATCAGCGGCAGTGCTTGCCGCAGCGAGGTTCGAGGATTTCGTAGGCGGCGAGCACGACCCATAGCAGACCGAACACCGGGCTGTACAGATTCTCGACCAGCACCATGCCGAGGTAGGTCAGGCCCGCTATCCCGATCACGCAATCCCAGATGGCCCTCTTGTTCGTGCTGTGCGAGGAAGCATTCGCTGGTGGGCGCAGCGCCGGCGCTGCCCGCGATACGGTGGTATTCATATTGACGCTCCGAGCCGACGCTTCGTGATGCATTCCGCAAGTCGGGCCGGGTCCTGCGAACCGACGAGGACTTTCCGGCCATCCTGCAATTCTAGTTCGACTCCGCGATTTCCGCGTGCAATGTAAGCCCGGCCTCGCATGCCGGAGCGAACTCCGTAGCCGCCGAAGTCGCGGATCGGGTCATACGCAACTGCGCTCGCAGCGCGGACCTGGCACAAGGGAATCTTCCGTTTGCGCCAAAGGCCGCGAAGCCCAACGGCGATTTCCGTTGGCCGCAAATCGGTAACCAGGCGCACGGTGATGAGCCGCAAGTACACCAGTACGAGCAGGACCGTCTGAAAGAGCAGACCGCCGTTCGAGACGGGCGGAGTTCCCCAAGGGTGATGCCAGACCAGTTGCCTCAGGGTGACAAAGATCAGCGCGGCCGGCGGCATAGCCAGCACCAGCCTGGCATGCCATTGCCGGAATGCTTGTTCTTCATGGAAAAAAACCGGCGACGATTTGTCCATAAGGGTCCCGTTAGCGCAAGGCTCCGATGGCGTATTGCAGGGTGGCGTACTGGCTTTGGTAGTCGTATTTCGCGCTGAGGTTCTCGATCTCAGCCGAGGTTACGTTCAACTCCGCCTGAGTAAGTTCCACAATGTTGGAAAGGCCGAGGTTGTAACGGCCCTGCGCCAGATCCAACGCCAGAGTGGCTTGGCGCAACAGTTGGGCGGTTACGTCGAGGCGCTGGTAAGCTACGGTCGAGCTGGCCCACGCCGTCCTCACGTCGCGTGCGATGGCTTCCGCCTCGTCCCGCAGCCGCTGGTCGGCTTCCAGCGCCCGAAAGTGCGCCTCTTGCCGTCGAGCCTTGAACAGTCCTCCATTCAGGATGGGAATCTGTACATTGACGGCGACGCCTTCGTACTCGCCGGGAATGACCCGCGGCAGCGTAATCTGGTCGATGTACGGCATGTAGCCTCCAACGCCCACCAGGCTGGCGTTCGGATAGGACAGATCCTTCTCGGCGCGCTCGAACCGGTAGGCGGCGTCGCGGCTCATTTGCAGGCTCGCCAGCTCCGGCCGGCTACTCAGGGCTTGCGCCACCAGGTCTTCCGCATTCAAGGGCGGGCTGGGCGGAAGGGGCTCATCTTCCAGTTGATAAGTAGCCGCCTGCTGGGAACCAAGCGTGCGGGTCAACTCGGCGTAGGCGCCCTGGACCTGGTCCTGCGCCTGGAGCAGCAGCAGCTTCGCCTGCGAAAGGTTCACATCTACGAAGCTCACATCCAATTCCGACTTGAGCTTGTTGTTGAACAGCGCGGTCACCTGATCCACCAGCAACTGGCGCGCCGCCACCGTCTCCTGCGCCACCTTCACCAGCCCCTGTGCGCCCAAGGTTCCGAAGTAGGCCTGATTGACGCGCACGAGGACGTCGTACCTGGTGGCTTGCGCCGTCTGCTCGGCGGCGCCAGCCTGCAGACGGGAGCTGGCGACCAGGTTTGGAGTGCGTCCGGAATCCGTAATCAACTGGCTGAGAGTGATACCCTGGCCGATGCGGTCGAAGAGGCGGGAGTCCGTCAGAAACCCGGCTCCAATGCGCGCCTGCGGATTGCCCTGCGAGCCGGTAACGTCCCCGGCCAAAGCGGGGTAATACGCCGCCCTGGTTTCGTCTATCCGCTGGTTCATGGCGGAAACGGCGTGTTGCGCCGCCAGCACCTGTGGATGATTCTTCAATGCCATCGCTTCGGCATCGTGCAAATTCAGCTTTACAGGCGGTCCAGGCTGCGCCAGAACGCAGCCGGCTGTACTCACTGCCAGCAAGATCGTGACGGAAAAATGTCGCATCAAGGCTCTCCAGAAGCGCTCATGACTGCAAATTCGTAACGGTTCGCCTCCTGCCGTACGCCAGCAGGTAAGCGGCGGGAACGATGAACACCGTGAGGAGCACGGAAGAAGTCAAGCCTCCGATGATCGCGCGGGCCATGGGCGTGTACTGTTCGCCGCCAGTCCCCAGTTTCATGGCCATGGGGATCATCCCGATGATGGTTGCCAGAGAGGTCATCAAAATGGGACGAAGACGCACGCGGCATGCGGTAATCACGGCGTCTGCGACGGAAAGGCCCTGCCGCTCCAGTTTGTGCGCAAAGTCGACGATCAGGATGCTATTGGAGTCCGCGATCCCTACCAACATCAGCACGCCCATGAGCGACATCACGTTGAGAGTAGTGTGCGTCAGCGGAAGAATGACCAGCACCCCGATAAAGCCCATGGGAATGGCCAGCATGATCAGGAACGGATCCATAAAAGACCGGAATTGCGCGATGAGGATGAGGTAAAGGAGGATGAAGGAGAGGATAAAGCCCAAGCCGAAGCTCTTGAACGATTCGTTCATCCCCTGCACCATGCCGCGCAGATCCACGCGAACGTTCGCGGGCAGCCGGGCGTCGGACACGGTTTTGCCGATGGCGCGCGTCACCTTTCCCAGGTCCTCTCCGGCCGGGGTTACATAGACGTCTACGACGCGCTGGATCTGGTAGTGATCGACTTCCGTCGGCGACTGCAGGTAATTCACGTCGACGACATTGTCCAGCACCGTCACTGGCCGCCGCCGGTCTGTTGGGATCGATCCGTGAGCCGGGTTGTCGGGGAGAACGCCCCGGCAGGCCCACTGCGGCCGCGAAGGAGCCGCTGCGCCCCCGTGGGGCGCAGCGGCCGACTGCGCTGGCGGGCCACACTCCAGGGCTTTCACCTGGTCCATCCGGCGCCGCAGTGGAATCTGCATCAAATCGACCGGGCCGTGAATCGCCGCCGGGCCGTGCTCGTTGTACTGGACCGTCAGGAAATAGTCGTTGCCGGTCTTGTAGTCGACCCAATAGTTGGGAGCGATCATGGTATTGGAATTGAGCGCTGTAATCACGTTATCGACGATCTCCTGCTGGTCCAGCCCGAGCTCGGCGGCGTGGACGCGATTCACGTTGAATCGCAGAGCGGGATAGTTCATGTCCTGGGGAATGTAGACTTCGCCAACGCCCCGCAATCGCTGTATTCGTTCCGCCAAGACTTGCGCGGCGTTGTAGGTCCGATCCAGGTCGCGGCTGGAGACCTGCACGTCGATAGGCGCGGGCATGCCGGCATTTAGAACGGCATCCACCATCGAACCGCTGGTGAAGAACGTTCGCACATCGGGATATTTCGCCGCGATTTGAGCCCGCAGGCGGTCCGCATAGTCCTGGCTGGGAGTGCGGTGTTCCGGATTCAGGGCAGTCTGGATGGTAGCGGTGTATTCGCCGGCGTTGGAGGTGTACAGCGAAGAAAAGTCGTTGACCACGCCGATATTGGAAACCACCATCTTCAAATCGTCCGGCGCCACGGTGCGGTGAATGAGGTCCTCGATCTTTGAGACGTACTGCTCGGTGAGCTCTATTCGCGTACCGGTGGGGACCTTGACGCTTATGGTGAACTGCCCGGCATCGGTTCGCGGGAAAAAGGCCACCCCGAGAAGAGGGTAAATCGCGAGGCTGGCCACGAAGAGGCCGGAGAGCGAAACCACCGTGAGCGCAGGCCGTTTCAAAGCCCACCGCACCGAACGCTCGTAAACGTCGAGGATTCGCCCGAAGAGGCCGTTGAACCAGCCATTGAAGCGGCTCCCCCACGAGGAATCCACAAGTTGCGGCGCGTGTTCGCCAACCGGACCGGCCGGACCGTGATGCACGCCCTTCAGGAAGCGCGAGCAGAACAGCGGGATTACCGTCATCGAAACCACAAACGACGCCAGCAACGAGAGCACAAAGGCCAGGGCCAGGGATGAGAACAGGAACTTGCTAACGCCGTACAGAAAAGTGACCGGGAAAAAATCGACCACGTCGACCAGCGTCGCCGCCAGTACGGCGAGGTTGACTTCGGCGCCGCCTTGCTCCGCGGCTACGGCGGGGGGCGAACCCATCTCCAGATGGCGGTAAATGTTCTCCAACGAAATGACCGAATTGTCGATCACGCGTGAAAACGCCAGCGCTAGGCCGCCCAGGATCATGGTATTGACGGTACTGCCCATCATGGACAGCACCACGAATGTCGCCAGGGCGGAGAGCGGAATGGAAAGAAGCACCGCCGCGGTGGCGCGCATGCTGCCCAGGAAAATGAGGATCATCAGGCTGGTCAGCGCGAGTCCGATGACGCCTTCGTGCAGAACGGTTTCCAACGCTTCCTTGACAAAAACGGACTGATCGAATACGACGCTGGCTTTCAATTGCCTGGGAATATCGAATAGGCGGCCGATCAGGTTGCGGACGCCATTGACCACCTCGATGGTGTTGGTGTCGCCGCCCTGCTTCATGATAGGGATGTAGCAGGAACGCTGGCCATCGACGCGCACCACGTTGTACTGGATTTGACTGGCGTCCTTGGCTTCACCGATATCGGCCACCGAAACCCAGCGCGCTCCCGAAGTCTTGAGTGGAACCTGGTTAAGCTCCTCCACGCGCTTCACCATGGCGTTGGAGTAGACGTAATAGTCATTGGCGCCGACCTTGACGTCTCCGGCGGGCAGGATCAGGTTGTTCTGGTTCACGGCGTCGACCACGTCCATTACGCTCAACTGCCGGGAGAACAACCTGAAGGGGTCGACGTAGACCATGACCTGCCGGTACTTGCCTCCAAAGGGCGGTGGGATCTCGGCCCCGGGGACCACCGCGATCTGGTTGCGGATTTGGAACTGCGCGAGATCGTGTAACTGCGTCTCATTGAGGCCCTGGCCCTTAACCGTAACCAGGCAGACGGGCAGGCTGGAGGCGTCAAACTTCAGCACCACCGGTGGCAGCGTTCCCGGAGGCAGCCTTTTCAAGTCCGCTAGCGCCAGGTTGGAAAGTTCCGTGACATCGGCATCGGCGCTAGTGCCGGGTTGAAAGAAGACCTTGATGATGCTCACGCCCAAGAGGGAACGCGACTCCATGTGGTCGATGCCGCTCGCCAGAGTGAAAAAGCGTTCCAGCGGGTCGGTGATGTCGGTCTCGATGTCTTCCGGCGGCATCCCGGAGTAGAAAGTCGCTACCACTACTTCAGGAAGGTTGATCGCCGGAAACAGGTCCACCGGCATCCGCGCCACTGAGGTGACTCCGATGACTGCAAGCGCCAGGCAGACCACCACCACAAAGTAAGGATTCCGAATCGAGAAGCGCGGCATGTCGCTGCTACCTCCTTGCTCCCCGAGCGCCCCGCCGGTAGACCATCATGTACGCGGCCGGCACAATGAACACGGTCAAGAGAACCGACGTGGTCAACCCTCCGATAATGGCCCGCGCCAGGGGAGCGTACTGTTCGCTGCCCGTGCCCAACTTCAGGGCCATCGGAACCATGCCGATAATCGTGGCGAGCGACGTCATCAGGATGGGACGCAAACGTACCCGGCAGGAAGTAATCACCGCATCTTCCACGGACATCTCCTGTTCCTCCAGGCGATGCGCGAATTCGACGATGAGAATGCTGTTGGACGCCGCGATACCAACCAGCATAAGGACGCCCATCAGCGACATGACGTTGAGGGTGGTATGAGTGAGAGGCAGTATGAGCATCACGCCAATGAACCCCATGGGGATGGCGAGCATAATCAGGAACGGGTCTTTGAACGACCGGAACTGCGCCACCAGAATCAGGTAGAGCAGCACCACGGACAGCGACAGGCCAATCGCAAAACTGTGAAAGGACTGGTTCATGCCCTCCACCATGCCGCGCAGGTTGATCCGCAGGCTGGAAGGCAGTTTCAGGCCGGCGATGAGCCGGGTGATCTCCGTGGACACCTTCCCGAGATCCTCGCCCGAGGGGGTAACATAGACGTCCGTCACCCGCTGAATCTGATAGTGCGAGATCTGCGTAGCCGTTTGGGTGTTGGCGAGCTTCACCACAGTGTCCAGAGTGGTGGGTTCGGTGAGGTTGGGCGCTCGCAGCGGGATGCTCTTGAGGTCAAGAAAACTGTGGATCGCCGGCTTGCCGTTTTCGTAGTACTGAACCGTGAGGAAGTAGTCGTTGCCGGTCTGGTGATCCACCCAGTAGTTCGGCGCGATCATGGTGTTGGAGTTCAGGGCGGTGATGACGTTATCCACCACTTCCTTGGGACTCAATCCCAGCTCCGCGGCGTGAATACGGTCCACATCCAACCGTACGGCCGGGTAATTCAGGTCCTGCGGAATGTATACCTCACCGACGCCGGGCAGCCTGCGAATGCGGGCCGCCAAATCCTGGGCCACGCTGTAGGTCCGGTTCAGGTCGCTGGCTGAAACCTGGAGGTCGATCGGCGCGGGCATGCCGGTATTGAGCACCGCGTCCACCATGGATCCGCTGGAAAAGAAGGTCCGCAAATTAGGATAACCGTCGGCAATGCCGCGGCGAAGGCGATCCATGTATTCGAAGCTGCTGACCTTGTGAGATTCGGTGAGTTCCGTTTGAATGGTTGCGGTGTAGGGGCCGGAATTGCTGGTGTATA
This sequence comes from Bryobacteraceae bacterium, assembly GCA_049520795.1. Taxonomy (GTDB): domain Bacteria; phylum Acidobacteriota; class Terriglobia; order Bryobacterales; family Bryobacteraceae; genus BOG-224. The sequence continues at coordinate 13,963 of JBEKPK010000055.1, forward strand.
GCGCCGAAAAGTCCGGCACGATTCCGATATTCGAAACCACCATGTGGAAGTCGGATGGGCTGACCGTCCTCCTGATCAGGTCTTCCACCTTGGCCACATACTGTTCGGTGACCTCAATTCGGGTGCCGGTTGGCGCTTTGAGACTGATGGTGAATTGCCCGGCGTCCGTACGCGGAAAAAAGGCCAGCCCCAGCATGGGATAGATGCCGAGGCTGGCGACGAATAGGAGGATCAGCCCTCCCACCGTAAGGGCCGGCCGATTTAGCACGCGTCGGACGGAACGTTCATAGAAATCCAGGAGCCGGTTGAAACCCCGGTTGAACCAGGCATTGAAACCGCTTTCGTCGCTCCCGGCCGCTCCACCGGCGTGGTGCACGCCCTTGAGGTACTTAGAGCAGAACAGCGGGATGACGGTCATGGCCACGATGTACGAGGCAAACAGCGAGATGGCGACAGCCAGGGCTAGGGCCGAAAACAGGAACTTGCTGACCCCGAACAAAAAGGTCACCGGGAAGAAGACCACCACCGTTGTCAAGGTAGCGGCCAGGACCGCCAAGCTGACTTCGGCGCCTCCTTGTTCGGCGGCGACTTCAGGCGCGGAGCCCATTTCCAGATGGCGGTAAATGTTCTCGAGCGAGATCACGGAGTTGTCGATTATGCGCGAGAACGCCAGCGCCAGTCCGCCCAGGATCATCGTATTCACGGTGCTGCCCAGAAGGTAGAGCACCACAAAGGTCGCCAGGGCGGAAAGCGGAATGGAGAGGAACACCGCCACGGTGGCGCGCAGGCTGCCCAGGAAGATCAGAATCATGAGGCTGGTCAAAACGAGCCCGATCAGGCCTTCGTGCAGAAGAGTATCGATGGCTTGTTTGACAAAGGCCGACTGATCGAAAACCACGGCCTTGACAAGCTGCTTCGGAACGTCGAAGAGCTTCCCCAGCATGTTCCGGATGCCATTGACCACTTCGATGGTATTAGTGTCGCCGCCCTGCTTCATGATCGGCAGGTATACGGAGCGCTGCCCATCCACGCGGACGATGTTGTACTGGATCTGGTTGGCGTCTTTCGCCTCCCCAACGTCCGAAACCGTAACCCACTGCGCGCCGGACGCCTTGATGGGCACGCCGTTCAGTTCGTCGACCTTGTTCACGAGGCTGTTGGAATAGACATAGTAGTCGAACGGCCCCATTTTCACGTCGCCGGCGGGAAGAATCAGGTTGTTCTTGTTGACGGCGTTGACCACGTCCATGACGCTCAACTGTCGCGACAAGAGCTTGTACGGGTCCACATACACCATGACCTGGCGGTACTTGCCCCCGAAGGGCGGCGGAATCTCGGCGCCAGGGACCACCGCTATCTGGTTGCGGATGGTGAATTGTCCGATATCGTGGATTTGGGTTTCGTTCAAACCCTCGCCCTTCAGGGTAACCAGGCAAACCGGCAGGCTGGAGGCGTCGAACTTGAGCACCACGGGCGGCAAAGTGCCCGGCGGAAGCCTCTTCAGGTCCGCCAGAGCGAGGTTGGAGAGTTCGGTCACGTCCGCGTCGGCGTTGGTACCGGGTTGGAAAAAGACTTTGATGATGCTGACGCCCAGCAGGGAGCGCGACTCCATGTGGTCGATACCGCTGGCCAGCGTGAAGAAACGTTCCAACGGGTCGGTAATATCGGTTTCGATGTCCTCCGGAGGCATGCCCGAGTAGAACGTCGCCACTACCACCTCAGGCAGGTTAATGGTGGGGAAAAGATCGACCGGCATGCGCGCCAGACTGGTGGCTCCGATAACCAGGAGGGCCAGGCAGATCACAACGACGAAGTGTGGATTCCGAATGGAGAACCGTGACATGATAGCCTGCTCCGCCGGCCGCACCTACTCTGAATTGCCGGCCTGATACTGGAGGACCTCCACCTCTTGCGGCTTCACGTGCAAGCCGGCTTTCAGTCCGCTGCGGTCGCTGACCACCACGCGATCGCCTTCATTGAGGCCGCTCAAGATTTCGGCGTCGGTGGCGGTCTGCAATCCAAGCGTAATTCTCCGTTCCTGCAACGTGTTGTTGGGATCCACCAGAAAGATCGTCGCCTGCCCATTGGCTTGATTCACCGCCTGAAGGGGCAGGACCAGGGCGGAGTTCTTGCGCTCCAGAGTCAGAGTCGCCTCGGCGTAGAGCCCCGGCATCAGGACGTGAGATGCATTGGGCACATCCACTTCCGTATGCATGGTGCGGGTATCGGCGGAGACGTCCACGGAGAAGCGTGCGACCTTGCCCGGGACAACCTTGTCCAGGGAGGGAACTCTTACCTGGACGGGATCGCCCACGCGGATGTATTTTACATAGGATTCCGGGACGGGAATTACGAGGCGGAACAAGTCGTCCTGGGAAAGCCGAACCAGGGGCAGGGCTTGCGTGCTCGAGTTTGTGCCCGCCTGCATCAGGGTTCCCAGGTTGGCATACCGTTGGGTCACCACGCCCGCGAATGGGGCCGTGATTCTGGCGTAGGCGAACATCGCTTTGTCCCGGTCCAGTCTCGCCTTAGCTTCATCCAACTGGCTTTTGGCTGTTTCATAGGTCGATTTGCCGGCCTCCACCTGGGCGGCCAATGCCAAGTCCCTGCCTTGGGCGTCATCGACCTCCTGTTGCGCCACCAGGCCGGGACGCGTGGTAGCCACGCTGGTGAGACGGTCGGATTGCAGATGAACCACACGGTACTGCGCTTCCAGCCGATCGAGTTCGTGTTGCGCGTGGGTCACCTGTTCGGCGGCGCTGGCGATGGCCGCGGTGTCCTGCTGCAACTGCATCTCCAACTCCGGAATATCGAGCACGGCCATCAACTGGTCTTTCTGTACGCGCGAGCCGTAGTCGACCAGCAGGTCCTTCACAAAGCCCGACTCTTTGGCATAGACATCGATTTCCTGGAACGGTACCAGCTCCGAAGAGACCGTGAGCTGTCTCATAATCGGCTTTCGCGTGACAGGCGTGAAGCCAACAGCCGTCGCAGATTCCTGCTCATCTCCGTTGCCTGCGCGCACGGCTGGGGATCTGGAACACGCGCCGAGGCACGCCAGCGTCAGGAGCGCGGTTAAGGCAAACAGCGGGCGATGGGTAAGAGCGCGAGGCGCTTTGTCCCCGGCTCCGATCTTCATTCGCATAGACGTGTATTGATCCCTTTTTCAAGCTCGGCGGACAGCATATCCACGGAGAAGTCGTTCTTTTCGGTCAACTCGAACAGTTCGCGGTCGTCCCGCAACACCTGCTCGGCGACGCCGGGCAGTTCGCGGGCGGCGGAGATGGGAATCGTGTGCACTCCATGCAGGTCGCCGTGGAGAAGGTCCCCGGAAGAGATCCGCAAACCTCCGATCTCCACGGGCTCGCCGTATTCCACGATGTGCGCGTAGGCGTGGGAAACCGAGACGCCGCCGGCGAACAACTGGAACCCGAGCGCTTCGATTCCCGGCACGTCCCGCACGGCGCCATTGGTCACGCATGCCACGCAACCCAGGGCGCGTGAGATACGCGCGTACGCCTCTCCGAACAACGCGCCAACTCCCGGTGAGTGGTCGGCGTCCTGGATCACCACGATGCGCGGGCCGACAAGACTGGCCACGTATCGCCACCAGTCCGCGTGTTCGTAGTAACACCAGCCGTTCACCGGGAGTATGGATGACCTCATTCTGGCTGTGACAGCGTATCCGATCACAGGCGGCAATTGCGGAAATCTGCACGTAATCGCCCCGGTGATAAAGCCTTCGTTCCGCGGACGAATATCCAGTCGCTCGATGGCGTTCGAGAGCGTGCAGGCGTCGTACCGTCTCAGCCTCTCAAGCTCCTCGCGCGAAAGTTCAGCCATGGATACCACCATCTCAGAGGCCTGTCGCGGAGGAATGTACGATAGAATACATGTTTAAGCCTCGCCGCCTGGTTTCGATCATTTCTCCCACTCCTAAAGGGTAATGGGATGATCTGTTTGAGCCCATACTGTCCTAAGAGGAGTTTTGAAGGAAAATCAATGGAGAGTTTAGACGGGTCGCCGCTCTCACAGAATGCGTTCACGGCTACCACGAATTGGAGGCAAAACTACTCATTTTGCGGGATTCACGAGACGGGGAGGGATGACGTATTATGAGGCTGAATACAGCGGCTTCTCCCGTGATGGGGCGAAGTCGCCCTTCGACCAACAGGACGGCTATGGGTCCAGTACGTATTCTGATCGCGGACGACCATGCAATCATACGCAGGGGTTTGCGGACCTTACTGGAGCATGAGCCTGGGTTGGAGGTGATCGCCGAGGCGTGCGACGGCAGGGAGGCCATTGAGATGGCCAAGCGGGAACGGCCCCATGTGGTGATCCTGGACATCGGGATGCCGAACCTCAATGGCATTGAGGCGGGCCGGCAGATCGCGGAGAAGCTGCCCGAGACTCAAATTGTGATATTGACTGTGCAGGCGGATGAGTCCTATCTGCTGGGTGCGCTTAAGGCTGGCGCGCGGGGATATATCCTGAAAAGCTCCGCCGAATCCGAAGTGGTCGATGCCGTACGGGCGGTGAGTCAAGGAAAGGCATTCTTTAGCCCCAAAGTGAGTCGAATCCTGGCTGACGACTACGCCCAGCGACTGCAGCGTGAGGCGGTAGAAGACGGGTATGAGCTTCTCACTACCCGCGAACGCGAGATCCTGCAGCTTCTGGCGGAAGGCTCCTCCAACAAAGACGTCGCCAGTGTTTTTAGTCTCAGCCCCACCACCGTGATCTGCCATCGCCAGCACATTTTTCAGAAATTGAACCTGCACAGCCTGGCCGAGTTGGTCCTGTATGCCGTTCGAAAAGGCATCATTTCGCCCCAAAGCAGAGATGTCGCCCCCGATTAACGGCGCGGCCGGGCAGGCGCGAGGCTACGGGGCAGGCATCGCCGTGGCTCCTGGCGGAGTGCGGCTGTTGACCATGCGAGGCGGCCTGATCCTCGGTTTTGGCGTCCTGCTGCTTCTCCTCATCCTTTCGGGGCTGAGCGCTCTTCATGCGCTCTCCGAACTGCAGGCCAGCAACGAAACCACTCTCCAGCAGTTCCTTGCCAAGGACCAACAGTTGGATGAGATTCGGACGGCGGTCTACCTCTCCGGGACCTACATTCGCGATTATCTTCTGGAGCCCAACAGCGACAAAGCGGAACGGAGCCGGAGGGATCTGATCGACGCCAATTCGCGAATCGAATCCCTGCTGGCGGATAACGGGCCGCTGTCCGGTCCCGATGACCGCGAGATGTTCGAGGCTTTGAAACGCGAGATACAGGACTATTGGCAGACGCTCGAACCGGTGCTCTCGTGGGATCTGGCCCGGCGGCGGCGGGAAGGCTACGGCTTTCTTCGCGACCAGGTCTTCCCGCGACGGTCGAGTACCCTCGGCATCGCGGATACCATCCGTTCGGTCAACCAACAGGACCTGATGCGACGGGACGCGCGGCTCCTGGCCAAGTTCTCCAGCGTCCGAAGCCGACTCATGCTTGCGCTGGTCGTTATCCTCCTCTTCGGCGTGGGCCAGGCGCTCTTCAGCGTGGCGCATCTTTTGCGGCTCGAACGGCAAACCCTGAAACATCTCCAGGAGGTTACCGAGGCCCGCCAGGAACTCAAGAAGCTCTCCGCCAAACTGGTGGCCACGCAGGAAGACGAGCGCAAGAGCATTTCGAGAGACCTGCATGACGCCGTGGGACAATCCATGTCGGCGGTTCAGTTCGAGTTGCACGATCTGGCCGTCGCGCTGCGCCCTTTCGACGCCCAACTCCGGCAGCGGGTCGACCGCATCCGCGAGTTGGTGGAGAGCTCGTTGACGGTGATTCGCAATATGGCGCTGCTTCTGCGCCCCTCGATGCTCGACGACCTTGGACTGGCGGCTGCGCTCGAATGGCTGGCTCGCGAGATCTCCAGACCGACTGGGGTTCGGATTCAGGTTCGGGCGGACGGCCTTCCGAGCGAACTGCCGGACGAACACAAGACTTGTATTTTTCGCATTGCCCAGGAGGCGCTCAATAATGTCTGCAAGCACGCCAATGCGAATTCCGTGGAGATAGGTGTGCGCGCCGATGAGTCCTGGCTTATGGTCACCGTGCGGGACGATGGACGCGGTTTCCAGCACGGCCGAGCCAACGGTCTAGGCCTGACCGGGATGCACGA
>JBEKPK010000056.1:0-19497 GCA_049520795.1 Bryobacteraceae bacterium
GGACAACTGGCCCGCGGATCGAGCGGCCTGGCCGGCGAGTTCGGGCATGTTCCGCTCGATCCCAACGGCCCGCTTTGCAGTTGCGGAAGCCGGGGTTGCTGGGAGATGTTCGGCTCCAACCGCGCCGGCCTGCGCTACTATCTGGAATCCACCGCCCAGCAGGAGGGCCTGAGCTTCGAGGAGCTGCAGAGCCTCGCCGAACAGGGCGACGCCCGCGCCCTCCAGGCGCTCGAAACCATGGCCCATTACCTGGGCCGCGGCATGAGAATGATCGTCGCCGGGTTGGATCCGGAACAGATCCTGGTAATCGGCGACCTGACCCGCTCCTGGGATCGCATGGGCCCCATAATTGAGGCCGAGGTGCAAGCGCAGGTGCTACGTGGCGGCGTCGCCCCGCGCCTGGTGCCAGTACACGAAGGCGGCATGGCCCGTCTGCGGGGCGCCATAGCCCTGGTTCTGCAAAAGCACTTCGCGGCCGTGCCCGAACTAACGGCCTGAGCCTCTTCGCGGTGGTCCGCCTACGCTCGCGCAATATCCGTCCGCGCGAAATCTTCGCCGGTGAACAGCAACGGCATGCCGGCCGTCGCCGCGACCGCGTAAGACATCGAGTCCCCGAAGTTCAGCCCCGCGGGATGACGCCCCCGCCCAAACCGCAGGAATGCGGTCACGGCGGCATCCAGATGCTCCTGGTTGAACGCGACCACCTCGGCTTCCACGCGGCGCAAGAAAGCGAAAAGCAGCGGACGGGCATCCCGGCCCAGCCGCGTGCTCAGAACCATCGCGGTTTCGAGCAGGGTTGGGACTCCCACCACCACGATTTCGGCCTTGTCGATGGCTTCAATCAGCCGGTCGTAACCGGGCTCTTTCAAGTGGATGGCGATGATCGCGGAACTATCCAGAACCATGACTCAGTAGCCTTCCGGCCCGTAGCCCAGAATCCGGTCTTCCTCCTCGCGGCTGAGATCCCGGCCGAGGTCGCCGGCCGGAACCAGGGGCCAGACATGCCGCTCCAGGTACGCGCGAAGGCCGCTGCGCGCCCCTGGCTTGCCCGCGCGGGCTTGCAGCCGTGCCCGGCGTTCCAGCAGCGCCCGCCGGATGGCTTCGGTTTTGGTTTCATGAGCCAGGCCGGCCACCTCGCCGGCCAATCGCTCCACATCCACGTTTTTGATATTGAGTCCCATGGTAGAAATCTACCAATATTCTACCACTCAGTCCTGCCCCTATTTCGCCACCAGCCGCACATTCCCCAGCAATCCCGCCGGCAGCGGTTGCAAGTTGGACATGTCCTGATCCTGGAAGCGGTCGCCGTACTTGGCGACTAGGGGCTTGTAATCCGGCAGCGGCTGGTGCGCCAGCGCGTTGATGGCCAGGTTCGCCACCACTATCCGCAGGGTATTGGCGCCGGGGTGGAGCAAGCTTGTGATCTCCAACTGGTAGGGCGGACACCACACCGACCCCGCTCGTTGGCCGTTCACGAAGACCACCGCGGCTTCGCGCAGCGGGCTTTCGAGCATGGCTCTCATGCCCGAGCCGGAGCGGCGTTCCTGGGCGGCCACGGGCGTGCCTTCGCCGAAGTCGAGATAGAGCGGACGTCCAGATTTCAAGCGTGAGTCATCCACTGTTATGGTCTTCTCATAGGTGGCCTGTCCGGAGAAGTAGCGAGTGGCCTCGCTTTCGGTCCAGGAGGCCAGGCGGTCCATGCTCACCGATTGCCCCGAGCCGGCAAACGAGACTTTCCAGCCGCCGGAGAGATCGAGCACAGTGATGTCACGAAGCCGCATGACGTCCCAGAATCCGGGCATCAAAGCAGGTCGCGATTTGCGCCCAGCTTCCAGGGAATGCTCCGGAAAGACCAGCACCCGCGATTCGTACGGGGCCAGTTCCACGTGGACGGGGTTCGGACCCTCCGCCCTGGTGGTGGCGCCGGTGAACGGATTCCACCACGCAGGCTCCCCGCCAGTTACGCGGAACCCGCACCCGCAGGTTACGGCGTGGTTGCTGGTGTTCACCAGGAAGTAAACCTCGGCGTCAGGCAGGGTGCGGTGTACGAAGCCGATCTCGGGCGGTTCGTAGTACAAATCCGGCGAAAGCGCGGCGCGCAGGGCGGCTGCCAGGTTGCCGTTCGCGGCCACCAGTCTCGCGTGGGCTCCGCCTCCGCGCATTGTGCGCGAAAGCTCGCGAATGGCGGCCGTTTCCGCCGCGTCCATCCTCCCCGGCGCCAGCTCGGGCATGCGTCCGACGGCGATCACCAAGCCGCCTTTGCGCGCGTAGTCGTCGATCCTGCGGTATGTCGCCAGAGGGATCCGTTCCACATTGGGCAGCACCAGAATGGGATAGGGGATTCCGACCTGCGCCATGGCGTCATCGTCTATGAAGTCGAGGTTGTAGCCGGCGTCCAGGATGGCCGGAACCAGCTCCGGCGGGAGCACCGTGCGGGCGCCTTCGTTGATCGAAATCCGCCCGGGAGTGAAGCGCGCGTAGATATCGTCGGTGGGCAGGTACACGGCTACGTCGGCCACCGGCTTCCCCTGGCGCAGCAGATAGCTTATCCGTTGCAGGTAGCGTGTGATATCGGGCATCACCAGCCACCAGGGGTTGTGATTGTTGAACACCGCGGCGGCGTAAAAATGCCAGCCCGGCTCGCCGGCCTGGGGCGGCGAATACGGCCAGCCGTGGCCCACAAGCTGGTTGATTCCCTGCAAAAAATGCAGATCGGCTTCGGCCTTCATATCGAGCGGCGTGGCGCGAAACACCGGCGAATGCAGCCAGGTCCACGTTTCCGATGAGGTCACCGGCCGGTTGTACAGATGGCTGGCGGAAGACGCCCAGCGCGTGGAGGAGAGCGTGCGCCACTGCGAGCCCTCGCCCTCCGGCAGATCGACGAAAGCGTAACTCGATATGTTGACCGGCGGAGTGCCGTAGGTCTGGGACCGGAACCGCGTGCCATGCGCCTGCGCCCACTCCCGCACGGGGGTTAGGTAGCGCTCATTGGTGAGCTCGGTGAGCGTCTTGCCCCAGTCGCGGCGGATGGCGGGGCTGTCGGGGGAATCGATGGCCAGAGCGGGTAGTAGCGGCGTCAGGTCATAGCCGCGGCGCTTCTGAAATTCGGCCAGGAAATCGGCGCTCCAATCCGAGCCGGCCACTTCCAGGCTGTCGCTGAATACAGCGTATGGAGGGTTGGCGCCGAAGGCCTGCATGAGGCGGTCGCCGACGGTTTTCAAATGATTGTCGATGGCCGCGCGGCTATAGTGATCGAGCACCAGGCCCTCGGCCCCCACGCCCGCGCGCTTCACCATCATCCGCGTGCGGCTGAGGCTGAAGAACAGCGCCACGCGGGCGGACTGCGACGCGTCGGGCAGGCGCACCGTGGGGCCGTCGATGGCGGTCAACTGGCGAATGCCCTCGGCGGACTCCCGGCGCGGCTCGCCGTTGGCCAGGAACGCGGCGAGGAGTTTTTCGCCGGCTCCGACGTTCGGAACAGTTACCGTGTCCGCGCCCGCCGGCACGGCCACTCGATCCACGCGCAGCCGCGGGGATGCCAGATCGATGGACGTGTGCGGACCGCCGTAGGGCCATCCACTGCCCAGGGTAATATCCACGCGCAGGCCAAGCCCGCGCGCGGTGTTGTTGGCGAAGCGCACGTCGCCGATGAACTCGTCGGAGAGATAGGGGAAATTGCGGAAGCCGCGCGCGGGGTCGTCCAGGACCACCGGGTAGACCGGCTGGATCTCCACGCCTCCGATGCCGCCCTCCTTCATGGCGCGCAGTTCGCGCTCCAACTCCGGTTGGACCACGGATGGGCCGAACCACCACCAGCGCATCATGATGCGGGCGTCGTCGGGCGGATTCTCGAAGCCGCGCATCACTTCCGCGAGGCCGCCCGGCGCGGCCTCCCGCTGCGCCACCAGGCACGCCGCCACCAACAGGAACAGGACCCCGAAAACGGTCACGCTTCTTCGCACACGCATCATGCGCCTATATTAGACGCAGACAATGCGCGCGGCAACCGGGGTGCTTTTTTGACGACCTTTTGACGCAGAGACGCGGAGACGCGGAGAAAATCGAGAATTCCTTCGCGTCTCCGCGTCTCCGCGCCGAAGGGGTTGTCCGCGCGCGCCTCGCGTCTGCCAAAATGGTGGGGTTCCCATGACCGAACGGCTTTACTACACGGATTCCTACCTGCGCGCGTTCACCGCGCGGGTGGTGGACCGGAGCGCCGATGGGCTGACGCTCTATCTGGATCGCACGGCCTTCTATCCGGCCTCCGGCGGGCAGCCGTTCGATACGGGCGCCATCGCCGGGGCTCGCGTGGCGGAGGTGGTGGATGAAGGCGAGCGAATCGCCCATCGCATGGCTGCGGGGGTCGGCTCCGAAACGGTTTCATGCGCGGTGGACTGGAGCCGGCGCTTCGACCACATGCAGCAGCACACCGGGCAGCACCTGCTTTCGGCGGTGTTCGAGGAATTGTTCGGGCTGCGCACGGTAGGGTTTCACCTGGGCGGCGAGATAGCGAACATCGATCTGGAAGGCGCCGCGCCGGAGGCCGCCGGGCTGAGGGAAGCCGAGCGGCGGGCCAACGAAATCGTATGCGAAAATCGGCCCGTAGCGGTGCGGTTTGAGGACTCCGCGGAGGCGGCCGGCCTGCGCAAGCCCTCGGAACGCGCGGGCGAGCTGCGCATCGTATCGATCGAAGGGCTGGACCGCAGCGCGTGCGGTGGAACGCACGTACGGGCCACCGGCGAGATTGGCCCCATCCTGCTGCGCAAGGCCGAAAAGGTACGGCAGGGCACGCGAGTGGAATTCTTGTGCGGCGCGCGCGCGGTGGCGCGGGCGCGCGCCGATTTCGAAGCCCTCTCCAAGGCGGCGCAACTGTTTTCCGCGCCGCTGGAGGAAACGGCGGCGCTGGTGGCGGCGCAACTGGAATCCGCGCGCGCGGCGGAGAAAGCGCGCCGCAAGCTGGAACTGGAACTGGCGGGGTTTCAGGGCAGGGAACTTTACGCCGCCACGGCGCCGGGAGCGGATGGCGTACGCCGCGTGGTACGGCGCGCGGAGCGCGGCAGCCTGGAGGAATTGCGCGCCCTTGCGCAGAGTTTCACGGCGCAGCCCAAAGCGGTATTCGTGGCCGCGCTGGCGGAGCCGCCCTCGGTGTTGCTGGCCGCCTCGGAGGATAGCGGGACGGACGCGGGCAAGGCGCTAAAAGCCGCCCTGGCCGTCTGCGGAGGGCGAGGCGGCGGGAACGCGCGCATGGCGCAGGGCAGCGTGCCCGAGAAAGGGCTGATCGAGGAAGTGATCGAGAAGCTCTGAAATAGCCGGTAGACGGAAGCGTCTGTCCCACCTGGCGGGCATCAGTTGGCGCTCTTCGTCCCAGTCCTTTTGTTGGCGATCGGCTTCGGGGGGTTCAGCAGTTCCAGGATCTTGGCGTGCAAATTCTTTTCCACCTGGTCCGGCGCCAGGAACGGCTCATAACCTTCATACTGCGCGCGGATCACGCCATCCCGGTCGATAAAAACGAGCAGCGGCATGACCGGGCCGACCATGGGAGGGTGCTGCATGAAATCGAGCGCCGCCCTTTGCTGGTTGTAGCCCACCGGAAACGGCGGGTTGAACTGGCGCACGAACCCCGGAACGTCCATGCGGGCCTTGTCTTCGATGGCCGACGCCAGGACCTGAAAGCCGCGCGGGCCGAACTCGTTCTGGTCCCGGATCAGGATGCGGACGGTCCTCTGGCAGTCCGGGCAGGCGGTCAGGATGAAGGCCAGAGCCACCACCTTGCCTTTGTATTGGGCGAGCGTGATCGGCTGGCCGGTAGGGAGGTTGATGGCGAAATCGGGCGCCGGCCGGGGGATATTCGCCGCCCGGATGGCGGGCGCGGCCAGGGCCAACAGGGCCAGCGCCGCGAGGGCGGATAGGCGGTTGGCAGGCGAAAGCGCCTGCCCCAAATCAGTGTGTCTCACGCGGCAAACCCTCCACGCTGGTGACGATGGCGCCTTTGCGGCGCAGCTCGAAACGGCCGTCATCGCCCGCGCCCGAGGCCGAATCGGCGCTTTCGGCCTCGATGGCGATGTTTTTCCACTTCTTCCCGAGGGCTTCCTTGTAGAAGGCGAAGTAGCGGCGGGCGGCGTCTTCGCTGTCCCACTCGGCGGCGTAGAACAGCACGGCGCGGCCCTCCTTCTTGTTTTCGCGGATCTCGAACGCGCAGCCGCGCCAGTGCGGAGCCATTTCTTCGGCGGCCTCCTTGCCCGCGAACTGCTCGATCAGAACGGAGTGGTCCAGCTCGCCCAGGGTTCCTCCCACCAGGGATTTGTAGCCGCGCGGCAGGCGAATTTCGGGCAGCGCCGGGGTAGTTGGAGTTTCGGATGCGAAATACTTTTCGGGATGGGCGATCTGCTGGGTGGAAACCGGCGGCCGGCGAAAGACCTCCGCGAAGCCGGCGTCCCCGTCGCGCCGCACCACGGCGTTCTGGAAGAGCATTCCCTCGATATACGGGAACACCAGCGTCCGGCGCAGGTACAGCGGGGAGTTGTCGAACACCGGGAACTGGCCGCCGGCGGACTCGTTGAAGCCGCTCATAGCCGCGGCAAGTTCGGGCGTCTTGATAAGCGAGTGGCCCATCTTGCGGGCTAAAAACTCGCTCATGAGCCAGGTGGCCTGGCCCTCCATCACGGCCAGGCGGGCGGCCGAGCCATCGTCGTTCTTGCGGCCCTGGCGGATGTACCTTCCCAGGTGGAAATTCTGGTCCGCCAAAGCGTGCGAGAGCTCGTGCGCCAGCACCGGCTCCTGGTTCGCGGAGGGCGTGGTATCGGTGATGAACAGCTTCTTACGGGCGTAGTCGTAGAATGCGGCCGCCTGTTCGGTGAGCAGGTCCACGGTGTTGGAGCCCAGGTCGAAATCCGGCGGCACGAAGCCGAATTTCTTGAGGGTCAGCTCCTCGGCGCGGATATCCTCGGGGCTGGCCGCCTCTTTCACGCGCTTCTTGAGAAACTCGTTGACCTTCTCCTTGCTGATGAAGTCGCAGGGGACCGGGTGGCGCAGCTTCATGCCGGAAATCTCGGTCAACTCCTTTGAGATCTCGCCGGCCTGGGCGCACAGGGCTTTGGCGCCGGAATCGGTCTGCGCCGCCGCGCGCAGGAGGAATATCAAGACCAGCGCAACAACAGAGCACAGCCGGCGGAAGCGCGGGGACGCGGAAAAAACGGTTCCGGTCATTTCGCGCGACCTGGGAATTCGGGAGTCCCGGCCTCGCATCCGGATGCTTCTTCCCTGGGCGCTATGCATGCGCCGTCTCGATTGGGAACACTTTTTCAGAATACGGTACAATGAAGGCTCAATCCAATCCGGTCGCAGGAGAGTTCTTTTGGCGGACGACAAGCTCTACAAGGCGGAGTATCTGGGCAGTGGGACCTTCGTTTTCAGCAAACCAAAGCGCAAGAAGAATAAGATCCGGCAGTCTCATTTGAGGAATCCCGAACGGGGCTCGCGCAAGCCGTAGCATTCGGGCGAGGCGTGCCTCGCTCCTACAAAGACGCCGGAGGGCCGATTCGCTACCGCAGCAGCGCTTCGGCCCCGCGCTCGATGAGGGCCGCGGCGGCGACGCCGGCCAGGGCGGAAAGAACAGCGGGGGCGGCGCCGCGGCGCTTCCACTCCTCGTGAACGGCGTGGAAGCCCAGGTAGCACAGCCAGCCCGCCGTGAGACCCACCGGATAGGTGGTCCACGCGGTTCCGAGCAGCGGCGCGAGGCACAGCCCGGCCGCGCCGCCCACCAGCGTAGTCCCTTCCGCGATGGCGCACCAGCTCAAAACCCGGGCGCGGCCTTTCACCGAGACTCGCAAGATCCCGCCCAGCGCGATGCCCTCGGGGATCTTATGAATCGCCACCGCCAGAGGCACGGCCACGCGCAACCCCAGCGGGGCCGACAGTTGCGTGGTGGCCACGCTCCAGCCGTCCATAAAGCTGTGGATGGCGGCGGCCGCCAGAAGCGGGCCGGCGAACCCGTGCAGTTCCGTGCCGCAGGCGTTGTGATCGTGATCGTGCGCGCAGGTGGGGCACACCGGATAGACGTAGCGGTTCACCACCAGCAGGAGCGCGTACCCCGCCGCGAAGACCGTGAGCGCCGGTATCCAACCGGATTCCAAAGCCAGCTCGGGAACCAGGCCGAACAGGGCCACGCCCAGCAGGATGCCGGCGCTGAAGGGAACCACCAGGCGCGCACGCCGGTGCGCGCCGGTCAGCCAAAGCCCGGCCGCCGCGCCACCCAGTCCCACCGCCGTAGCCAGGGCGGGCGCGGCCATTCCGGAGGAGGGTGGGAGGGTCAAGTCTTTACTGTAGCAATGTGGCGTTGGCGGGGTCTCCGTGTTGACGCATAATGGGAGTACGATGACGCGGGACGAAGCTATCGCCGCAATTACGGGGCGGCTCGTGGAGTATTACCATCCGGAACGCATCTACCTTTTCGGCTCCCAAGCCCGCGGCGACGCAGGCCCCGACAGCGACCTGGATTTCTGCGTCGTGGTTTCCGACGAGGCGCCTGTAGAGTTGCTCGGCGATGGCGGCATTTACGGCCTGCTGGGCGGCATGGGCTACCCGAAGGATATTGTGCCGTGGCGGCGCAGCGATTTCGACGCCCGCGCGGAACACGTTCTAGCTTCACTGCCGGCCACCGTGGTTCGTGAAGGCAAGCTGCTCTATGACGCCCGACCAGTTGCGGCGTGAGGAATCACGCGCGTGGCTGTGCCGGCGGCGCCATAGTAGCGAAGGCGGCCCTGCTCCCGCCGGCCCCCAGCCCCCACGAGCCCCCACAGCGTTCATTTGACAACACTTGCCCCATGTCCTTATCATGAGGTTTCAATATTTCTGCGTTTTGGCGCTATTCGCATGCGCCCTCGTTGCGCCCAAATGGCAAATCGTCGCTTCTGTCTGGTCCGGGACAATCACTATGATCAAAGTTGAAGGTCTAACCAAGCGATACGCTCGCACTATCGCGGTGGACAACATCTCTTTCGAAGTCGATAAGGGACAAATTGTGGGCTTTCTGGGTCCCAACGGCGCCGGAAAGACCACCACGATGCGGGTCCTCACCTGCTTCCTGCCTCCCACCGAAGGCAGCGCGTCGGTGGGAGGGTTCGATGTGCTTGAGCAACCCATGGAGGTCAAGAAGCGCATCGGATACCTGCCCGAAACCCCGCCGCTCTATCCGGAAATGGAAGTGGTGGAGTACTTGCGCTTCGTCGGCAAGCTGAAGGGCATCTCGAACGCCGATATCGCGCGCCGCGTGGCCGAGGTGACCGAGCGTTGCGCCCTGGGCGATGTCAGATCCAGGCTGATCGGCAAGCTCTCCAAGGGCTTCCGGCAGCGGGTGGGCCTCGCACAGGCCATTATCCATAACCCCGACGTTCTGATTCTGGACGAGCCTACATCCGGTCTCGACCCCAAGCAGATCATCGAAATCCGCGAGTTGCTGCGCTCGCTGGCGGGCGAGCACACCATTATTCTCAGCACCCACATTCTCTCGGAGGTGGAGCACACCTGCGAGCGGGTTATCATTATCGACCGCGGAAAGCTGGTGGCCATCGATTCGGTGGCCAATCTCACCAACCGCCTGCGCGGCGCCGAGGCCGTGGCCGTCGAGGTCGAAGCCGCCGGAGGGCATCCCGACCCCAGCGACGTGCAGCAGCGCCTGGAACAGGTTCCGGGCGTGAGCCGCGTGGTCATGAAGGATTCCCGCGACGCCCGCCTCCTGTTTGAAGTGGAGAGCCTGCAAGGTCGCCACGTACGCGCCGACGTGGCGCGCTCGGTGGTGGGCGCCGGGTGGAACCTGAACGAGCTGCGCAGCGTAGGCCTGAGCCTGGAGGAAGTCTTCCTGCAGCTCACCGCGGCCGAACCGAAAGAGAAAGAAGCGGAGCCGGCCACCGAAGGAGGCCAGAAGCAATGAAGAACATATTCCTCATCTGCCAAAAAGAACTCAAGAGCTACTTCGCATCCCCCATCGCCTACGCCGTCATGGCCATTTTCGGGCTGATCTTCGGCTGGGTGTTCTTCAACGCCACGCGCGACTTTATCCGTTTCAGCTTCCAATCGCAAATGATGGGCGGCGGGGGCGCCACCAACGTCAACGATCAGATTATCCGGCCGCTGCTAGGCTTCGCCGGCACCATCGCCCTGTTCCTGGTCCCCATGATCACCATGCGCCTGTTCGCCGAAGAGAAGCGCACCGGCACCATAGAGTTGCTGCTCACTTCGCCCGTCAAAGACATTGAGATCATCCTCGGTAAGTGGCTCGGCGCGGTGGCGCTGTTCGTATGCGTACTGCTGATGTCGATGCTCAACATCGCGCTGCTGTTCGCCTGGGGCAAGCCGGACCTGAAGCCGGTGCTGGTGGCATACCTGGGGCTGCTGCTGCAAGGCGCCACGCTGCTGGCCATCGGCGCCCTGATTTCCACCATGACGCGCAACCAGATCATCGCCGGCATCGCCACGTTTTTCGCGTCGCTGCTGCTTTGGCTGCTGAGCTGGTCCACGGCTTTCGACAGCTCCTGGCTGCCGCAGTTGTTGAATTACATGTCGATTGTCACGCACTTCGAGAACTTCGGAAAGGGCGTGCTCGATTCCAAGGACGTGGTGTTCTATCTATCCATGATCTTCCTCTCGTTGTTCCTGACTTCGCGATCGCTCGAATCGCTGCGGTGGAGGGCATAACATGGCTGCCAAATGGTTCAAATCCCGACAAAGCAAGTACACCGGCTACGTGGTGGTTTACACGCTGGTGGTTTTGGCCGTGCTGGCCGCGCTGAATTTCCTGGCCAACCGCTACGACAAATCCTACGATTCCACATCCAACAAGCAGTTCAGCCTATCCGACCAGACCATCAAGCTGGTGAGGGGACTCAAGACCGATCTGCGTCTCACCTATTTCGGAAACACTTCGGACTTCCCCAGCGCGCGCGATCTGCTGGACCGTTATTCCAGCCTCTCGACCAAGCTGCACGTGACTTACCTGGACCCGGTCCGCAAGCCCCAGCAGGCTAAGTCCGCCGGATACCGCAGCGATTCGCCGGTGATCGTGGAGAATGGGCCCAAGCGCGAGGGGGCCAAGCAGCTCACCGAGGAGGAAATCACCGGGGCCATCATCCGCGCCGAAAAAACCGGCGAGCGCAACGTCTACTTTCTTTCGGCCGGCGGCGAACACAGCATCGAAGACTCGGAGAACGGCGGCTATTCCTTCGCCAAGCAAATGGTGGAGCGCGACAACTACAAGACCAGCACGCTCACGCCCAAGGGCGCCGCGCCCGAGGCTGGCAAGACGCTCAGCGTAGGGCAGGCCGCGCCGGCCGCGACGTTCGAAATCCCCAAGGACTGCACCGTACTGGTGGTCGCCGGCCCGCAAACCTCTTACCCTCCGGCGGTGGTCAATGCCATCAAAGCCTACGTGGAAGGCGGCGGACGGGCGCTGTTCATGCTCGACGAATCGTTGCGCATCGGCCGCTCCGAGCCGCCCGCCGAGAACGCCGACCTCCTCAAGCTGCTGGCGGATTGGGGCGTGACGGTCAACAAGGACCTGTCGCTCGACCTGAGCGGCATCGGCGGCATCTTCGGGCTGGGCCCGGAGGTTCCGGTGGTGGCGCAATACGAATCGCATCCCATCACCCAGCCACTGACGCGCATGTTTACGGCGTTTCCGATAGCGCGCTCGCTCGAAGTGAAGAACGGCGATAAGACCACCGTGGAGAAGCTCATCGCCACCACGGCGGACAGCGTGGCCGTTACGGATATCGGGGCGGGCGGGGCCATCGATCCCCGCAAGGGCAAGAAAGGCCCCTTGACGCTGGCCGCGGCAGGCACATACACGGGGGGAACCACCAAGGGGCGCTTCATCGTGGTGGGCACTTCGCTGTGGGCGCAGAACAGCGTGCTGGGCTCGCGCTCGCTGGCCAACCGGGACCTGCTGGCCAACATGGTCAACTGGCTCAATTCCGACGAAGACCTGATTTCCATCCGCCCGAAGACCACCGAAGACCGCCCGCTGAACCTCACCACGCAGAAGCTGAGCATGTTGTTCTGGCTCAGCGTGGTGATCTTCCCGCTGGCCGTGGTGGCGTTCGGCCTGGGCACGTGGTGGAGGCGGAGATAGCTCATGAAGCCCAAAGGACTCCTCATCGGCGTGGCGCTGCTGGCCGTTCTGGGCGGGCTCATCTGGTGGTCCAACAAGAAGCAGGCGGCCGCCACGTCCACCGATACCACGGTGAAGATCCTCGCGATTCCAGAGGACCAGTTTCAGCAGATCCACATCAAGAAGCTGACCAATGAGGTGATCGAGCTGCGCCGCAGCGACGGCAAGTGGGCCATGACTTCGCCCAAGCCGCTGATGGCCGATCAGGACGCCGTGTCTTCCATGGTGGCCACCCTCTCCACGCTGAATGCCGACAAGGTGGTGGATGAGAAGGGCGCCGACCTCCATGCCTTCGGCCTCGATATACCGACCCTCGATATCACTATCGGCAAGAAGGGCGGGAAGACGGCGGAGCTGCTGGTGGGCGATTCCACCCTCGACAGCTCCGGCTCGTATGCCAAGCTGGCCGGCGACCCGCGCGTTTTCACCATCGCCAGCGCCAGCAAGACGAGCCTCGACAAGAGCCCCGAGGACCTGAGGGACAAGCGCCTGCTCGCCTTCGACTCCGACAAGCTGACGAGGGTCGAGCTGCAGGCCAAGGGGCAAACCTTGGAGTTCGGCAAGAACGGCCAGAACGAATGGCAGATTCTGAAGCCGCGGCCGCTGCGGGCGGATAGCTCCGCGGTGACCTCGCTGGTGGACAAGCTGCACGACGCCAAGCTCGATACCAGCGAGCTGCCCGAGGACGCGGCCAAGAAGTTCGCCGCCGCCGCCAAAGTGGGCTCCGCCACGGTGACCGATTCGAGCGGCGCGCAGACGCTTGAAATCCGTAAGGACAAGGACAACAACTACTACGCCAAGAGCACCACCACCGATGGCGTCTGGAAGACTTCCGTGGACACCGGGTCCGCGCTCGATAAAGGACTGGACGATTTCCGCAATAAGAAGCTCTTCGATTTCGGTTTCAGCGATCCCAGCAGGGTGGAACTGAAATCGGGGGCCTACACCAAGGCCGGAGACAAGTGGATGCTCGGGCCAAAGACCATGGACAACGCTTCGGTGCAGGCTCTAATTGACAAGCTGCGCGATCTGAGCGCCTCCAAGTTCGCCGAAAAGGGCGGCGGCGGGGACGTGGTGTTCGAAGCCACGGTAGTCTCGAACGAAGGCAAGCGCATCGAGAAAGTCTCCATCACCAAGCAGGGGAGCCAGTATTTCGCGAAGCGCGACGGCGACGCCAGCATCTACGAAATGGACGCCCAGCCGGTGGAAGATTTGCAGAAGGCCGCGGCGGAAGTGAAGGAAGCGGCGCCGCCGGCGGGGAAGAAGAAGTAGACCGGAGCCGCGAACGGAAGAAATTCATATTTAGCCGCGGATGAACGCGGATGAACGCGGATCAAGAACAGAAATCTTATCCGTGTTCATCCGCGTTCATCCGCGGCTGGAATTCTTTCCTACTCCCAGGAAACGGTCGTCACGATATGAACGGCCTGCTTACCGACCTCTACGAGCTCACCATGGCGGCCGGCTACTTCGAAGCCGGCAAGATCGACGAGAAGGCTACCTTCGAGCTCGCCATCCGCCGCCTGCCGGCCAACCGCAACTACGTCATCGCGGCGGGCCTGCCGCAAATCGTCGATTACCTCTTGAACCTGAGCTTCACGAGCGAGGAAGTGGACTATCTCCGCGGCCTCGCGCAGTTCCGCGGCGCGGGGCCCGGCTTCTTCGAGTATCTGCGAGGGTTG
The DNA here is from genome assembly GCA_049520795.1 of Bryobacteraceae bacterium. Taxonomy (GTDB): domain Bacteria; phylum Acidobacteriota; class Terriglobia; order Bryobacterales; family Bryobacteraceae; genus BOG-224. Next base: position 13,846 of record JBEKPK010000056.1, read on the forward strand.
CGCTTCACGGGCGACCTGTTCGCCGTTCCGGAGGGCACGCCGCTGTTTGCCGAAGAGCCCGCGCTGGTCATACGCGCGCCCATGGTGGAAGCGCAGATTCCGGAAACCTACGTACTTTCCGCGTTCACGTTTCCATCGCTCATCGCCTCCAAGGCGGCCCGCATGGTGGAATTCGCGGGCGGCCGTCCAGTGGTGGAGTTCGGGACGCGCCGCGCTCACACCCCCGAAGCGGGCGTGCTGGGGGCGCGAGCGGCGTTCCTGGGAGGCTGCGCCGGAACCAGTAACACGCTGGCGGGACAGCGCTACGGAATCCCCGTGATGGGCACCTCGGCGCACTCCTGGGTGATGGCGTTTTCGGGCGAGCGGGAGGCGTTCCGCCAGCTTCAGCGAGTGCTGGGCGATTCCACCATCCAGCTCATTGACACCTACGATACGCTCGAGGGCGCGCGCCGGGCCGCGGAACTGGGCCGGCCGTTGTGGGGCGTGCGGATCGATAGCGGCGATTTCGACGCTCTTTCGCGCCAGGTGCGCGCCATCCTCGATCGAGCGGGCCTCACCGACGCCCGCATCATGGCTAGCGGCGATCTGGACGAGTATCGCATCCGCGACCTCCTCGCCGCCGGCGCGCCGATTGACGCCTTCGGAGTGGGGACCCAGCTTTCGACCTCGGCCGATGCGCCAGCGATGGGCGCCATCTACAAACTCGTCGAGCTGGATATCCGAGGCATTAAGCGCTTCACCGCCAAGTACAGCGAGGACAAGACCACGGCCCCCGGCTCCAAGCAGGTTTTCCGCGAGGTGGCGCGCGACGTGGTGGCCCGCTCCGGCGAATGCGGCAAGGGAGAAGCGCTGCTCCGCCCGGTGCTGCTGGGAGGCAGGCTGGTGGAGCCGCTGCCCTCGCTCGAACAGGCGCGCCGGAGGGCCGCCGAATCCATCGCCAAGCTATCGCCGGCTCTGCGACAATTGGAGGTGGCGGAGCCGCGGGCCGTCATCTACAGCCGCGAACTCCGCATGTTGATCGAGCAGACTCGCCGCAACCTGCTGTCATGAACACCGTATTCTTCGATATCGATTCCCAACTGGATTTTCTTTTCCCGGCGGGCGCTTTGTACGTGCCCGGAGCGGAGCGCATTGTGCCCGCCATCGCGCGCCTGAACCGATTCGCCGCCGCCCACGGCATCCCCGTGGTTTCCACTACCGACGCGCACGCCGAGGACGACCCCGAATTCTCCCGGTGGCCGCCGCACTGCGTATCCGGGACGATGGGACAGCGCAAAGCCGATGCCACCCTGCTCGATGGGCGGGTAGTGGTCCCCAACCGCGATTGCGCCTTGGCCCTGGAGGGCGCGCGCCAGATCGTGGTGGAGAAACAGACCGTGGATGCGTTCCAGTCCGTCAACATCCACCGCATCCTGGAGCAACTGAACGCCGCGAGTTACGTGGTCTATGGCGTGGTGACCGAAATCTGCGTTCTGTGCGCCGTGCGCGGCCTTTTGCGGACCGGCCGGCCGGTGACCGTGGTCACCGACGCGGTAGAGACGCTCAACGCGGAAGATTCCGTGAGAGCGCTGGCCGAGATGTGCGCCTCCGGCGCCCGTTTGGCGACCACGGCCGAGATCTGCGAGGGCGGACGGGGTTGAACAGGGCGGGCTGGGTTGAACTGGGCAGGCGGAAGCGCCTGCCCCACCAACTCCGGCCAGGCAGGTTTGGCAGGCGCTTTCGCCTGCCACCGGAGTTTGTACATTCTCGAAGCCCGGAGGGCGGAAGATACTAGCCCACGGCGTGAGCCGTGTGGAATAGCGCGTGGGTGTTTGAGCCCCGGAACGGGGCGAAAGGCCGTTCTCAGCCCACTCGATGCCATGCTTCCTCGGGAATGACGGGAATTGCTCTTGGACAACACTTGGCGATGGTGCTCTTGTTGCGCCGCGATGCATAGACTTACGCCCCGTTCCGGGGCTAGGCGGCTGGCCGACTCGTTCCCGACGGCTTGCGCCGTGGGCTAGGATGTTTCGCCCTCCGGGCTGGGGAGTGGACGACTCCACATGGATGGTGGCCGCGAGGCGCGGAGATCTCACCAAGAAATGTAGCTGCCGCCCGCGCTTTGGCGGGTCCAGGGAACCTTGAACTTTTTGTCTGCGGGCGAAGTTCACGGAGAGAAACTCCAGGGGCAGGCGCCTCCGCCTGCCGGCTCGGGTTCTCTATGAAACTCCACGGGCCGAAGGCCATCCCAATAGACCGCGAGAAACAGCGGTCTATCCCACCCGCTACGCGGAGTACTCGTCTTTTGGAGCGCGGGGTTTGGCTGCGCTATCGGCTTCCGCGAATACCTTTTCGAGCGCCCACCAGAGCGCAGCCAGCGCCGCGGCTACCAGCGCCATCGCGACGCCAACGCTGCTGGGAAGCGCCTGCGCGAGGCGCAGCACGGCGGCGTGAAGCGGGTCCGCGCCGTGCATTAGCCCAAACCCGGTGAGCCCGCCCACGAAGCAAACCAGCATCAGCGCGGCGCCGACGCTGTTGCGAACCTTCATTGAGATGTGGCTCAACCGGCGCCAATCGACAAGCTCGATAACGAGTACCACGGCCAGCGCGAAGGCGAGCAGCGCGCCCAGATCGAGGACTTGAACCGGAAGCGCGGGAATCGGTTTTGGATGCCAACTGAGATGCAATCCGCCGAAGTACCCCGCGGCGAGTGCGAGGAGAATCGGCGCCGTCATGGTAATCAGCAAGGCGCTGGGACGGATGGGGAGTGGCCGCAACCAGAGCGTGTTCTGGCGCGCCATCCCCCACAGAATCAGGATACATAAGCAGAGGGCCAGCCATTGACCGACGAACGCTCCGAACACTAGGAAAACCCCCATCACCCAGTACTGGGCCGTGAACACGGAGCGGAGCACGGGCAGCCAGACCAGGCGCGGCGAAGCGACGCCGGCCGGGGACGCCACGCGTGCCGGACCATCCCCGCCCCTAGGTTTTGCCGGGGCGAGTTCGAAGGACTTGGGCGCTACGCTCCATGTTCTGGCCAGAAGCGCGATGCCGGCCAATGCGCAAGATGCAGGAATCAGAGCAGTCGCCCGGTATTGCACAAGGAACAAGCTGGCTTCTGCGGTGAGAATCAAAAACAGCGGCTGGGTCCATTTCGGAGCAGCCAATTCCCGCACGCGAATCGATTGCACCAGTCCGGCGGCCAGCGTACACAGGGCCGCCACGACAAGTGCCCCCGCGACGGCGAGGGAGGGGCGCGAGAAGGCCGCCGCCGCGGCGGCGGCGGCCAACGCGGGCAGCCAGACCATGGCCATGATGGAAAGCGCCCGCGCCAGGACGAGGTCGCGCCCCCCGATGGGCAAGCCTGCGTAGAAGCGGGTAGCGCGCAGGGGCGTCGCCGCCAGGAAGAATAGTCCCATCACGACCCCGACGACGCCAAATTCGGAGACCGGGGAGGGACACAAGCTGACAACAACACCTGCCAGTACGAACCAAGGCATGGCCTTCCACGCCTGGTCCCGCTTCACAAGTTCGTAGATCATGGCCGCCTCTATCCAGCGAAGTACTCTTGTCTTGGAGCGCGGGGCTTGTTCGCGCGATCAGCTTCCTCGAATACCTTTTCAAGCGCCCACCAGAGCGCGGCCAGCGCCGCGGCTACCAGCGCCATCGCCAAGGCCACGCTGTCGGGAAGCGCCTGCGCGAGGCGCAGCACGGCGGCGTGAAGCGGGTCTGCGCCGTGCATTAGCCCAAACCCGGTGAACCCGCCCACCATGCAAACCACCATCAGCGCGACGCCGACGCTGGTGCGAACCTTAATTGAGATGTGGCTCAACCGGCGCCAATCGACAAGCTCGATAGCGAGTACCACGGCCAGCCCGAAGGCGAGCAGCGCGCCCAGGTCGAGAACTTGAACCGGGAGCGCGGGAATCGGTCCAGGATACAATGCGGCGAAGTACCCACCCGCGAGTGCGAGGAGAATCGGCGCCGTCATGGTAATCAGCAAAGCGCGGGGACGGATGGGGAGCGGCCGCAGCCAGAGCGTGCCCAGGCGGGCCATCATCCACACAACCAGGATCCAGGGGCTGAGGGCAAGCCGTCGACCCCCGAGCCCAAAAAACACAAGGAAAGCCAGCATCACCGAGTACGGGACTGTGAACACGGAGCGCAGCACGGGCAGCCAGACGAGGCGCGGCGAAGCGACGCCGGTTTGGAGCGCCGGGCGCGCCGGGCCGTCCCCGTGCCTGGGTTTCGCCGGAGCAAGCTCGAACGACTTGGGAACGACGCTCCACGCCCTGGCCAGAAGGGCGATGCCGGCCAGCGCGCAGGATGCCGGAATCAGAAAGCGCGCCCCGCGTTGCTCCAGATACGCGGCGGCGCCGGGAATGAACCATAGCGGAAAGTAGACCCATTTCGGAGCAGCCAATTCCCGCACGCGAATCGATTGGACCACGCCGGCGGCCAGCGTACACAGAGCCGCCACCATGAGTGCTCTCCCAGCCACGGCGGAGTGACCCGAAAACATCGACGCTGCCGCCGCCCCAGCCATCGCGGGAAGCCAGACCATGGCCATAAGAAAGAGCGCCCGCGCCAGGATGAGGTCGCGCCCCAAAATGGGCAGGCTCGCGTTGAAGCGCGTGGCGTGCATATGCGGAAACGCCACGAACAGGCCCATCGTGACGCTCATGATGACGCCGATCCTGGAGACCGGAGCGGGACACGCGCAGATGACCGCGCTCGCCAGGACGTACCATGGCAGGACCCACCAGCTAATCTCGCGCTTCATTAGTTCATAAATCATGACCGCCTCTGCTTTCCCGCGACGCCGGCGGCCGAGATGGTGGGGCGGACCCCATGGACCCGCTTCCCGCCAAGAAAATCACCCCGCCGAAGCCGACGGGGGCGTCGGCTGCGGACCAGGGGGTCCGCCCCACCATCGAATGTGGCATCGGCTTCTACCTCTCCCCGCCCACCAGCTCGATGAACAGCTCTTCGAGCGGCACGCGCACGCAGCGGATACCGTTCCCTCCGCCCGATGCCTGCAACTGCATGCCGACCGTTTCCGGGTCGCCTTCCATCACCGCGTGCCACTCGTCGTACACCTGCCGTACGCCCAGGCAGCCGGGCGCGTGCTCGAGCGCCGCCGCATCGGGCACGGACGCGCGCGGAATCATGGCCACGCAGATGTCTTCGCGGATGCGGTCGAGATCGCGGTCGATGCGCACCTTTCCTTTATCGAGCAGCACGATGCGGCCGCCGATCCGCTCGACGTCGCTCATGTTGTGGGAGGAAAACAGAATCGCCGTGCCCTCGCGGTTCAACAACTGAATCGAGGTTTCGAGGAATTCGCGGCGGGCCACCGGGTCCAGGCCGCCGGCCGGCTCGTCGAGCAGCAGCAGCTCGGGCCGGTGGCACACGGCGCACAGCAGCGCCACCTGGCGGGCCTGTCCTTTGCTAAGACGGTGGATCTTGGAAGCCGGCGAGAGCGCGAACCGCTCCAGAAGCTGTCGTTCCAGAGCCTCGTCCCACCGGTCGAACAGATAGCGGTGAAATGCGATCAATTCGGCGATGGAGGAACGCGGCGGCAGGATCTGATCCTCCGACACGTAGCCCACGCGCCGCTTGACAGCCACCGGGTCTTCAGTGGGCGCGATGCCGAACACGCGCACCGCG
>JBEKPK010000057.1:0-19352 GCA_049520795.1 Bryobacteraceae bacterium
AGGTGGTCTTGCCCACGCCGCCCTTGCCGCCGAACAGCAGGAGCCGAAGGTCTGGCTTATCGAAAAATGAGGGCGTCTGTCGGCGCATGCCGGTGGTCCGATCCCTTACGAGCTGTCAGGCTCCCGCCGAAGCGCCTCGAGATCCGATTCCTCGGTATCTTCCTCGTCGTTCAGGCGGCTCTCGATGGCATCCAGCCGGTCCAGCAGGAGCTTCTCTTCGGCCTCGAACTGTGGTTCGGAAATCCGCCCGGTTTCCAGTTGCATGTAGAGGATCCTAAGTTGCTCGGTGATCGACTGGGCTTCGCCGGCGAGCTCCTCCTGCGCGACCTTTCCGATCTCCCGGAATATCCACAGAATGCTGTGGACAGGGAAGAGGAGGATGTCGTCCACCAACAGCATCACCGCTCCAAATCGAGTTCGACGAAGTTATGCGGCGCCCAGGGCCCGCTGTAGTCGAAAGCGAAACTGTTGTCGAACAACTTGGCTGCGGCGAACACGCCCGCGGAAAACGCTTCCGGCGCGTCGCGCCCCACCAGGCATGCCAGGTTCATGACCTCGTGTTCATTGCGGCGGGGATTCGACTTGACCTCCGCGCACAGAGGGGCGAGGATGCGCTCCACCTTCCGCGTGTGCTCCTCCCGGTCCTCATTCAGCAGGCGGTCGAACATCCGGCCCAATTCGATTTTTTCCTCCTGGGTGAACTCGTGGCGGGCGCTCATCAGGCGGTCGCGCGCCATTCGCAGTTCCGCGTGGGTGTTGACGAAGTACTCAAAGATATTCGGTACGTCCAAGGTAACGCGCAGCCCCATTTCCACTCTGCCGGCCACGCGCTGGAGTTGCTCCTGAAAGGCATGCCGATTCCGGATCAGGATCCCGCGGATGGCTTGCGGGCTGGCGGCAATGGTCCCAAAGGCCATGGGCAGCGGGGTGGTTTCCTCCATCAGGCGCTTGAGCACCGCCTGGTGGGCCGTGAGGTTGGCGCGTTCCGGCCGGATCTTGGGACCAGCCAGGCCGCTGACCACCGCCGCCACGCGGCCGTCGGTGATGGTGTACACATCCTTTCCCTGGAGGCCCAGAGTTCGATAAGTCCGTGGCTCGGCCCCCGCCACAATGGCATAGATGTAGTTCCTTCCGCTGGCCACGGGCACGGTCGGCTCCTCGCCCGGGCCGGCGGCCAGCGCCGTGCCGTTGGTGTCTCTCATGGCCTCCTCCTCGCTTTGGCGGACCGCACCCGGAGCAGGTGCGATCTCCATCGATCCTCCAGCCAGAGACGCCGCGACTCGGCGTCCGACAGACGGATGCGCTCCCCAAGCAGACGCGACGCGCCGGCCTTCGCCAAAGGCGCTCCAGTGGAGGCGGGACAGAAACGGAAGTTTCCGCGGTGGCGGTTGGCGGGGACGTGGGCGGAAGTCCTGAGCGTCAGCATGGGCGGGCTCCCTCAGTAGCGGATTTTGAATCCGCCCGCGCTACGCCGGGGCGCGGGCTTAAACTCCAGGCCGGGCAGGCGCGCGGGCGCTCCCTGGCCGGAAGTAGCCACCGCCTGGAGCAGCTCTTGCTTGGCCTTTTCAATCTGCTCGAGGCGGGCGTCGATAAGCGCGACCCGCTGGTTGGCGCTCTTACGTTCCATACCCCGCCGCGCTTTTTCCATCTCCAGGCATGTGATCTGCATGTAGCTCCGGTAGGGCAGGGAGAGCTGATCCACCCGGCCGGAGAGCGTGCGAATGCTGGTCAGACCTTTGGTGGGAATGGCCATGGCATTACTCCTTTCCATTGTTCCCAAAGACGCGCCGCTTCGTGCTCCGGAACGGCCTCACGGCGGCGCCACAGATTCGGGTCATGCTTTCATCGATTTTGCGCGGCATCACCGACTGCCCCTCGCGCGTGACTTTGGCCGTTTCCGTGGTAAGAACGTCATGGCAGACCCACTGGAAGACCGGATCGTCCAAACTGGCCCGCGCCTGGCGGTGGACCAGAATCCTGGCGATGGCAATGGTGGCGCGAATGGTCGGCCGGTGGTTGTTGACGCCGGTACCTCGCAACTCGCGCACGATGTCCACAACGATCTCGGTGTCCTGGCGGCAAGCGCCCGACTGCGCCATGGCTATCTGAATCTCGGTCTCACGGTCGAAGTTGCCCATCTGTATGGTGATCAGCCGGTCCATCAGCGCATCTTGGGTCTTATGAACCCCGGCGTACTCCTCGGGGTTGGAGGTGAAGATCGCCCGAAAGTTTGGATGGACTTCAAGGTACCCCTCGCCGGTCCGCCGCAGGCTCGGGAGATTCAGTATCCTCTCCTCCAACACGCTCAGCAGGGCGTTATTCGCTTCCGGACGGGAGCGGTTGAACTCGTCGTAAATCAGGGTGTTCCCGTTGGCGCAGGCCGTGGTGAGGCGGTTATCCACCCATAGAGTGTTCATGTTCTCTTCCGTCTTGAGCACGGAATGTATGTAGTTATCGATCAGCTTTGACTTGCGGTAACCGGAATCCTTGCCGACCAGGTCCGAGCTGCCGAATTCGTCGTCGCCATGAATGAGTGTGACCGGGTGGCCGAGTTTGGCCGCCACGTGGAAGGCCAGCGTGGTTTTGCCGGTTCCCGCCGCGCCCGCGAAATGCACCGCATAACCGACTTCCAGGTATGCGAGCGCTCTTTCAGCCAGGGCCTGAATGTACGGACTGGCCACGAACTGGTCGCTGGCCTCGGCCTCGATGCTGTCCCCTCCCGGCTGCACTCTCACTACGACTTCCCTGAGGTCTTCGCTTTCTGTCTCCACCATCGGAATGCTCACTTTTCTGTCGGCGAGGATCAGTGCTTCTTCGATCCCTTGAACCGTGTTCTTTGGGCCCGCGGCAAGGGCGCCGCGGACGGGTGCGGGGCCCGCGCGGCGACCGGCCTATGAGCGGGCTTTTGCGTGCGCGGCTCCGCTTTGGGCGCCGGCTCTTGGGTCTTGGCCTCGGTCGGCTGCTGGTGTTTCTGCGCGGTCCGGCTTTCGAAAAGCAACGGACCAAACCAGGCCCGGTGGGCGCCCGCGCGATCACGCGCGAATCCGGCGCACAGAGTGGAAACCCCGTTGCGCCGCTCGTCAGTCCCGCGAGCCAGGTCGCCCAGCAAGGCCATTCGGGCCTGGCGCGAGGACACAATCGCGTCCCGCAGCCCCGTCATAGCTACTGTCAATACACCCACGTTCGTCCTCCCTTGTCCAATCTCACCAAAACCCAGCCCTGGGAACCGCGCTTCAGTCTTACTCGACGCTCGGCGCAACGAACGCCTCGGCCGAAGGGAGCGGCGCCTCCGTCACGACATTGACTGCTTTAATCTCGCCCGCCTGGGTCGCGATTTCCATGGTCGCGCCACAGCCGAAACACTTGATCTGGCCTGCGTAATCGTCATAAGCATCGGCGAGATCCACCTTGAACCCGCAACCAAGACAGTTGATTTCCATCTAACTCTTCCCTTTTCTCTACCGAGCCCCCACCGCACGTTCCTAAAGGCCGCTGGCGGGGCGCCCGACTCGAGCGCCTTGGCCACACGCGCGCCGAACCCGCCGGTGGGCGCCGGACAGGAGCTGTTTTCGCTGTCGGGCCTGCTGCTCCCGCCGGCTCGAGTTCCGGTCCCCACCGATGGCCGCTACGAGCTCTTGCCGGCCCAGGCCCTGCGGGCCCCAGCCAGGTCGTTTCTTACATCCCTCCGATGAGAGCCAACCGAGCGCCTCAGGCTGTTCAGAAAAGCCACGCGTTCGTTTCTTGTCCGCCTGGCCATCGCTGCGCGAGCGCTGCCGTTGTGAGCGCAAAGCTCGGTAACCGCCTGCTTCCGCCCCTTGGCGCCATGCTGTAACTCGCTCATCAGACTGCCGCGCATCCTGCGCATGGCAAGGATTTCGCCGCACAAGCGTGTCATATCGTTCGTCAACATGTTCTTGCCTCCTTTTATGCCTTGCCGCCCCGCGAAACTCCCAAGCCGGAAGAGGCCCCTGTCGAGGCCTCAGACCGGCGACGGGAATCTTGCCAGGTACAGTTTTAAGCCGGCGCCGCGGCGCTGGCGGTCAGACCGATGGCTTCGGCGTACTTCAGGTACGTCTCAACCGAAGCGATTACGACGCGAGCTTCAACCGAGAGCAACTCGATGCCGACCAGCGACACCTTGACCCAAGCATCGATCACGATGCCCTTGTCGAGAATGCGGTCGACAACCTCTGCCAGGCTCGATGAATCCGTGGACTTTGCTACTTTTGCCATTGTTCGTTCTCCTTTCCGGCTTTCTTCTACCGTAAGTAGGCCTCACGTTATGTTTGACCTCGAACTGAACTAAGCACGCCATCGGCCAAGCCGTTCGGACAACCTATCTAAACTACTAAGTAGGAGTTTCATGGAGTTACAGCGCTTCGTGAATAACTCGCGGTACCATATCGGAGTTAGTTCCATGGAGCGCATTCCCTATATTCCATCTACGGACGCCGCGAAGTTGTATGGCGGCCAGGGCCCACTCAATAACAGCTTCGCCGCGCTGGGTGGGCGGATCTGTCGGGCCTGCCGCAAAAACTCGTTCGCATCGGCTGCAGGCGTCAGAAAGTACAGCGAAACGATAAGTCCCCGGCCGGACGACGAGACCTCTCTTCGCTGCTCCGTGGAGCAGTCCGAGAGCAAGCTTGTGATTTGATCGGCCAGTTGCGCCTCCTCCGGAGCGAGGGCGATGGCGGAGTTGTAGCAAGCCCGCAACGACGCGAGGTAAGCGGCTCCTGGAGACGACGGCAAGCCGGGGAGAATCCGGTCGCGCGCCGGCCACAGCGCGCGTATCGCAATCTCCGTCATTCCCAGTAGCCGGGTCAGGAGGGCGTCGTACTCCTGGCGATGGTCCTCCAGGAGGCGTATGACCGCGGACTCGGATTCCATCACGCATCCATATCGCAGGGGAATGACTGCCTGTCTGGCATGGATCGCTTCGACCACTTTTTCATAGGCCAGCAGGCGGGAAATGCTGGGTGGTGGACTGATATCCTCCACCGCCGAAACCGCGGCCGCCAGGCCGTGCGCCGTCAGTACGCGCATTCCCAACTCTGGCAACCATCCGCCGGGGTTCTGCCGCATGACGCCGTGGAGAAGATACTTCATATTTTTTCCACGAGAGAGAGATTCGGGACAAAACTGTGCGGGGGCCAGGGGCCGGTCAGGGTTAGTTTCAGGCCCGGGAGCGCCTCGCCTCCGTTGAAGCTTTCCAGACGTCCCCGGAACTCGTCGAGGGCGCCCGGCGGAAGCAGGAAGGCCCAGCTCAGTACGGTTTCAACGTCGGTTCCCGCAGTGACCGAATCCAGAACCTTGCGTTCCCGAAAACCCTCGGCATGAGCCGATAGCGCCGTCGCTGCGCGCCGGCGGAATTCCTTCAGCCGGAAGGTGAGATCGCGTTCCCAATGGGCCTTGATGCGCTTTTCCTCGAAATACTGCGTTCCCGTTTGCGCTTCCCCCGCGAGCCTGCCCGATGAGCCCGGCGGTTTCAGCGCGTCGGTGCGACTGAGCAACCCCTTGACGGCCCATTCCTGTTTGTCGCCGAGTTGGGCGAAGAATCCGCCGATGGCGTCCAGGCGTTCGAGAACGGACTGCTCCAAGGCGTCGATGGAAGTGAACAGAGTTGCGAAACGCGCCGGCAGCACCGGCGTTTGTCTCATGACTTCCTCGATGGCCGCCTCATGCCGGCAGACGCGCGGCCCCAGCCACTCCAGATCCTCCAGACGAGCTTCGGCCGCATCGCCGCAGAACTCTCCCCGTTCCACCTCGCTGAGGACCGCGCCAATTCCCCCGCAGCCGCGCGCAAAGATGGGATGGCGCCCATCCACCCCGATCGCGGAGACATGGAGTTCGCGCGCGCTAGGCGTCAGACAATACAAATAATAAACAAGCTCTCCGTCACACATTCACGCTGGCTTCTTTCAGAGCGGCTTCCAGGTCGTCAAAAGTGATCGTCACCGGCGCCCCTTTCTGTTTCTCGATCTCGCTCGCTACCGCGCGCCGCACCGCGCGGATGGCCGCCTTGGTACAAACGCCTTGGATATCGGCTCCGCTGAAGCCATCGGAGCCCGCGGCCAGGTCGCCGGCGCTGATTCCCTGCGCCAGCGGCTTGTTTCGCAGATGGGCCTCGAAGATGAGCCGCCGGCTCTCTTCGTCGGGCAGGGGGATGTCGATGATCTCGTCGAAACGCCCCGGTCGCAGGATGGCGGGATCGAGCATGTCCGGCCGGTTGGTCGCGCCCAGTACGAGCACCCCCCTCAGTTCCTCGACCCCATCGAGTTCGGTGAGGAACTGGCTCAAGACACGCTCCGCGACATGCGCATCGGAACCGCCGGCGCTGCGAATCGGCACAAGCGCATCGATCTCGTCGAAGAAGATGATGCACGGCGCCGCCTGCTTCGCCTTTCGAAAGATGTCGCGCACTCCCCGTTCCGACTCTCCCACGTACTTGGAGAGCAGGGCCGGACCTTTTACGGAAATGAAGTTGACTCTGCTTTCGGTGGCGATAGCCTTGGCGAGCATGGTCTTGCCGCAGCCCGGCGGCCCCACCATGAGGATTCCTTTGGGCGGACGGATGCCCGCTTTCGCGAACAGGTCCGCATACTGTAGCGGCCACTCCACAGCTTCGAGCAGCTTCTGCTTCACCTGTGCCAGGCCGCCTACATCCGCCCACCGGACGTCGGGCGTCTCCACGAACACCTCGCGCGTCGCGGAAGGCTCCACCTCGCGCAAGGCGTCCAGGAAATCTTCCATCCGGACCTCGAGCTTGGCCAGTTGCTCGTATGGGATGCGCGCCAGCGCAAAGTCGATGTCGGGCATGATACGGCGCAGGCAGATCATGGCCGACTCGCGACAGAGCGCTTCCAAATCGGCGCCCACGAAGCCGTGCGTGATTTCGGCCAGGCGGCCCATGGCCACATCCTCGGCCAGCGGCATGCCCCGGCTGTGGATGGCGAGGATCTCTTCGCGCCCCGTGCGGTCCGGAATGGGAATCGTGATTTCCCGGTCGAACCGGCCAGGCCTGCGCAAGGCCGGGTCGAGCATGTTAGGCAGATTCGTGGCGGCGATCACGATCAGTTGTTGTCGTTTGGCAAGCCCGTCCATGAGGGCCAGCAGTTGCGCTACCACCCGCTTTTCCACTTCTCCGACCACGTTCTCGCGCCGGGGCGCAATGGCGTCGATCTCATCCAGAAAAATGATGCTCGGGCCCTTGCGCGTGGCTTCCTCGAAGATCTTTCTAAGATGGGCTTCGCTCTCGCCGTAGAACTTGTGGATAACTTCGGGACCACTCACCGCGTAGAAGTTGGCTTCCGTTTCATGCGCGATCGCGCGCGCGATCAGAGTCTTTCCGCAACCTGGCGGACCGTGGAGCAGCACGCCCTTGGGCGCGTCGATGCCCAGTCGCTCGAATACTTCCGGATAGCGCAGCGGCAGCTCGATCATTTCACGGATGCGCTGGAGCTGCGGCTTCAGCCCGCCGATGTCCTCGTACGATGTGGAGCGGGCGGCCACTTCCTCCGCCTGCTGCGGGCTGCCTATCACCAGTTGGGTGGTTGGATTGATCAGGACCGCGCCCTTCGGCGTGGTGCTTTCCACTCGAAAATCCGCCCACTGGCTGCCGAAAAGAGTTGCGCGGATCCGGTTTCCCGCCTGCACCGGCAGACCATCGAGCAAGTTCCCGATGTAATCCAGGTCGCGCTCGGATGGCCGTACGTTGGCTGGGGCGAGCACGACGCGCTCCGCAGGACGGCAACGCGTCTTACGCGCCAGTACCACCTCGTCCAGGCCGGCTCCGGCGTTTTCGCGCACCAATCCGTCAATCTGAATCCGCGACTGCCCGCGCAGTTCCCTGTAAGCGGGCATCACTTTGCACACAGTGCCACGCTTCCCGGTGACTTCCACCAGGTCTCCGCTTACGAGCTGGAGTCTCTCAAGATCTTCCGGACCTATGCGGGCGATCCCTCGTCCGACGTCCCTGCTCAGCGCTTCACTGACTTTGAGCTTGAGAACCGGAGTTTCAATTTGCTCTGAGGTCATGTGAGGGACTTCATTTCATGCACTTGATTTCAACCACGCCGCTGTTGCAGGTAATCTGCGTTTTCTCCAAGGTGGAGCTCGCGGGAAGCAACACCTCCTTGCGGTACTTCTTGTCGCCGCGCGCGGCCGAGATGGTCAGAAGGTCGTCCTCCACCGTCACTTGCACGTCCTCGGCGCCGATGCCCGGCATCTCGGCCACCACCAATACATGGTCGTCTTCCTCGAAGACATCCACCGCCGGCTCCCGCACTTCCTGCACAACGGTGCGCCCGGATTCACGGTCCTTACGGATGTTGCCGAACGGCTCCACCCGCGGCTGGTCGCCTCCCAACCCCACCTTGACGGTGAACCCGTAGATCCCTTTTACCTGCTTGTCCGTCCCGTGGATCTCGCCGGTTCGCGATAGCTGCTCGCCCGTCTCGGCCAGCTCCCCAAGCCTCTCGACCAGATCCCCAAAGCCTTTGAGTATCCCGCCCAGTCCGAGATCGATAGATCCTTCGGAAGTCTTCTCACTGTGTTTCTTGACCATGTGGTTGTTCTCCTTCAATCTGAACCTGAATTCCGTACTCCTTCACCTTCGAATGAAGAGTCTTGTAATCCACTTGGAGCAGGCGCGCCGCCTTGGCTTTGTTCCCGCCCGTTCTTCGCAAGGCGTGGACGATCGCAATTCGCTCTACGTGGACGGTGTTGCTCCGCACGGTCTCACGCAACGAGAGATCGCACATTCTTCGAAATGGCGCCCAGGACGGCGCCAGTTCGTTGTCCCGCGGGGACGTGAGCCCCGCCGGTCTCAAGCCGAGATGCTCTTCGGTAACGACATCTTCGGCCATCAGTACGGCGCGGCGGACCACCGACCGAAGTTGTCGCACATTTCCGGGCCACCGGTACGCCAGCATCGCCTCGATCGCCGACGGGGAAAAACCTTTGATGGACTTGGGAAGCTCGATATTTGCAATATCGAGAAACCGCTTCGCCAGGTACAATATGTCCTCCCGTCGCTCGCGCAACGGCGGGATGGAGATGGTGAACTCGTTCAACCGAAAGTACAGGTCGGGACGGAATGCCCCCCCTTCGCAAAGTCCCTCCAGGTCCTGGCCGCTGGCAGTCAACATCCGGACATCCACATGGATGGCTTTGGCGCCGCCCAGCCGGCACAGGGTCCTCTCCTGGAGCACCCGGAGCAGCTTGGCTTGGGAGGCCAGCGGCATATTGGAGATTTCATCCAGAAAGAGGGTCCCCGTGTGCGCCGCCTCGATCTTCCCGACGGTCTGCTGGTCCGCTCCCGTGAAGGCTCCCCTTTCGTGCCCAAACAGTTCGCTCTCGATCAGGGTTTCGGGAACCGCGCCGCAATCCAAGGGGACGAAAGGATGCTCCTTGCGCCCGCTGGCCTGGTGAATGGCCCGCGCCACAACTTCCTTTCCCGAACCGGTTTCCCCTACGATGACTACGCTGAAATTGGATTTTGCGACTTGCTCAATGGCGGAAATCACGCCGCCGATCGCCTCACTGGGGCCGAACGTCTCCCGCGGTGAGAGGACCTGTTGGACGTGATCCGCCAAGTGCCTCAACTCCAGCTTCAGTCGCCGCTCGTTCAACGCGCGGAGCAGGACGCGAAGTACTTGAGGATGTTGAAAGGGCTTGGCGAGAAAGTCATGCGCGCCCGCGCGGATCGCCTCCACCGCGCTCCGCACCTCGGCGAATCCGGTGATCAGGACCACCGGCAGCTCCGGATCGAGGTCCTTGGCTTTGCGCATCAACTCCATGCCATCCATGCCGGGCATCCTGAGATCCGTCAGCAACACGTCGGGGTCTCCCGCGCGAACCAGTTGTAACGCCTCCATTCCGTTCTTGGCCAGCAGCGGCGTCAGTCCCTCGCGCTGCACCAGGCGCCCCAGCAACTGGGCCATGTCTTGGTCGTCGTCCGCGATCAAAATTCTGCCCTGAGCCACGCTCATGCGCCTCTTCTTTGCATCACCCGCGGCGGACCAAGCGGGTAAATGACTTTGATGTCGGAACTCAAGTATTTCGCCACCTTGTGGAGCATCCCCACGAACAGCACTCCACTTTCCCCGGCGTCCAGGGTCCCGTTGATGCGCTCCGCGATGAAACGGTCTCGCTTGTCGAGTAACGCGTCGTGCAAGTGTCTCCCGCGGACCGCCGCCCCGGCGGCCGCCCCGGGAGCAAAAGCCACGGCCGCAAGTTGGTATTCTTCAACTAGTAGTTCGGGCGACTCCGTACCCATCAGCGTCGCGCCTTGCGCCCGGAGTTTCAGGAGCAACGCGTGGTTCCTGTTTCCCGCCTCGGCCAACTCCGATACAATTCTCTCCTCGTGCCCGCAAATCGCCAGTCCGTCCTGGTAAACTCGCACCCGTCCAGAGGCAACCGGCAGGCTGGCGAGCACGTTCTCGATCTCCTCCCACAGCTTCTCCACCACGGCCGCATTGCGCGCCAGACCCTGCCGTCCAAGCGTCGATAGCTTTACTCCTCGTACGGACGCCCCCAGCGTCCCCATATCCGCGGCGGTGTGAATAATCGGAATGTAAAAGAGCGTCCTCTCACGAACGCCGGCCTGCCTGCTATTCGGCATCGCGGGGATGGCCTCCTATGAGTAATGTGCGCAACACGCGCTGGGGCGGGACGCGAGGGATTCCGATCCCTGAACCACACTCTAGCATCGCCATCGCCGAAGCCGGATACCGCAAAACCCGCAACCCGCGGCGGGAGATACTCTAGCGGATTGGGTACCACCCTCCTTTCTAACTCGCGAGAGTGGACGCTTAATAACACCGGCAAGTTGTTGATTCTATGACATCGCGCGAGCGGAGTGGAGCCACTTTCGCCTCGTTGGGGCCTAAGTCATCCGACGGGAAACTGTGGATTGACGGATAAGCGGCTCTAGGAATAGTATCAGGCCGGGTACTCTCGAACAGAAAAGGACGTCAAGTGAAAGCTGGCGGGCTAGCCCACGAGCAACGGCGCTTGCCGATTGCGGAGGCTACGGCCGGACTGTTTGATAACAGTCATCTGCCGATGTGGATCTACGATCCGCGAACGCTGTCGTTTCTCGCGGTGAACGGCGCGGCCGTCGAATGTTACGGTTACTCGCGGGAAGAGTTCCTGGTTATGACGGTCCGGCAACTGCATCTTGAGTCGGAAAGGTCCGCCGTCCTCGATGGGATGCTGAAAGCGCGTGTTTCCTCCCTCCAGCGACGAACGTGCCAACACATAAGGAAAGATGGAACCGTAATCTACGTCGACGTGGCAAGGTCCGCGGTGGAGTTCGCGGGCGAGAAAGCCTGCCTGGTCGTCGCACACGATGTCAGCGAAGCCAAGAGATCCGAGTTGCTCTACCGGATGCTGATGGACGCCATTCCCTCGTCGGTGCTGCTGCTCGACGAGAACTTGTGCGTGGTTTTGGCCAACAGGAACTTCCTTGAGAAGTCTCGCCGGACGGCCGGCGCGACTGACGGAAAGCGGCTTGCCGAGGTTTTCCCGGAAGTGATCCTGGAGGAAATGGGGCTCGAACAGCAGATCCGAAATGTCTTCAGAAGCAGCCACGCCACCCAAGGCAAAAGGCTGACTTACCGGGCGCCCGGCATTCCGATTCGGGTTTACTACTACAGCGTCGTTCCAGTGAACTGGGCGGGACAAGTGGATAATGTTCTGCTCCTTATGGACGATGTTACGGAGCAGACCAGACTGGGCGAAGAGATCCGGAGGATGGAGCGCCATCTGGCCAGCGTCGTTGAGAGCGCCAGCGATATTGTCATCTCCACCGACACGGAAGGCAATATCCTGACCTGGAACAAGGCGGCGCAGAGGACTACCGGCTACTCAATCGAGGAGTTGAAAGGCCGCCCGTTTTTCGACTACTGCGAGCCGGCCGCCGCCACGGGCGTCAGGATGCTGCTCTCCAAAGGGGCTTCCGGCGAGAGTTCCGGCCGAATCGAATCCAGCCTGAAGACCAAAGACGGGCGTTGCCGCGCCGTCTCCTGGGTGTTTTCTCAAATGATGGACGACGGCGCCCGAACGGTGGGCTTTGTGGTGGTAGGCCGAGACCTCACTGAACAGCGCAAGTTCGAGTTGCAGATCCTGGAGTCGCAGAAACTGGCCGCTCTGGGCGTGATGGCCAGAGGGATCGCCCATGAAATCCGAACGCCACTGGCGGTTTCCTCTTCCGCCGCTCAATTCCTCACGGAGGACGATCTCAGCCCGGAATTCCGCCGGGAGTGCGCCGAGAAGATTCACAGCGGCATCCGGAAGGCAAGCACCATCATCGAGAACCTATTGCGATTTGCACACCCCTCGGCGGACCAAAGCAAAACGCCGCTGGACCTTCTGCGCGTGATGAAAGAGGCCCTCACTCTGGTGGACAGCCAGGCCAAAGTTCAGAATATCGAAATCCGCACGCACTTCCCGCCGGAGCCCTGCCAGGTCCTCGGCGTTCCCAGCCTCCTGGAACAGGTGTTCATCAACCTGTTACTCAACGCCATCAACGCCATGCCGAACGGCGGAACGGTCGACATCTTCGCCGAGCAGACCGCCGGAGAAGTGCTGCTTCGCGTCACCGACACCGGAGAAGGGATCTCACGGGAAGACCTCGACAAGATCTTCGACCCGTTCTTCACCAAAGCGCCCCTGGGAAAAGGTACCGGCCTTGGGTTATCCATCTGCAACTCCATCGTCGATCAGCATGGTGGCACGATCAGCGTGCAGAGCCAAAGCGGAAGAGGAAGTACCTTCACGGTGAAACTGAACGCTGTGGGTGACCGAGGAGAAAAGGGGTGAATCTCGCCAACCAGATTGCCCTCGTCGTGGACGACGACCCCGATATATGCTGGGCCCTCGAACATATACTCGGAGGGCTCGCTGCGCACTGCATCCGCGCGCTCAACGGCAAGGCCGCTCTCAAGGCAGCCCGGCTCAACCGCGTGACTCTGGCTCTGTTGGACGCCAAGTTGCCGGATGTCGACGGCCTGGAGTTGGCCCGGAGTATTCGCATCGCCTATCCCGAAATCCTGGTCTTGGTGGTCTCGGGGTATTTCTACAAGGACGATCCCGCCATACAAACGGCTCTGGAACAAGGACTGATCCACGGATTCATCGAGAAGCCGTTTTCGCATAGTGAGATCATTGAGACGGTGAAAAACGCTCTTTCCTTTCAAGAAGCTGCATTTCGGGCGACCATGTTTCAGGAACGAAGGTTGGCGTGCGCCATCGCAGGCGAATAGGGTCGCCGCCTTTGTTGGCGTGCGTATCGGGCGCGATGCGCCCTCTGCCTTCCTGGCTCGGCACAACGTCGTCCAGGACTGATCCACGCCGAGAGCTACTGCCTTCGCTCCGAACACGCTACCTAAGAACGATAGCGCGTGTGGATGCCCATCCATCACGATGACTAACGGGCAATGGCGCTCGTCTTCGGGGATCGGTTCTTCGAGATGCTGCAGGATTTGCCGTTCCTGACCACGGAGAAAAGCTAAAATGTGGAAGGGAGATCGATACAATGTCCACTGTGCGCACTCTCTGTTTGGGTTTCACCGCGCTTCTCGCTCTGACTGCATTCGGCATCGCGGCCCAGCCTCCCGCTCAAGCGCCTGCAGGTGGCCGCGGCCCAGGCGGATTCGGCGCGCCTCAGGGCCTGCCCCCTACCTACGCCAACATCGATTATGCGCCGCCCGAACCCGCTGCGAGCAACGGTCACAAGCTCGACCTCTACATCCCCGCGAACGCGGCGCGGCCTCTGCCGGTGGTGGTCTGGACCGCCGGCTCGGCGTGGTCGGCCGATACCGGCAAGAACGGGGCCGGCATCGTCGCCTCACAACTGAACCCGGCGGGCTACGCGGTGGCGGGCGTTTCGATTCGCTCCAGCGCGCAGGTCAAGTTCCCGGGCCAGTTATACGACATCAAGGCGGCCATCCGCTGGCTGCGCGCCAATGCGGCCCAGTACAACCTCGATCCGAATCACATCGGCATCATGGGCGACAGTTCCGGCGGCTGGACCACGGCGATGGCCGCCGTCACCGGCGACGCTCCCGAAATGGAAGGATCGGTCGGAACCACCGGCGTATCGAGTGCGGTGCAGGCTGCCGTCGCATTCTACCCCCCGACGAACTTCCTCACCATGGACGCCTGGGCGCTCCGCAAGTGCTCCCCACAGGATTGCCACGATGGAGAGAACTCTCCAGAGTCCCGCCTGGTCGGCTGCCCCATCCAGAGTTGCCCGGAATTGGTGAAGGCCGCCAGTCCGATGGCTTACATCACTCCGGCCGATCCGCCCATCATGATCCTGCACGGCGATTCCGACCAGTTGGTGCCGCACAATCAGGGCGAGCAGCTTTACATGGCCCTCAATAAAGCCTGCAAGGACGCCATCTTCATCAGCCTCCCTAAAGCGCCACACGGCAACTGGAACGGATTCCTAACCAACGACGCGCTCCGCGAAGCTGCCACCATGCGCTCCACTTCCAGCGCGGGTTGCGCGGTGGTGAACCCCACGCCCTATACGCCCACGTGGAGAACCGTGACAGACTTCCTCGACAAGTACATGAAGTGAAGTCCGCGCATTCACCCAAGAGGTCGATTACGGACCCTTGAGACCTTGCGGCGCGCTCATCCCGGCCACGACATTGGTTGGGGAGGTCGCTCCATATCGGTTCACGGGTGGAGAATCGAATCAGTATGCCCGATAAATACGTTTTCGACACCTCGGAGACCGTGCGCTACCGGTTTCCCACGCACACCAACGACCTAGTCCTGGACCGCGCCGACGCCGAGACTTCCGAGGCGTTCCTGGTGGTTTTGGAGCCCGGCGAGGCTCCGCCCCTGCACGTGCACCACGACACGGAGCAGATCTTCTACGTCATTTCCGGCGAGGGCGAGTTGCAGGTCGGCGCCGACGAGCGGGACGCGCCCGTGCTGAGATTTCCGGTGCGATCCACTAACTTGGCGCGCATTCCGCCGCACGCGTGGCACCGCATTTTCTGCCGGGGAGACCGGTCGCTGGTCTACCTGAGCGTGGATTGCTTCCTGGCCGGCCGGCCCAAGGACGAGCCCACCTGGGAGAGCCACGCCCGCGTGATGTGCGCCAACAACGGCTGGGACTTCGATTCGGTGGTCCGGCGTTAGGAAAATGCGCCTCGGTATTCGCGCCGGCCCAGCACGTGAAGAGCCTTGAAAAGCGCAGGACCGCGGACTGGATCGCTACCCCGCACATCTCACACTCCACCCTCCGATGTGGGTAGGCGCTTCCGCCAACCCGGGCGAAGCTCGGGCGCCGCCTACCGAAGCCGGTTGGCAGGCGAGAGCGGCTGCCCCACAATTACCCGTGTCCGCGGGCCGACCCGGCGGTCGCAGGACTTGGTGATTGCCGGCTGGTCGACCGTATCTACAATTTTATTTACAAATGAAAAGTCGTTCGGCTACCGTAGGCTGGAAGTGCTTGAAAAGGTTGGTCGGGGCGAGTGGATTCGAACCACCGACCTCCTGGTCCCGAACCAGGCGCTCTAGCCAGGCTGAGCCACGCCCCGAACAATCGACGACTTCGTCACGGAGATTGAGGAATTGAGCCTCCGGTCACCATGGCGAAAAAGACGACAACTGCTGAAACCACTATACCATCCTTGGCTGGGCACGTGGTGGATAGAGAGTGCCTTAAGGCGTCAGGTCATATGCCAATTGGCTCCACGCCCAGGGAGAAGCCACGCATCACGGTAAATCCGAAGCCCTTCAGGGCAGGCAGCTTTCCTTCAGGACCTTTTCTCTTTGCTCGGACCGGAAGCGGCGCAGTTTCTCGCGCAGCGGCGGGCGGCTGTTGGCCAAAATCGCCACCGCCAGCAGCGCCGCATTGCGGGCCCCGGCCGGCCCGATGGCCAGCGTGCCCACGGGAATCCCGGCGGGCATCTGCACGGTGGCCAGCAGGGCATCCAGACCCTTGAGCGCGCCGCTTTCCATCGGAACCCCGAGCACCGGCAGGGTGGTGTGGGCGGCGCACACCCCGGCCAGGTGCGCGGCTCCGCCGGCGGCCGCCACGATCACCTCGATGCCGCGGGATTCCGCCTGGCTGACGTATTCGGCGGTATCGACGGGGGTGCGGTGCGCCGAAAGCACCCGGCATTCGTGCGGCGCCCCGAAGCTGGTCAGCACGTCGGCCGCCTGGCGCATGACTTCCCAGTCCGACTTGCTGCCCATGATCACGGCCACCAGCGGGCCTGGCGCGGGCATACGCTACTGCCCCTGGGCCAGGGTGAACCCGGCCTGCCCGTCGAAGGTTCTGAGCGTGAGCGTCATGGCGATCTCGATGCCCCCTTCGGAGATCCGCCGCAGCAGCGCCAGCAACCGCGGCATTTCGACGCGCCCTTCGGCCATAAAGCGGCACCGGAAGCTATCCGTGCAGAAGGTCTCCGCGCGCCCGGCGGGCCACACCTTGACGCCGCGATTGTCGATCATCTGCAAGGTCAGCCCTTCGCCGGCGTACGGCGCCATGGCGGCGGCCAGCGCGTCGGGATTCCGGGACGGCCAATATACGAAAACGTCCATGCCCTTCAGTTCCACATCCACCGGCGCGGCCTTGTACGCCGCCGCCGCCGCCGCCGGCGCCACGTTCCTGGCATAGCTCACGGCCTTCAACCGGTTCGATTTCAATCCCAGGCGCTCCACCACCGCGGAGGCGAACTCGCGGGTGCCCACCTTGGCCGCGCTCACGCCTTCGGTGAAGACGTCGTAGGTATGGATGCCGTCCTCTATGGTGCGCAGCCAGGCGTTGTGCACCCGCTCGGCGGCTTCCGCCTGGTTGATGTGCACCAGCATCAGCACCGCTCCCAGCAACAGCCCCGAGGGATTCGCCAGGTTCTGCCCCGCGCGCCGCGGCGCGGAGCCATGGATAGCCTCGAACATGGCGCACTTGTCGCCGATGTTGGCAGACCCGGCGAGGCCCACCGAGCCGGCTATCTGCGCCGCCACGTCGGAGAGAATATCGCCGTACAGATTGGGCATCACGATCACGTCGAAGGCATCCGGCGTGTCGGCCATCTTGGCGGCCCCGATGTCCACGATCCAGGCTTCCTTCTGGATGTCCGGATACCGCGGGCCGATCTCGTCGAACACCTTGTGGAACAGGCCGTCGGTCATCTTCATGATGTTGTCCTTCATGAAGACGGTGACCTTCTTGCGGTTGTGGCGGCGCGCATATTCGAAAGCGTAGCGCACGATCTTCTCGCTGCCCGGCCGTGAAATCAGCTTCAGGCACGAGGTCACTTCCGGGCTCAACTGGTATTCGATCCCGGCGTAGAGATCCTCTTCGTTCTCGCGCACAATCACCACGTCCATATTGGGATGTTTGGTATCGATGAACGGGTGGTACGACACGCACGGCCGCACATTGGCGTACAGGCCCAGGGTCTTGCGGGTGGTGACGTTCAGGCTCTTGAATCCCCCGCCCTGCGGGGTGGTGATGGGCGCCTTGAGAAAAACCTTGGTGCGCAGCAAGGACTCCCACGAACTGGGATCTATGCCCGCCGTGTTGCCGCGCAGGTAAACCTTCTCGCCGATCTCGATGGTCTCGATGTCGAGAGCCGCGCCGGAGGCTTCCAGTATCCGCAGCGTAGCGTTCATAATCTCGGGGCCGATGCCATCCCCGTGGGCGACGGTAATAGGTGTTTTCGTCATGTCCGGATACAAAAATCATAGCACTGAGCAATTCTCTCCCTTGACGCAGAGACGCAGAGACGCGGAGAAATGCGAGGATAAGAACAGCGGAATCGAGCATTGCAGCAGTCTGGAGGATTCGACAAGACCGTCGGAGCGGCCTCAAGACCCTGGTTTCCTCTTGCTGCTTTCTCCGAATTTCTCGGCGTCTCGGCGTCAAAAGAACCCGCTCAACGGGCCCCAGACTGCCTCTCGAGCGCCGCCTCAAAGGCCTCGTATGCGCGCCCTCCGAACAGTACGAACACCACCCGTTCCACCTCGCAATCGCTCCGCGCCAGTTGTGACACGGCTTCGCGCACGGCGATTCCCGCGGCCTCTTCGATGGGATAGCCATACACCCCCGTGCTGATGGCCGGGAAGCTGATGGTCTTCACGCCGCGCTCCCGGGCCAGCGCAAAACACCTCCGGTAGCACGAGGCCAGCAACTCCGGCTCGCCGTGGGCGCCATCGCGGTACACCGGGCCCACCGCGTGGAAGACGTATTGGGCCGGCAGCCTGCCCGCGCCCGTCGCCACCGCGTCGCCCGCAGGGCAGCGGCCTATCCGCCGGCGAACCGCATCCAGCTCGCGCATGATCTCCGGACCGCCCGCGCGGTGGATGGCGCCGTCCACGCCGCCTCCGCCGGCCAGGGCCGCGTTGGCCGCGTTGGCCATGGCGTCCACCGCCACGCGCGTGATATCGCCCTCCCGCAATTCGATTTTTCGCGCCTCCCGGTTCGTCCACTCCATAGCTATCTATTACAATCGGTTCTATGACCAGGCGCCATGGCCCTCGCGGCAGACTCAGCCTGGCACGCCCGTGGCGCAATTCCAAACGCCTGCGCGGATCGCGCATCGGGCACGAGGTCTCCACATGATAACCAAGAACATTCTGATCGCCTCCGGTATCGGACTTGCCTGCGTCGCCATCGCCATCGGAATAATCCTGTTCATTCAACGCGGGGCGCATCTCGACCTGCCCGGCAGCGTCCTCAAGGTCCGTACCGCCGCGCTCAGCGAGGACAGTACCGTGGCCATGATCGATTTCCGCGTCTCCAACACGTCGGACTACCCGGCCGTGGTCCGCACCGTGCGCGTCTACGCCGAGGCGAAGAACGAGGGGCGCGCGGAAGGCGTCATCATCTCCGACGTCGATACGCAGCGCGTCTTCGACGGCATTCCCCTGCTGGGCCAGAAGTACAACCGCTCGCTGGTGTTGCAGGACAAGATTCCGGGGCACGCTACCTGGGACCGCATGATCGGGGCGCGATTCGATATTCCCGAGGCCCAGTTGCAGCAGCGCAAGCGTTTCATCGTTTCCATCGAGGAAATCGATGGAAACATCTACGAGATCGCCGAGGGTGCGGCCAAGTAGGCGCGCGGGTTTGTGGGGCAGGCGGATTGACGGACCTTGTGGGGCAGGCGCTTTCGCAGGCTGCAACCAATTTGCATCCCTGCAATCCGACCTTCGAAGCGCGTCGGCCGGAAGAACGTCGGCGGGGACGCCCCGGCCCATAGGGCGCCCCTCAGGCCGGAGGCCCGCTCTACGGGAATCGTCGCGGCTCGCGATTGCGGTTGACGAGGCTGGAGGCTTATCCCATCGGGGCCGTTTGGGTTTGATTGGGAATCGGGGTAAGT
>JBEKPK010000058.1:0-19293 GCA_049520795.1 Bryobacteraceae bacterium
GCTCGCGACAAGCTGGGTCTTGTGCTGATCTCGGGAGGCTCCTACGTCGCCTATCCGCCGGCGGACTGGGGCACAAACCCGCCGACCGGCGCGACTGGCCCGGATGTTTACTTCAAGGGCACGACGGAAACTCCCAACATGCTCACTACCATCTCGAACATGGTGTCGGGCAGCAACACTGGCACGGCCGAAGGGCTGATGCTGGCTTGGAAGGAGTTGCAGGCGGCGGATGAACCGGGAGCGCTGAATATCATCGTGCTGTGGACGGATGGCGCGCCCAACGGCATTACGGCCGACTTCAACAACAGCTCCACCGGCTCCCTCAAGTCCGGAAGCGGGTGCACTCACACGAGCGACGGAACCAACGGAGTCTATCCAAACGCCGTTGCGGCCAACTCGATGCTGGGCTGGATAGCGCAGTGGGGCTCCTATGCCTACAACAGCACCGCCACCAATGGAATTCGTGAACGGCCGCAATCGAGTACCAGCGGAATGTCCGTGACTTCGTGGGCCGAGCTGCTTCCCCCCGGCACGGCCTCAGCCGGTACTAACGAAATCGTCCTGAGCAACACCTCCGGCCCTGGCAACGGTTGCGGTTGGGGAACAGGGACCTCGGTTGCAAGCGTCGTCAACATACCCAGCGTGGACTACTATGGAAATTCGACCCAAGGGTCGAGCGTTTCGCCCTACACGCAGAGCGACTACCAGCAGTCCATGATCTGGAATACCACGACTGCCAACTGCCAAAAAGGGGCAGGGGGAACGGGCGGCGTCCCCCTGACCCTCACCGGGAACCTTTCCGGCGGAACGGCTGCGTCCGGCAACGCCTGCCAGATCGGGCTGGCCTCCTGGAATGTTGCGGATATGGCGGCCAGGCAAATTCATGGCGATACTACTCTCACGCCGGTAATTTACACCATGGGTTACGCAGGCAACGTCTCGGGCCCTGGGGGAGTAGACGTGGCGCTTCTGGAGCGCATGGCGAACTGCGCCCCGAGCGTGCCGTGTGGGCCGGGTGGGGCCAACGCAACCAATACCGTGTACAATTCCAGCATTCCATCGGGGATGTACCTGCAAATTCAGACCGTGGACGACGTTACGCCAGCGTTTCAAACTCTTCTTTCGGAGATTCTGCGACTGTCGATGTAGCCGGCCTGGCGTGCGCGGTACAGTTGCCTGGAGCGGAATCGCGTAACCTGTCCAAATCAGGTGACATACCAGCCCGCGCAAGGAAGACCGTGACGCAGCCCATAAGGTGAATACCCTATACACTTCGGCTCGGTTTCCGGCTAAAGTAGATGCCAATCTCTGTTTTTTTCGATACGGGAAGGGTGCGCGACATAGAAATGGACGCCTAGCCGATCACCCACGGAATCGCTCGAATCCGTGCGAACCATCGTATCGAGCCGAACACCAGGAGGAAAGAATGAAAGTTCCGGTTGAAGGGTCGCGCACCAGGATGCGGGTCGGTATGCGCGCCGTCGCCGTGTTCACGAGCGCCGTTTTTTTGGCCGGATTTGCCCTGGCTGAACCGCCGGCAGTCAAACCGCTGCAGGGCCTCGTGCGGGGTCACCCGCTCGTCGCCCCGGCGCATCCCATGGTTCGAAGCGGCGGCGGCGGGACAGCCACCGACCCAAGCAGCACAATCCCGAGCGGCTGGACGTGCGTCGGCAGTTGCGGCACCGACGGCGCCGATGGAGTGGTGACACTCTCGCCCATCGGCAGCAGCCACTACGAGTGGGTCTCGACGGCCGGTGGCTCAAATGGGGTCGGCGCGCTTCCAACAGGCGCGCTGGGCAGCGAGACGGACGGATCTACGCTCGCCACCCAGGTCTTCACGGCGACCGCCGGAACCTCCTTGAACTTCTACTTCAACTACGTGACCTCCGACGGAGCCGGATATGCCGACTACGCTTGGGCGGAGCTGTTCAACTCGGCGAACACCCCCGTGGCGCTGCTGTTCACCGCGCGAACGGTGGCCAGCGGCACCATCGTTCCGGGAACCGGAATGCCCACCCCCCTGGCAACCCTGACTCCCGCCTCGGTGCCCATCATCGGCGGTCCGCCGACATGGGCGCCGCTCGGTACATATTCGGGTTCCTGCTACGCCACCGGCTGCGGCTATACCGGCTGGGTCAACTCCAGCTACGTGATTCCGGCCGCTGGCAGCTATTATCTTAAGGTAGGGGTCGTGAACTGGTCCGATACCTTGTATGACTCCGGACTGGCGCTGGATGGCGTGACAGTGGGCGGCGCGCCAATCACCCCCCCCCACCACCACACCCACAGTACCGGCGCTGTCGACTTGGGGACTGATCCTGCTGGCGCTGCTCATGATGGCCGCAGCCGCGCGCCTGTTCCGGCGCGCATCCGTGAGACGTTAGGAGCCTAACCAAATATCATCGCGCTATCGCCGAGGCGCCGAGGCGATAGCGCGTTTGTGTCTACGGCCTCGCGCCCTTCGAAATCCCGCCCCTCTTCTTTCCCCTTCCCTTTCGTCCCCTGCCCTCCACGGCTTGGGTGCGCGCCGGTTGGCGATCCTCCAGTTGAGGCAGCCCCGCCGGGCGCCGGAAGAAGACCTGCGATCTGAGGTCCGCGTGCAGCCAAAGGGCAAGCACGATGGCGGCCACGTAGGGCAGCGCGTCGGTGTTCAGGTAGTGGCTGAAATCCAGCAGAAAGACGCCCGCGCGAGAGGAGACCAGGGGCATCTGCTGCTGCAGGGTATGCGCCACGTACAGGGCGCTCGACGCCAGCGCCAGAACCCCCAGCAGCGCGGTTCCGGCCGCCATCGCGCGCACGGTTCGCCAGCTCAGGGGCGCCGCCAGAACAATGGCCCAGAACAGCGGCATGGCCATGGTGAAACGGATAAACAACTGGCGCGGCAGGCGGAGGGTAAGAAAACGGGTCTTGACCTGCGGCGTCTGGCTGGGGGCGAACATCTGGCGGGCCGCCGCTTCGAGCGGACTGGGAAGGGGCATGCGGATGGCCCAGTCCCCGCCGGTCTCCTCGGTGATTCGCGTCAGGGCGCCGGCGCGCGGCAGGGCCCGCAGCGCCAGCTCCGCGGACACCCGCACCATCTCCAGCAGCGGATGGAGCAGCAGCAGCCACCACAGCGCCAGCATGGCCGGCAAAAGAACCAGGCCGCGCAGCAGGAATCCGCCGGGGGACCGCGTTTCAACCCGCATCCAGCCCGGAAGCCGATCTGAGAACCGTCTGCGCCCAAAACCAGAAAAGCGCCAGGGTGACGAACATCATCAGGCTCTCGGCCGCGTACACGTGAAGGAAGTCGAACCACGCCGACTGGGCCTGGCCGACGTAAAAAAGCACCAGAAAACGAACCAGGTTGAGGGCGTGAATCACAATCATGCCCGCCGCCAGGCCAGCGGCCTTGCGCCGCCAGGGCGCCGGAAACGCCAGCACGGACGCGGCCCACAAAACGGTGACGTGGATTCCGTTGCAGCCGTTCATCATGCGAACGGAGAACCCGTTGGCCACCGAGCGCAGGATGGTTTGCTCGTTCACCACGCGGCCGCCGAACAAGCGGATCAGCGCCGCGGAAACCGTCACCAGCAGGGCCGAGAATTGGGTCACCACACGATCGACCGCCGGCCATTGCAAAAGGCCGAAGCCGGCCAGGCACAACAGCAGGAACAGGAACAGAAAGCGGCGCAGGGGCGCGGCGGCCGGCGAAGAGAGGCTGGAGTTCGTGCGGTCCATATTTGCTGGGAATCCGGAACCCGCCGAATCGGGCCCGAGATTGGCAACGAATATTCTATCTCGTTAGCGGGGGCCGAAGTTACGCACGCGGGATCCACGGGTGCGACATGAAAGTGGGGTCCTCGGGTGAAGCTCCGAAGGAGCGAAAAGTAGCCCACGGCGTGAGCCGTGGGAAGACATCGAAATCGGCCAAGCCCCGGCAGGGGCGAAAGAACTTTCTTCCGCCCCCTCCGGGGGCTGCCACGGCTGCTCCACCAGCCCCACGGCTTGCGCCGTGGTCTATCTTTCGCCCTGACGGGCGAGTGTAGTGCGGCCGAAGTTCTGCTAGTTTTGTGGGGCAGGCAATCTTGCCCAATGCCACTTAGTTTTCGAAGCCGTTCTCTAACTGGAACATTCTTTGGCACTTACGTTTCTACGCGGAAATCGGGTCAACGATTGGCGGCTTGCGGACTGCACGCCAAATGGCCGACGAGATTGCCTGCGACGCAAGGTGGCGAGCTGACTCCGAAGGCTGGCCCAATGGAATCAATATGTTGCAGACCGGCTCGAAAACTAAGTGGCATTGGGCAATCTTGCCTGCAGCCGCCTTTCCAGGCGGCTCTTTCCGTCCGCGGATCCCTCTCACACGGCAAACGCCGGCTGAAAGCCGGCGGCAGCCAGGATTGGCTGCCCCACAGGTATCTGCATACTCGTCATTCTGTTCGCCGCAGACCACTACTACCTTGACCGTTTGACTTGTTCCCTCGCCGCGGAAGTAATCACGCGGTCAGAGCACTATGGCTGGCGAGGCGCGACAGACCACTAAAAACGATGGTCTGTCCCACTCCGCCGCCGGCTGTCGCGCCAGGCATCGCGAATCCACTCGATGCGCGGCGGCTTCCCGAGGACGATGCCCACAATATCGAACCGCGTCCGCTCCCACTCGACGCCGGCGCGCCGGGCGTAGTCTCTGGCGGCGCGTTGGACGTGCTCCCGTTTTTCGGCGTCCACGGCCCGGTCCGGCGTTCCGAAGTCGGCCACCGCGCGCGTCTTCACCTCCACGAAGACCAGGGTTGCGCCGTGCCAGGCGACGATATCGAGTTCCACGCCGCCGGACGGCGGGCGGTAGTTGCGCGCCACGATGAAGCACCCGTGCCGGCGCAGATAGCGGTGCGCCATATCCTCGCCGATGCGGCCGTGGTCGTCGCGGTAGGCCCGCCGGCGCAGGGCGTCGGCGGCGCGGTAGAGCAGGCCCAGCACGATCCTCAGCCCGCCTTCAGCGCTTCGAATTCGAACTCCATGGCCTTACCGCGCACCAGGTAGCACAGGTAGTATTCCCAGAATCGCCGGAAGCGCGGGAACCGGTTCACCAGAAACTCGAATCCCAGACAGCGCCACAACGCCAGCAGTTTCACTCTCACCGAGACCTCGCGGAACCTTGCCTTGGTATAGTACCCAAACCCGCCGTGATTCTCACCGAAATAGCGGAAGCTGAAGCTGTTCAGGTGCTGCTTGTGGGTGGGGTCGCAGAAGGAACTGAAATCGGTGTAGTGGGGCGTCTCGATGCGCACCGTCCCGCCCGGCCGCACGAGGCGGTGGAACTCCTCCAGGGCGCGCATCACGTCGCTCAGGTGTTCGATGACGTGAATGGCGGTCAAGCGGTCGAACGAGCCGTCGGCGAACGGATAAGGAAAACGGTCCAGATCGGCCAGCACGTCGGCGCGGCTGGCGGGATTCCGGTCGAGTCCGATGGAGCCGGGCTGCTTGCGGATTCCGCAGCCGACATCGAGTGTTCTCATTCTTCTTTGACCGCCGTTCTCAGGCGGCGGGCGCCTCCACGCTTCAATTCTAAGGCCGTTAGCGCCACGGATTTGGCGCTCCCTCCAATTTGCGGAACGAACCCAATTTGGGGGCGCGGGTTGCGATTCTTGAGCCGGGACTTGCTTTTGGCGGAACGAACCCAATTTGGGACCTGTCTGATTGGGGAGAGACCCGGCCGGGAGGTTATTCGAAAAGCTGCCATGACTCAGCCATTAGGTTAGCAGACGAGGATGCGGGCAGCGGGTGGCGGCGGATCGGAAGTGTTTTGGGATCATACGGTTGCAGGTTTTTGAGGGGCGTGACCGAAAAAATCGGGGGCATAGCGGTCCCCGCCGCATAAGCGTTAAAGTAAGGCCCTTTGGCTTCGTATCAGGGCACGGCTTGAGCCGTGCCGTAGAGATACAAGTGAGAGTCGGGCTTCAGCCCCTGATGCGGAACGGGTAGGCGCAGGGGCTAAAGCCCATGATTGTGCGAATCTTTTCGGCACGGCTCAAGCCGTGCCCTGATACAAACGGAGGTTGCCCCGCCTGAGAGAGCCACGCCCCGGTCGGGGCTTAGTTTAACGCCTATGGGTCCGGGCCGTCCCTTCCCCCTAAGCAGCTTTCGCCGGGGGCTATCGCCGTTACGGTGCGCCCTTAGCCCCGGCGGTCACGGCCAGCAGCTCACTTGCGCTGGTCGCGTTGCCGGACCGGTTCGACACGACGCATCGAAAGAGCGTCCCATGGTCGGCGAGGGTAGCTGGCGAAGTCGTATACGCAGCCTCCGTCGCGCCCGCGATGTCCATCATGTTTCCGGCGTGCGCTCCTTTCTGCCACTGATAGCTCATCGGCGATGCGCTCGAAGCGGTCACCGAGAAGGTCCCTTTCTGGTCTACGAGAACCCGCGCCCGCTCCGGATTCTTGAGGATGACGGGCGCTCCGGGGGCGCCCGTAACAGTCAGGGTCGCGCGGTTGCTGGCGACGCTGCCGGCGCCGTCGGCCACCACCACGGTGAAACTGGCGCCGGAGTCGGGTGAGATGGCCGCCGGAATGGTCAATGAGGCAGTGGTGGCGCCGGCGATCTCCACGCCATTCTTTATCCACTGGTAGCGCAGCGGCGCAGCACCCGTGGCGACGACCCCGAAGGCGACAGGCTGCCCCGAAATCACGGCCTTGTCCGCCGGCTGGGTGGCGATCGTCGGGCCGGGGGGCGGAGCATTCACCGTCAATGTAGCCGGAGCGCTGGTGGCGCTGCCCGAGGCATTGCGGACCACGGCGCGGAAGGTCGCCCCGTTGTCGGCCAAGGTGGCGGCCTGCGTGGTGTACCAGTTCGCGGTGGCGCCCGGAATATCCACGCCGTTCTTCTGCCATTGATAGCGCAGGGGCGCGGCGCCGGTGGCGGCCACCCAGAAGCTCGCCCGATGGCCGCCGGCCTGGATGTTATTCACCGGCTGCGAGACAATCCTCGGCGAAGACTGCGCGCTGGTAAGAAACTGGCTGAAGAAGGCCCACAAGCCATCGGTGAAGTCGTAGCCGGTCCGGACGTCCGGCGTAGGGTATTCATGGGCGCCGCCGACGATGGTGACAAACGCCACTTGGCGACCGCCGATCCCGCCTCTCCAGGTAGCCTGGCTCACTTGTCCAGGCATGAGCGGCGACGCCTCATCCGTGGTGACTGGCGTCGCGTCGAGCAATCCGTCCTTCGCGCGCCAGGCGTCCACGGTGTCCTTCACCATGGTGTACGGCACACTCTTATCCGCCGTGCCGTGAAACAGGATCATGGGCACGGGAGCCGACGGAATATTGGTTGTCAATCCCATGAACTCATCGACCGAGCTGGCGGCTCTGACTGTGGAGGGTCTCTCGCACGCGTAAGCCAGGGACATATGGCCGCCCGCGGAGAATCCAACGGTAAAGGCGTCGGTCGAATTGTCCGACGCCTTCACGCGGTTGATCACCTCGGTGATGTAATCGAAGTCCTCGAATCCCGAAATGCGCGGATTGTGGTTGTTGAACCCTCCGGTGGAGTTGCCTGAGAAAGAGCAGGAGACCACGAGAAAGCCCGCCTGATCGGCCTTGCGATGGAAAAAACCCGCCGGTCCACCGGCCTCCATCACAAGGATCATGGGAACGGGGGCGGCCTTGGAGAGGTTGTCGGGCCGGTAGAGATAGTAATACCGGCTCTGCTGGAGAGGGGCGCCGTTGGCGGCGGTGGTGTTCAAGGTGAAATCAACCCGGACATCGGTGGCCGCAAGACCATCGCCAGCCAGGGTCAGGCAACTTATCAGCAGGAGCGCGGTTCTCATAAACATAAGACGCATTCGTCGACGCCCGCGTGACGGCGCGGGCATCGCCGCAATTGGGGGTTGCGTAGCTTCCGCAAAGCGATTTGCGAAACGAACCCAATTTGGGGCGTACCGGCTGTGATTTCCGTCGCCCCGCGGACTTGCTTGTGGAGGAACGAACCCAATTTGGGGCGCGGGTTGCGATTCTCGAGCCTGGGCTCGCTTTTGGCGGAACGAACCCAATTGGCGGTCGCGGAGCTGTTATTCCGTTGGCCCTCCGATTGGCGAAACGAACCCAATTTGGGACCTGTCTGGCACGGGAGAGATGCGGGCCGGGAGACTTTTCGGAGAGTTGCCATGACTTCAAATAACAGGGTAGCAGACGAAGACGCGAGTGGCGGGTGGCGGCGGATCGGAAGTGTTTTGGGATCATACGGTTGCGGGTTTTCGAGGGGGCGTGAATGAAAAATCGGGGGCCATGAAGACGTCTCGCCGGTTTCCGGCCGGGCGGCCGGAAAGGAATGGAGGCCCCGGCCAATGGATCGCTATTGCGATCGCCGTCCGCGGCGGCCCGGCCTGGTCGAAGGCGCTATGGAATCCGCTCTTTGCGCTGGTTCGAGCAACGCGACCGGGACTTGCCGGAATCGCGCGGTGGCGGCCAAGCCCCGGTCAAATGTGACTACGTGCGCACCAGCGGCCTCCGCAAATCCTACCAGGTAACAGTCGGCTATCGCCTTCGTGGCCGGCTGGAGGGCAAAGGGCCCCGTGGCCTGCCGGAACAGAGTCTCGGCGCCGCGCGGCTCGGGCGCGAGCTCCACGCGCGGGTCCCCGGTCCACCGGTCGTACAGTTGGAGCGCCCCGGCCAGGGTAGTCGTGCTGCCGCCCATCACCTTCCGATTGGTGAGCAGGCGCAGGAATCCCAGCATGGTGAGCCGGCAGAACAGCAGCGCCGCATCGTCGATGGAGGCGTACCAGCGGGAGGCGGGGATGTGTTGCGGGTGTTTATCCCAGGTCAGCGCCAGCCAAACGTTGATGTCAATCAAGTATGAGGTCGTAGGGCGTCTCCGTATCGGGGCACAACGGCCCAGGCCGGCCCTTCCCTTTGAGCAACGGCAGCGTAACGCGCTCGCCCTTGCGCATCGAGCGCACCGGCGCGATACGCGCCAGCGGCCGGCCGTGTTTAGTGATGACGATGCCTTCCTCGGGCAGCCGATCGAGCAGCGAGAGGCACTGGCGGCGGAACTCGGTGATGCTGAGGTCCCTCATATCGCCAGTGTACATCAAAATGTACAAAATGGCGGTCGAGGGGCCTGCTCGCGCGCCGTGCCTTTGATTCCCGCCCGGGGCCGTCGAACCCAGAGACCCAAGCCCCCTAAAAGCGTGCCGCCGACGCCCCCAACGCGGGGATTGCATTTCGAGGACTAATCCGATACTATAAGACCCGAATCGCAGATTTACTGGGGGCTACAGGGTGTCTCTATCCCGGGTCTACTGGCGGGCAGCGTTTTCCTTCGTACTTCTGACGGCTTCCGCGCACGGCGTCACCATTGCAGGACCCGGCGGCCTGACCGTGTCGGTGGATTCCGGCGGCTCGTACCAAGTACTCGTCCCGGATCTCAACTGGAGCTTCAGCGGCGCCACCGGTTCTCCACTGGCGAATATCACCGTGAGTACGGGAACGGACTCGCTGGGGGCCTTTCAGGAAATCGGGTTCGATTTTCAGTCCGACGCCGCGCGCCACGCGGCGATTCGCAGCTACACGGAGCGTCCAGCGGTGCTGTTCACAGTGAACTGCGTTTCACCGGCTCCCAACAGCTTCTCGTTTCCGGCCTGGAGCCAGTTTCCGGGCGGTCTGGATTATCTGACGTTTTCGGGCACGTTCGCGCCGCCATCCTTCGGCGGCCTGGCGAGTGAAAGCCCGTGGGTCTTTTTCGATCCATCGGCGAATACGTTCATTCTTTCGCCGGCCGCTAACTTTATGACGGCCAGCACGGGGTGGGGGCCGAATGGGGAGATGAGCAGCGGCATCGCGGCCCAAATTACGGCGCTGCCGCAGGGTTTCCAGCATCGTACCCTGCTGGTGATCGAGAAGGGAATCAATCGCGCGTTCGACACATGGGGCCAAGCGTTAACCGCGCTCAATGGAAAGACGCGGCCCGCCAACGACGCCGATGCCAGCTTGAACAAGGTCGGTTACTGGACGGACAACGGCGCGACCTACTACTACAACATGGCAAGTCCGCTCGACTACGAGCAGACGCTGGAGGCGATCAAGGGCGAATTCGACAGTCTGGGAATCGGGTTGGGGTACGTGCAACTGGATAGCTGGTTTTATCCGAAGGGCGCCTCGGCGGCGTGGAGCGACAATGGGGACGGCATAAACCAGTACATGGCGGCGCCCGCGCTGTTTGCGGCGGGGCTAGGGAGTTTCCAACAGAGCCTGGGCGCGCCTCTGATCACGCACGCGCGGTGGATCGACGCCAGCAGCCCGTATCGCCAGACCTATCAGATGTCGGGGAATGTGGTGCTGGATCCGGCCTATTGGGGCATGGTGGCGGGGTATCTGGCCGCCTCGGGGGTGGCTACCTACGAGCAGGACTGGTTGGGGTCCAATGCGCAAACCGATTTCAACCTGACCGATGGGGACACGTTTCTGGACAACATGGCCTCGGCCATGGCCGAGCGGAATCTCACTATGCAGTACTGCATGGCGACGCCGCGGCACTTCATGCAGAGCTCCAAATACAGCAACCTGACCACGATTCGCGCCAGCGCGGACGGTTTGGCGTTCGACCGGTGGACGGATTTCCTTTACGCGTCGCGTCTGGCGAGCGCACTGGGCGCGTGGCCGTTCACCGACAACTTTCTGAGCGCCCAGACCAGCCAGATGCTGCTGGCGACGCTCTCGGCGGGGCCGCTGGGGATCGGAGACGCCATCGGCGCGATGAGCGCGGCCAACCTGCTGCGCGCGGTTCGTCAGGACGGCGTGATCGTGAAGCCGGACGCCCCGCTGACGCCTGTGGACAGCAGTTACGGCAATATGTCGCACTCGGTGGATACGCCTCTGGTGGCCTCCACGTATTCCGATTTTGGCGGGCTGCGGGCCACCTATGTTTTCGCCTACGCCGTGGGGACGAATCTGCAGGTTCAGATCAGCCCGGCCGATTTCGGAGCGGAGGCGCCGGTCTACGCGTACGACTATTTCGGCGGCAAAGGACAGGTGCTGGCGCCGGCGGATGTGGCGCAGCAAGCCATTACGGGCGACGCGCTCTACCTGATCCTGGCGCCGATAGGACCTTCGGGCATCGCCGTACTGGGGGATCTCGGCCAGTTCGTCTCGCTGGGGAAGAAGCGCGTGACCGCGCTGACGGATGACGGGACGGCGCAGATCACCATGGCTTTCGCCCAGGGGGAAACGTCGCGGACGATTACAGGGTACTCGCCGGAGCCGCCGGCCGTCAGCGCGGCGGAAGGCTCCATCGGGCCGGTCGCCTGGGACAGGGAAACGCGGCTGTTTCACGTCGCGGCGATGCCCGGAGCCGGGGGCGCGGCAACGGTCCGGATGGGCCGTGCGCCGGCCCGGGGCGTCAGGGTCCCAGAGCGACGGTGAGCCCGGTTTGGCTGGAACTGTCGCCGATGCGCAGCGTCACCGGGATGGCGGGTCCCGCGAGCGCGCCGCTGGGCACTCGCAGGTTCACCTGGATGACTCCTTCCACTATGCCGGCGCCGCTGCCCGCGTAAAGCACCCCGGCCGGTTGCCCGTCCACCTGGGCCGTCACCGGCAGCATTGGCGCCGGCAGGTTGCCGGCGGCAGCAACGGCCCCGTCCTGGCCGGGTGGCGCGAGTTGGCCCGCGCCGGTGGCCCACAGTGTGATCACGGAAGCGGCGGCCGCCGGATTGGCCAACGAGTTCACGGAGCCATCCTGGTTGATGGCGACGGCCTGGCCTGCGCCGGAGCCATCGGCGGAGAAGATTCCCGCGGTGGATGGCGCCACGGGCATTGCGAACAGGCCGGATGCCTGGCCCTGATACATAATCTGCACCTCGGTAATCGAGGAAGAAAGGCCGAATGGCACGATGGCGTTCACCTGGTTCGCCGAGGCGTACAGCAACGGTCCCGGCACGCCGTCGAACAGCGCCTGGGTACCGGCCAGGCTGCTGGCGACGAAACCGTTGGCGGTCAACTGCGTCCCGGCGGGGACCGCGGGACCCAGGTTGGAACCGAAAATCGCAACCACTTCGCCCGGAGAAACCGCGTCCGCCGAGTAACTGGCGGCATTGGCGACGGCTGCAATCGCCGGCGGCCCCGGTAACAACCCATAGACCATCACGGCATCGCCGAACGTGGGCACGTACACTTTGCCGTTGACCACGGTGGGATTGGCGAACTTGGCGACGGGCGGCATGGTATCGCGAACTCCATTCATATCGCTGTTCCACAGCTCGTTCGCCGAGTTGGAGGCGTCGAAGGCGTGCAGCGCGCCGGGCGCGTCCTGAACGAAGTAGTCGCCGGTGGTTTCCCAGAGAATCGCGCTGCCGCTCTGCGCGCCATTAGCTGAAAGAGTCATGCCGATGCGACTCCCGGATACCGGGTTGACAGCCGTGGAGACGGGATTTGGATTGAGGCCCTGGCCGGTAATTTGGAAACACATGAGCGGGTCGCCTTGGCCTTGCACATACACATAGGCGTCGGCGAGGCGGTTCCAGACGGCAAGATTGAAGATCGAACCCCGGCTCACCCGAGTCGTCGCTTCGCCGCCGGGCTGCGACATGGAGCCGCTGTTCATCACGTAAACATCGCCCAACTTGTCGGCGCCGACGACGGTGTGAGCGCCGTTGGCGAGCGCGGGTCCGGCGGAGATGTCGAAATCATTGTCGGACAACGATTCCCAATCGGCCGGGGTAAACGAATCGACGAGGACTGGAGCCGCGCCGGAGAACTTGAGGAAGCTCTGACCGAAATTGCTCACACTGTCGTAATCTCCGTTTCCGGTTATGGCGTAGATATTGCCTTGGCCGTCGGCCGCCGGGCCGCGGCCGCTCTGCCAGAAGGAGCCTCCGTCGCCATTGGGGGTGGTCATGAATACGCCGATCTGGCGGGTTATGTCGGAGGCGTCGTAACTCATCAGCCAACCGTGCCAAGGCGGCTGGTCGCCGTGCGAACCGAAACCGATGTAGAGCGCGCCATTGGCGAGCAGGAGCGCGGGACGTTGGATGTGTTGCACCGGATCGAATGGAACCGTGCCGGCCTGCGCTTCGAGGCCGTCTCCCGCGACCGCGGCGTCGATGACCACGGGGCCGTTTAACCGGTCCTGCCCGTTGGTGAGATCGAGCGCATGGAGAAAAAAGACCGGGACGCCCCCCATCAGCACATCGGAGACAACGTACATCACGCCACGCTCCAAATCGATTGCGCCGGTGCTGAGGATTCCGACCTCCGGATAGATGTCGGCGCCCGGACCATACAACAGGGTCGCTGGGACCGAGGGCCCCAGATTCACTTGCCACAGCGGAGCGGCCGCCGATGCCGCATCCGCATCGAAAGCGTAAACGCTGTTGTGCATCGTGGATACGAACAGGACGTTGCGCGTGCCCTGGACCGGTATCGGCAATTGACTTACATAGAGCGGTTGGGAATACACCTGGCCGTCCACGGGAAACACCGCCAGTTCTCCGAATGCGGAGGCGGAGACCGTCGCGGGAGACAACTGGGTTTCCTGCAAGTTGGCGTTGGTGCGCTCAAGACCGCCATTAGCTGTGAGTATGTCGACCTGGGCGCAACACGGCAAACAGGTGAGCAGCACCAGGAACAGCGGTCTTGTCGGACAACGCATGAC
This sequence comes from Bryobacteraceae bacterium, assembly GCA_049520795.1. Taxonomy (GTDB): domain Bacteria; phylum Acidobacteriota; class Terriglobia; order Bryobacterales; family Bryobacteraceae; genus BOG-224. The sequence goes on from JBEKPK010000058.1 coordinate 13,618, forward strand.
GCATCCCCCAGCGGCCGCCTGGCGCGCGCGGTATACTCCTTGAGTTTAAACCCCGCCTGCCGGAATTGGTTGCCGGGCGCCCGGACGCCGGTGTGAATGGACCAACAAAACGGATAAGAGCGCTACGGCGCGAACCGGTATCCTACGCCGCGCACTGTCTGTATGTGCCGTGGGTTCTGCGGCTTTTCCTCCAGCTTCTGCCTCAGCCAGGCTATGTGGACGTCGACGGTGCGCGAAGACACGCCGGGTTGGTATTCCCACACGGCTTCAAGCAGCTCATCGCGGGAAACCGGCCGGCCGCGGCGGTCGATCAGGTAGCGAAGCAGCTCAAGTTCCTTCCCGGCCAGGGGAACCAGCGCGCCGTTCTTGCGCACTTCGGCCTTCTCGAAGTCGGCCGCCACGTTGGCGAACTCGAAACGCGCCACGGGAGCGAGCTTTTCCTTCCTCACGCGCCGCAGCAGAGCTTCTATACGGGCCAGCAGCTCGGGCGGCTCGAAGGGCTTAATCTGGTAATCGTCGGCGCCGAGCTTCAGCCCCACTACCCGGTCGGTGAGCTGCGTTTTGGCCGTGAGTATGAGGATGGCCAGGTCTTTGCCCTGCTGCCGCAGTTCGCGGCACACGTCCAACCCGTTCTTGCCGGGCAGCATCACGTCGAGGACGATCAGGTCGAAGGGTTCCTTGCTGGCTCGCGCCAGACCCGTGATTCCGTCCGAGGCGCTTTCGACCGCGTAGCCCTCAGCCGTCAGAAGATCGGAGAGGGTGATGACCAGGCCCGGCTCATCCTCCACCAGCAGAATGCGCGCGCTCATGTTTCGGATCCTCCAGGCGCCAGCGGAAGCCGGATGGTGAACTCGGTTCCTTTCATGGGTTGGCTCTTGACCGTGATGACGCCCCCGTGCGCCTCCACGATCCCGCGGGCCAGGTTGAGGCCCAGGCCGGCGCCGTGGACCTGGTCCTGAACGGCGCGGCGCCCGCGGAAGAAGGGGTCGAACACGCGTTTCTGCTCCTCCTTCGGAATGCCGGGTCCGCGGTCCGCCACGCGAATCTCGACCATGGCTTCCCGGCCCTCTCCGACGATCGATGCGGAGAGGCCTATCCATTTGCCTTCCGCGCCGTACTTGGCGGCATTGGCGAGCAGGTTGTGGAGGGCGCGCGGAAGGGCCACGGGGTCTCCCAGGACCGGTGGAAGTCCGGCCTGGATCTCTTTTTCGAAGACGCAGCCGGAAGCCTCGATGGCGGCCCGGCTGGCTTCCACGGCCTCGTCGATGACGGCTTCCATAGACAGCGGATCGAGTTGCTGAACCATGCGGCCCGCCTGCGCGCCGGCGAATTGCAGCGCCTGTTCCACCAGTTCCTTCAACCGGCCGCTCTCGCGCTGGATGAGCGCGCCATAGCGCTCGACCTGCGCGGGATTGGCCGCCAGTTTGCCTTGCAGGTTGTAAGCCGCGGTGTGGATCACGGTCAAGGGCGTGCGCAGTTCGTGCGAAACTCCAGCCACGAATTCCATCTGCAGTTGGGCCAGCCGCTGCGCCCGCCGCGTATAGCGCAGCAGCGCGGCCAGGGTAGCCGCCAGCAGCAGCAGCACGCCGGCGGTCACGGCCAGGTTGCGACGGCGGGTTCGGGAAACCACGGCTTCGAGCGACCCGGCCCGATGCCGGGCGAACAAATCCCACATGGCCGGCTCGACTCGCGGCCCCCGACCCGGTTGCGCTTCGCGCGGCGGTCCCGGCCCGCGACCCATGCCGCGCCCCGGTCCGGGCCCGCGACCCATGCCGCGCCCCGGTCCCCGGCCGGGCCCCATGCCACGAAAGGCGCCCTCTAATTGCGGCCGCAGCAGGCTGGCCCGGGCGTCCGCGTTGGCCGCAATCCGCAGCCCCTGGCCTGGATCTGATTGATAAACCACCGCCGGGGGATTCGTTCGGGTGAGAACCGCAACCTGGTAATCGAGGCTTGCCACCGGTCCCAGATGACGGCGCACGACCTCCGGAAGCATCACCTCGGCGATGTAGCGCGTGTCCAACTCCACGAGGAGCCACGCCATATCTCGAGGCTCGAAGGGGCCATCCTCCGGCGGACCGGGAACGGGCAGCGGCGCCACGAAAATGGCAGCATCGCCGCTGGCGAGCGCACTCTGATTCCAGGGTGGACCGGGCGACCCGGGCGGGCCTTCCATGGCCGGCGGGCCTTCCGGCCGGTAGGATTCCATGCTGGTCTTGAGGCCGCTCCAGCCCTGGGGCCAGCCGGCCGCCGCTAAGACGCCCTTCCGCGGGTCCAACATCCTCAGCGCTATCGAACCCGTCCGCCATCGGGCCACCGCGATCCGGCGGACGATCCCGGCGTGCCGGGCCGTTTGCGCCCATTGTTTGTAACGCGCCCCGAGGCTGGCCTCGATGGAATCCGTTTCGATCTCGAATCCGGGCGCGGCGAGCGCGCGGTAGGCGCCGGCTATCTCGGCGTCGAAATCCTGGCCGAGCCCATCGAGCGTCGCCTGGAGGCTCTGTCCCAACCGGTCCCGCTCGGCCAAGCTCACTTCGCCGATCCAGCGGTATTGCAGGAAACCCAGGGTTCCGCAGAGAAGGAAGAGAATGCTCACGAAACCCCAGGAGAGTAGCGCCTGCCGTCCCGGTTTTCTCATGGCCGCCAATCTCCACATTAACCTTTGCGCGGCTTGACTGGCCAGCAGGAATTATTCAATAACGGAGTTAAGAAGGTTAAGGTTTCGGCCTCCGGACGGCTGGGATGCAACCCCGGCGGTTCCGGCGCCGTCGTAACTTACAGGGCGGATGGCGCCAACAACGGTTAAGAGGAGCGGAAAGAGTATAATGCAAACGCCCGGGAGGAGACTCGCCGCGCGGCGCCTGGCGCTCTGGCTGGCGCTGGGGGCGGTGGCCGCCAACGCGCAGCCCAGCCGTATCTCGCAGCGCATCGATAACACGCTCCGCACGGTGCTGACGGGCCACATCCGCCCGCAGGCGCGGCCCGAGAACGACCAGGGCCGGGCCTCGCCTGCACTCCCGCTCCCCTATGTGACTCTGACTCTGGCGCCGTCCGATGCCCAGGCCGCGGAGCTGGAGCAATTATTGGCCGGCCAGCAGACTCCCGGCTCGCCCGATTATCACCGGTGGCTGACGCCCGAGCAATACGCCCAGCGCTTCGGAGTGAGCGAGTCGGACATGAGCCAGATTGCCGGCTGGCTGCAGGCGCAGGGGCTCACGGTGGTTTCCACCGCCCGCGCGCGCAACTGGATCGCGGTGAGCGGAACCGCGGCCCAGATCGAAAACGCATTTCAGATCCAGTTGCATCATTATCTGGTGGACGGGGAAACGCACTACGCCAACGCCGACGAGCCATCCGTGCCGGCGGCGTTCGCGGGCGTTGTCAGGAGCATTCAAGGCCTCACCGATTTCCGTCTCAAGCCGGCCGCACGGCCCATGCAGAACCAGCCGGCGGACCCACGGTACACCTGCACGGGCTCCGCTCCGGTTATCCAGCCCTGTGTGGGCTATAAGGGGGAGCACTACATCGCTCCCGACGATCTCGCCACAATTTACGACATAAAGCCCTTGTATACCGCGGGCGTCGATGGAACCGGCCAGAAGATCGTCATCGCCGGCCAGACGCGGATCAATCTCTCCGACATTGAGCAGTTCCGCAGCAGCTACGGCCTGCCGGCCAACGATCCTCAGACCATGCTGGTCCCGAATACGCAAGACCCGGGAATCAGCTCGAGCGATCTGCCGGAAGCGGATCTCGATCTGGAGTGGTCGGGAGCGGTGGCCCGCAACGCCAGCATCATCTTCGTGTATTCCTACGACGTGATGGATGCCGTGCAGTACGCCGTGGATCAAGACCTGGCGCCGGTGATAAGCACCAGTTACGGCCTCTGCGAAGTGGAAATGGGCTCCGAACGTATCACGTTGCAGACGTGGGCCCAGCAGGCGAATTCGCAGGGCATCACCTGGCTGGCCGCCTCCGGCGACTCCGGTGGAGCGGACTGCGACGACACGCGAAACACCGGTTTGGCGGTGGACGCGCCGGCCAGCATCCCGGAGGTGACCGGGGTGGGCGGCACGGAGTTCAACGAGGGCAGCGGCGCGTACTGGAGCGCCACCAACAGCGCCACCGGAGCGTCGGCGTTGTCCTATATCCCGGAGGTGGTGTGGAACGACAGCACCGAGGACGGGCAGCCCGCCGCCAGCGGCGGCGGATCGAGCGGGTACTTTCCCAGGCCGTCCTGGCAGACGGGCCCGGGAGTGCCGAATGACAACTTCCGGCATGTTCCGGACGTGGCGCTCGCCGCCTCGGCCGATCACGACGGTTACTTTGTCTATACCGGGGGCAGTACGCAGATCTACGGCGGCACCTCGTTTGGCGCCCCTACGTTTGCGGGCATGGCCGCGCTTATTAATCAGTACATGGTTTACAGCGGGGCCCAGGCGAGCCCAGGGCTGGGCAACATGAATCCCAAGCTCTATACGCTGGCGCAGACCACCTCGGGAGTGTTTCACGACATCGTCACGGGGAATAATATCGTCACCATCCCCTGCCCCACGCGCTCCCGCAGTTGCACCTCGAGCGCGGTCGGCTACAGCGCCGGCCCCGGTTACGATCAGACCACCGGATGGGGCTCGGTGGACGCGTACAGACTGGTGGCGGCATGGGACGGCGCGAGTACCATAACCGGACCGCGCTCGTCGTCGCCGCCCACTATCGGAGGGCTCGCCAACGGCGCTTCGTTCCAGCAGGCCTACGCCCCGGGAATGATCGTCTCGGTGTTCGGAACCCAGCTTGCGCCCTCATCGCAAGCAGCCAGCAGCGTGCCGCTTCCCTTGGGCATGGCGGGTGTCTCGGCCACCGTAAACAACGTCCCCGCGCCGTTCTACTACGTGTCGCAGGGCCAGTTGAACGTGCAGATTCCTTACGAGACGGGCATCGGGCCGGCCACGCTGGTGGTGAACAACAACGGACAAACGGTGTCGCAGCCATTCACCGTGGCCGCGCTGGCGCCGGGTATTTTCACCGACCAGAACGACGTGGTGGTTCCCTTCGGGAGCGCCGCGCCCGGGGATACCATCACGCTCTACATCACCGGCGCGGGCGCGGTGAACCCGCCGGTGGCCACCGGAGCGGCGCCCGATCCTTCCACCCCGCTGGCGAACCTGCCGGCGCCGGTGCAGAGCACCACGGTGACGGTGGGAGGCTTGGCGGCTCCGTATGTTTGGACGGGGATACCGTGGGGATTGGTGGGAGTGGTCCAGGTCAACTACCAGGTTCCGAGCGGCGTCGGGCTGGGCGAGCAGCCTGTGGTTGTAAGCGTGGGAGGCGTGGCCAGCGCCGCCGCGATATTGAACATTACCAATTGAGCCGGAATCCCAAGCCGTGCCGGGAGATTAATGGCTCTCCACGGTTCTTTCGCCCCTCCGGGGCTCGTGGAGGAGCGCTTATTCCCATGGCTGGCGCCAAATAAGCGTTAACTTAACGCTTCGCGATCCGGCCCGGTGGCGCACGCACTCGTGCGTGCCGCGTCGACACTCGTGTCGACGCCTGGAGTTTTTACATTTCTGAGAGATTGTCGGCCCGATTGGGGCACTTGACTTGGTGGGGCAGGCGGTTCCGCCTGCCCGGCGCCAGGCATGCCCGAGTACCGCCGAAGATTGCCTCATTTTCATCCGCGGG
>JBEKPK010000059.1:0-19157 GCA_049520795.1 Bryobacteraceae bacterium
CGGGCCTGCCCCACCCGCTGGAGGCGAAGTTGATCGAGGAAGACGAGATAGCGCGAACCCCATTGACGGAAGAGCGTCGCCGCAGGATCCTCATCGCCGCGGCGGCTACCGCGGCCCTGGGAGCGCCGGTTCGCATCCTGGAAAGTCGCTCGGCCGGCCGCTGGGCGCGAAAGGGCCGGGCCGGCGTTCAACCGGCGCGCCCGGCGCCGTTTCTTCGCCGCTCCTCGGCCCCGTCGCAGGTTGAGAATGAGCCGGCGCCCGGACCGGAAACCGAACAGGGAGGGCAGGGCCAGTGAAGCTCCGGATTACGCTGGAGGGCCAGAGCTACGAGGTGGATGTCGAGGTGCTGCCCGAAGCGCCGCCGCCGGAGGAGGAACCGGAGACGTACGCCATCGACGAGGCCGACCTGCCGCCGCCGCCCCCCGATATCCGGCCAGAAGAGCGCATCTGCCGGAGCCCCATCGCGGGGCTGGTGATCGCGGTGAACGTCGTACCCGGGCAGGAGGTGCGCAAGGACGATCCGCTGGTGGTCCTCGAAGCCATGAAAATGCAAGTTCCCATCGGCGCCCCGCTCGATGGCGCGGTGAAGGACGTGCAGGTGGCCCCGGGCGATGCCGTGCTTCCCGGACAGGTGCTCTGCTCGCTCCAGTAGTCGACTTACCGCGGCGTAATCAGGCCGCCCAGTTTGTCCTGCTCGCCGGAGGCCGGGCGCGGGAAACGGGTAGCGTAGGCCTCGGCGTACTTCAATCCCGAGCCGGTGTTGAAGATGACGATGCGGTCGGCGCTCTTGAGCAGGCCGGAGGCGAGGAGGCGCGGGAGAGCGGCCACGCAGGCGGCGGCTTCGGGAGCGGCATAGATGCCCTCCTCGGAGGCCAAGGCGGCGCCGGCATCGAGGATCTGCGCATCGCTCACGGCGACGGCGGCTCCGCCGCTCGCGCGCAGAATATCGAGAATCAGGAAATCGCCCAGCGGCTTGGGTACGCGCAGTCCCGCGGCGACGGTGCGGGCATCCTCCCAGAAGCGCGCGCGGGCCTGGTCTTCCTCGAAGGCGCGCACGATGGGCTGGCAGCCCTCGGCCTGGACGGCGATCATCCTGGGGCGCCGCGATCCGATCCAGCCGAGCCGCTCCATCTCGTCAAAGGCCTTCCACATGCCGATGAGGCACATGCCGCCGCCGGCGGGACACAGGATGGCGTCGGGCAGTTCCCAATCCATCTGCTCGGCCACCTCGTAGCCCATGGTCTTCTTGCCTTCCACGCGGTATGGCTCCTGGAGGGTGGAGACGTCGAACCAGTCCCCGGCGGCGCGCTCCGCCAGCAGCCTGCCGCAATCGCCGATGAGCCCGTCCACCAGCGTCACCTCGGCGCCGTATGCCCGGCACTCCAGGAAATTGGACTGCGGGACGTCTTTGGGCAGGAAGATGTGGGCTTCCATGCCGGCTGCGGCGGCGTAGGCGGCCAGGGCCCCGGCGGCGTTTCCGGCGGAGGCGATGGCGACCCTCGAAATCCCCAGCTCCACGCACATCGAAACGGCGCACGCCAGCCCTCGGGCCTTGAAGGACGCGGCCGGATTGAGGCCCTCGTCCTTGAACCACAGCGCATCGGCTCCCAGGCGCGCGCCCAGCCGGCGCGAACGGAGAAGCGGCGTCCACCCTTCGCCGAGCGACACCACGGCCTCCGCGGCGGGCGGCAGGAGCGGAGCGTAGCGCCACATGCTGGCGGGCCCGCCGCGCACATCCCGCCTCCTCCAGCGCTGGCGAATCTTGTCCAGGTCGTACCGCACCAGCAGCGGGCCGCCGCACGCGCAAAGGTTGTTCTTCCGCCCCGCGTCCAGCCTGTTGTGACACAGACTGCATTCCAAGTGCGTCGCTATAGGCATTCAGTAAAAAGTCTAGCATCGGACGCGGCGGGCAGCGTGAGGCGCAGGACTCAAGGGCGCACGACGACACGCGCCTCCTTGCAGTTGGGGCAAGCTAAAGCATGCCCGACCCATAGGCGCCCATAGTATTTGTGGGCGTGCTTTAGCTTACTGCCACTTAGTCCGGGCGCCTGGACTGATGGTGGGGCGGGCCCCCTGGTCCGCCATAAGCGTTAAAGTAAGGCCCTTTGGCTTCGTTATCAGGGCACGGCTTGAGCCGTGCCGTAGAGATACAAGTGAGAGTCGGGCTTTAGCCCCTGATGCGGAACGGGTAGGCGCAGGGGCTAAAGCCCATGATTGTGCGAATCTTTTCGGCACGGCTGAAGCCGTGCCCTGATACAAACGGAGGTTGCCCCGCCTGAGAAAGCCGCGCCCCGGTCGGGGCTTAGTTTAACGCCTATGCCCTGGTCCGCAGCCGGCCCCCTGGCCGGCTTGTGGAGGGTGGCGCTCACCTGATTCCTCAAGAGAGGAGCGTCCGTAGCGGACGCGCGGATCAGGGGGTCCGCCCCACCATTTCCGCCGGATTCGCGGGTCCAAGGAAACTAAGTGGGATGGCGCTTCAGCTCGCCCGCAATCTTCACGCAATGGCCACGAGCGCGGTCGCCGCGAAGACAAGAATGGTATCATAATATGGTATCATTTTGGCTGAGGAAAATGACCTATAAAGGTTACGAGGGTATCGCCAGGTTTGACGAAGAGGCTGGGATGTTCACGGGCGAAGTGATCAACACGCGTGACGTCATCACGTTCCAGGGGAAATCCGTCGCGGAATTGAAGCGCGCGTTCGAGGCGTCCGTGGAGGACTATCTGGAGTTCTGTGCGTCGCGGGGTGAAGAGCCGGACAAGCCGTTCTCAGGTATGTTTACCGTGCGCATGCCGCCGGAGTTGCACCGCCGCGTGGCATTGGAGGCCAGCCGCAAAGGAAAGAGCTTGAATGCGTATGTGGTGGGCCGTTTGAAGGCATCGAGGACGGCGCCGGCCTGAACGCGGCGCCCTGGTTCCCGCTAGAATAACTGTGTGCCACCCGGCAAGACGCCCGCCGCCCGATACGCCGAGTATTCGGGCCTGGCGCTGCTGCTTCCGGTCTCGACATTCGTCGGTTATCTGATCGGGTATTGGCTGGATAGGGCGTTCGGCGTCACCTGGCTGCGGATCGTGTTTCTGATACTGGGGAGTGTGGGCGGGTTTGTCACGCTGATCCGCCAGATCATGCGGGATTCGCGGGATGACGGATCCTGAGAAGTTGACCTACGAGCGCGCCGCGGCGCGTATCGCGCGCATCACGGCCGCGCTGGGGGGGATGGGGACGGCCGTTGCCCTGGCCGGATGGGGCTGGCGGGCGGGCGCCGGTTTTCTGATTGGATCGCTGCTATCGGGCGTGCAGTTCCTATGGCTGAAGGGGCTGGTGGACGGGCTCGGCAGCGGCAAGCGGCGTGGGGGAAGCCTGAGGATGGCCCTCCGCTTCCTCGTCCTGGCGGGCGCGGCGTATGTTATATTCAGGCTTATTCCCGTCAATCCGGCGGCCGTCCTGGCCGGAATTTTCGTTCTCACCGCCGCCGTTTTTGCCGAAGTGATATTCGAGATCGTCTATGCACGAAAGTGAACTCTGGATCACCAAGCTGTTCAATGACTATCTGCCCGGGCTCGGAAATTTCTTCCTGGGGCTGATTCCATCTTCCTGGGCACACGCCGTCGGCATTCACCCGGGGCCTCGCCCGTGGGAAGATTTCATAGTTATGGAGCTGTTGGTGGTATTTTTGCTGGCCGGGATCTTTCCCATCGTGCGGTTCCGTCTTTCAGCCGACCGGCCGGGCAAGCTGCAGCAGACCTTGGAGCTGGTATACGGGTTCGTAAGGGGCCAGACCGACGAGCAGATTGGACCTAGCGGGAGCCGCTACGCGCCGTTTTTCGGCACGATCTTCCTGTTTATCCTCATTTCGAACCTGATCGGCATTATTCCGTGTTTCGACTCGCCCACCAAGAACCCCTCGGTGACCGCCGGCTGCGCGGTGGCCACATTTGTTTACTACAACGTGGTGGGCCTCCTGGCGATCGGTCCATGGCGCACGTTCCTTCATTTTTGGGGTCCGCTGTGGTGGTTGGGGCCGCTGATGTTCCCCATCGAAATCATAAGCCACTGCGCGCGGATGCTCTCGCTTACCGTGCGTCTTTACGCCAACATGTTCGCCGGCGAGCAGGTGACCATGGTATTCCTCAACCTGACAAAGTTCCTGTTTCCGGTCATTTTCATGGGCCTGCACGTGTTTGTGGGCGTCATCCAGGCCTATATTTTCATGCTGCTGGCCATGGTTTACGTGGGCGGGGCGGTAGCGCACGAACATTAATACCGGCTTTATGCCGCCTTGCAGCGTGAGCCCGGCCGCATGGTGACCGGGGACCACCTCCTGGGGCGAGTTATCGAGGAGAGTGAAATGACGAAGAAATTGTTATTGATTCTGGCGGCGCTGCTGATTGTGGGCTCCCCGCTGTGCGCGCAGTCCCCGACCACTGGCACCCTGGCAGCCAACTATCACTGGGTAGCCATCAGCGCCTGCTTCGGCATGGCGATCGCCTCCGGCCTCTGTGGCCTGGCCCAGGGCAAGGCTATCGCCAGCGCGGTGGAAGGGATGGCGCGCAATCCCGGAGCCGCCAAAGCCATCCAGCTTGCCATGCTGATCGGTCTGGCATTTGTCGAATCCCTCGCGTTGTATACCCTGCTGATCGTCTTCGTATTTGCCAAGTAGCCGTGCGGGCCGGGGCGGGCGCGGCTCGCCCCGGCCTGTTTCCTCGTCCGTCATACGTACTCTTAAGCCTTTTGGTCCAGTACCATTGTCATGCGCCCGGATCGACTGGTCTATTGACCTAGGTTGAAAGGGTGGTTAGCATTAGAGGCAACTCATGGAACAGCGAAGAACCAGGCGCTTTAAACTGCAGTTGCCCCTCGCCATCACACGGTCCGGCACGGAACGCGTGTCGCTGGCTGGCTTGACCCGGAACATCAGCTCCAACGGGGTCCTGTTCACCGCGGGGCACGCCCCAGACTTGAGCGGGCCTATCGAGTACGTGATTACGTTAAACAACGATGGCGGTCAGTCTGTAAGCCTGAGGTGTATCGGCAAGGTGGTGCGCGCCGAGCGCGTCGGAGCAGGTTACACCGAAAATGTACCCAACTACCAGGTGGCCGCCACCCTGGAGCGGTATGAGTTCGTGCGCGAGCGCTAGGGCCTAGCCGCGTCCGGCCCGGCGCTCGGCCGATCTTCTCCCCTTGTGCGGAGTGTTGTCGCCGTAGTAAGGTAGCAAAGAAAAGGCGAAAGCACCCATGAGTCTCCCGCTTGGTTTCCCCGACATCCCCTTGGAATTGACGGTCTCCCGCAAGCCGTCACTGGAGGCTGTGGTGGCCCGCTTTCGCGCGGCCAACCAGGAGCCCGATTCGGCGGTGCGCGCGGTGCGCCATCAGCCCGCCACCGAAGGCATCTTCGCGGAGATGCCCGCGGCTGTCGATCCGCGCCTGCGCGCGGCGCTCGAGCGGCGCGGCGTCTCGAAGCTGTACTGCCACCAGGCGGAGGCTTTCGAGGCCCTTCAGGCCGGCCGCAATGCGGTGATTGTCACGCCCACCGCCAGCGGCAAGACGCTGTGCTATAACCTGCCGGTTCTGAACCAGTTGCTGGAGGACGCGGAGGCTCGCGCCATGTACCTGTTCCCCACCAAGGCCCTGGCCGAGGACCAGCTTCATGAACTGCAGGGCGCGGTCGAGGAAACCGGCTCCGATCTCGGCGCCTTCACCTATGACGGCGACACTCCCCAGGACGCCCGCAAGGCCATTCGCCAGCGCGCCAACATCGTGCTCACCAACCCCGACATGCTGCACTCCGGGATTCTGCCGCACCACACCAAGTGGGCGCGCTACTTCGAGAACCTGCGCTACGTGGTGATCGACGAGCTGCACTATTATCGCGGGGTGTACGGCAGCCATCTGGCCAACCTGCTGCGCCGCCTCCGGCGGATCGCGGCGTTTTACGATTCCCACCCGCGATTCATCTGCTGCTCGGCCACCATCGCCAACCCGCGCGAGCTCGCCGAGGCCCTTACAGGAGAGCCTTTCGACCTGGTGGAGCGCAACGGCGCGCCGCGCGGGGAGAAGTTCTTCATCTTCTACAATCCGCCGGTGGTAAACCGCCAGCTCGGGATCCGCCGCAGCTACATTCACGAAACGCGGCGGGTGGCCATGCAGTTCATCGAGCGCGACCTGCGGACGCTGGTATTCGCCAACAGCCGGCTGGCCACGGAAGTGCTGGTGACCTACCTGAAAGACGCCTTCGACGGCGGTCCGCTTCCGAGCGAGACCGTGCGCGGCTACCGCGGCGGCTATCTGCCCAGGGAGCGCCGCGAGATCGAGCGGAAATTGCGCGATGGCGAAATCAAGGCGGTGGTGACGACTAACGCCCTGGAGCTGGGAATCGACATCGGCTCGCTCGACGCGGTGGTGATGGCGGGCTATCCGGGGACGGTGGCTTCCACCTGGCAGCGCGCCGGGCGGGCGGGCCGGAGGCAGTCGACATCGGCCGCGGTGATGGTGGCCTCCAGCGCGCCCCTGGACCAGTACATGGTGGAACACCCCGACTATTTCTTCGGCCAGTCCCCCGAGCACGCGTACATCAACCCGGAGAACCTGGAGATCCTGCTGGCGCACATGAAGTGCGCGGCCTTCGAGCTCCCCGTTCGCGATGGCGAGAAATTCGGCCCGCACGAGACCGGCGAGCTGTGCCGCTACCTGGAGGAATCGGGATTCCTGCACCACTCCGCAGGCGCCTGGCACTGGATGTCGGACAGCTATCCCGCCGATGCCACCAGCCTGCGCTCCGTCACCAGCGACAACTTCGTGGTGGTGGATATCACGGACGAGGCGAAGGTCATCGCGGAAGTGTCTTTCCCAACCGCGCTGACCAGCCTGCACGAGAAGGCCATCTACCTGCACGAAGCGCGGCAGTATCACGTGGAGCGCTTCGACTACGACGAGCGCAAAGCTTACGTGAAAAGGGTGGACTGCGACTACTACACCGACGCCATCGACTATACGCAGGTCAAGGCGCTGGAGGAGTTCGAAAGCGACGCCCTGGCGGGAGCGCGCCGGGCCCATGGCGATGTGCGCGTGACCCGCCAGATTGTGGGCTTCAAGAAAATCAAGTTCTACACCATGGAAAACGTGGGGGCGGGGAAGCTCAACATGCCTGAGCAGGAAATGCACACCACGGCTTTCTGGCTGCACTTCCCGGCCGCCTTCCTGGGACGCCTCTCCGAGTTCACGCCCATCGAGATACAGAGCGGCATTGGCGGCCTGGGCAACGCCCTGCGCACGGTGGCCGCGCTGCTGCTGATGTGCGATCCGCGCGACCTGGGGGTGGCGCTGAGCGAAGAGATAGCCGGCGGTCTCGCGGCCTTCGAGCCGAACCTGTACCTTTTCGACAATTATCCCGGCGGCGTGGGCCAAAGCGCCCCGCTCCACCGCCTGGCGCCGCAGTTGCTGAAGCAGACGGCCGGCCTGCTGGACGCCTGCGCGTGCGACGCGGGCTGCCCCTCCTGCGTGGGCCCGCCGGGCGAACTGGGCGAGAGCCGCAAGGAAGCGGCGCGGCGGATATTGGCGGAGTTGATGGGGTAAGCCCCATGGCGCCCGTCAGGCAAAGATCAAGCGCCGCCCCTTCGGTTCCGGAATCGGATCGCCGAACTCCTTGGCGGTGTCGAGCCAAAGCCGCATTGCATCGAGCGCATTGCCGAGCGCGCCCTCCTGAGTGTCGCCGTGCGCCATGCACCCAGGAAGTTCCGGCGCTTCGGCGACGAAGGCCCCGTCTTCATCGCTCCAATAAATGATGACCCCGTGTTTCATTTCGACTGAGCGTCAACCAGCCGGTACTCGATCTTGCGCAGCCCGGCGGTAGTGCCGTAGGAGGCGATTCCGAAGGGCTTTGAAAGCTCGATTTCGCCGAAGCGCAGACCGATCGTCCGGTTTCCCAGCTCGATGTAGATGACCTCCTCGTCGTCGATCCACGCGGCGATGTAGCGGTCCGTCACCCTCAGCCGAAGGGCATACCAGCGGCCATTCTGAAACTCCCTGGTGAAGCTGGTTTCGTTTTCCGAGGCGTCCATTTCATCGAGGCTCGAAAGGCCCACGATCTGGCCGCCCCAGCCGCCGTTGATCCAGGTGCAAAAGGAATCCCCGACCGGAAAGGTAATGCCGGCGAAGAAATCGGACCCCTGTATGCGGGAGGCCTCCAGGCGGATCTCATAATTCGAGGTTGGCAGTTTGCCCGTCCAGTTGACGCCGGTCATATATCCGGAGCCGAGGACGATGGTTCCATTCTCGACGCGCACCGGCCCATGCGCCGTAAATGGCGTTTCCTTCCAGCCATCCAAGGATTTGCCGTCGAACATCGGTCGCCAATCGGCGTCGGGCGCCCCCGGCTTGGCATCCTGGCCGGCGGCGCACATGGCAGCGAAGAACAGGGCCGCGGCCAGCCAGCGCTTCTTGGCGGAGATCATAAATCAATTATTGGGGACAGCGATCCCAGGTTCAACTACCCACGGCCGAGCTACGGCAGGAAGTCCGGGTCCAGCAGGACGTCCAGACTGAAGGGCGACGTGCTGAGGAAGTCCTCGATCGGCAGGCGTGTTTCCGTGCTCGCCGCGATAACGCCGTGGCGATACGCCTTCGCGAGGTTGCCTTCCAGATACCGCCGCAGGCTGGGCATCTCGTCAGGCAGATCCGCAATCTCCTCACGCTGAAGCCTTATCGCGGCTTCCCAACTTCGTGTCCCGCGGTCGGGCTGGGCCTGCCACTTCAGGAGGTGTCCGATCAGCACTCCCAGGCGGGAGACCAGCTCGCGCCGCTCGCGTTTGCCCATGTCTTCGATCTCCTCGGCGATGTGGTCGAGGTCGGCTTCCGAGGCTTTGCCGGAGCGAAGCAGTTCCGCGTTCCGGAGCGTCCACTCGTAGAAATCCCGATCATAGATCTCGGCGGCGCTCATGAATCGATTATAGTGCCGGCGCCGTGGGTCGCAGACTGGCGGATAATGGGTCGACGGAACCGATCTGATGACTATCGCTGCTGGCATCGAGCTGCCGGAGGCCGAGATCGTTGCGATTTGCCGCCGCCACCAGGTCAGGGAGCTATCGTAGTTCGGATCGGCCGCGCGGGGGGAGATGCGGCCGGACAGCGATGTCGACCTTCTGGTCGATTTCCTGCCGGGCGCACGCCCAGGGCTGCTGGGCGTCTCGGCGATGATGCGAGAACTCACCGCCGTGCTCGGACGCCGCGTCGATCTGGCCGTCAAGCCCGCCCTGAAGCCACTCATCCGGGCCGGCGTGCTGGCGGAGGCCAGACTGGTCTATGCGGCGTGACCGGCAACGTCTCGACCTGGATTCCGAAGTCATCTTCGGCGAAGCTGAATTCCCGCAACCTGGTACGGTGAAATAGTAGGCTTTGTATCAGGGCGCGGCTTGAGCCGTGCCGAGCGGGGTGCATGTGCTGGGCTTTAGCCCCTTGCGTGGCAGGCCCATTGCGCAAGCCCGTCTCAGGCTCCTGAAAAGACAGGGGCTAAAGCCCTCTGAGTGTTCGCGGTTTGCGGCACGGCTGAAGCCATGCCCTGATACGAGGCAGGTGCTGGCTTTAGCCCCCTGCGTGGCAGGCCCATTGCGCAAGCCCGTCTCAGGCTCCTGAAAAGACAGGGGCTAAAGCCGTCTGAGTGTTCGCGGCTTGCGGCACGGCTGAAGCCATGCCCTGATACGAGGCCTCCCTGCTTCGGAATTCAGGCTGAACAGACCGCGGTGGACCACGCACCAGCCCTGCGTGGCCAAATCGCGGAGATTCTGAAGGCCGAGTCCATCGAGTAGACTACCACTCCCGCCGAGGGGAACGCCGCCCCTACCGGCTTTTCAACTGCTCCGGCAGCACGGCGTAGCCCTGCGGCGGGGGGAACAGCGAGAGCAGCAGCTCCAGGCGCCGGCGCAGATACCGGCTGGGCATCTGGCGCGGGCCGGTCTCCACGTCGATATCGCAGCAGGCCCCGTGCAGGTAGAGCGTGAGGGTGTCCTCGAACGACTGGCGGGCGTAATCGCGGAAGAGCTTGGTTTCCTTGCGCACGTTGGTCTGGCGGCGCAGCAGGCCTTGTTTGAGATGCCAGCTCTTTTCGTCCACCTCGCCGTGGACGTCCGCGCTAAGCTCCTCCCGGATGGCGCGGTAGAACTGCTCCTGCACCTCGCCCGACCACTGGCCCGCCAGGATTCCGGCTATGGCGTTGTAGAACTGGTAGTGATAGTCCGCGACCTCGATTTCCTTGATGCCCAATGCAAGCACGGTGAGGTCCGGCAGGTCGCGCCGGGAGCAGGGGATGTGGCGGGCCTCCGCGGGCCGCTCAAAGGCCACCGCATCGCCCTCCTTGCCGTTGCCCTTCTCGATATACGGGGCCAGGATGATGCCGATGCGGGGGAGTTGGCTGACGATGGCCGGGGAGATGGCGGCGATGGGGTCGTTCAGGTATTGACGCAGATCGTCTTCCGCCACGGGCAGGGTGGTAAAGTACCCGAACTTGCTGGTGAGCGGGATCATCTCGCCGCTGAATCGCGCCGCCAGTTCTTCCACCGTCAGTTTGGGTTGCTGCGCGTCTGTGGACATCTGCTGTCCGATTGTAACAGGGCGGCACGCTAAACTCTTATCAGGATGGGCCGCAAGATTCTGGTTTCGGCGGGCGAGGCTTCGGGCGACCTCTACGCCTCGCTGGTGGTGGACCAGGTGCGGGCGCTGTGGCCCGACACAGAGTTCTTCGGCTGCGCCGGTCCCCGCCTGCGAGCCGCGGGCGTACGGGCCGTGGTGGATGCGGCCAGCCTGGCGGTGGCCGGGCTGGTGGAAGTGGTGGCGCACATCCCGCGAATCCACGGCGAGTATCGCAAGCTGCTGCGCGCGGCGCGAGCCGAAAGGCCGGACCTGGCGATTCTCACCGATTCGCCCGATTTTCACCTGCGCGTGGCCCGCGAACTGCACCGCGACGGCGTACCGGTGGTTTACCTGGTTGCGCCCCAGGTGTGGGCCTGGCGCAAAGGCAGGATCCGGCAGATGCGCCGCTCGCTCGAGCGCGTGCTGTGCATCTTCCCCTTCGAGGAAGAATTCTTCCGCCGGGAGGGGGTGCGGGCCACCTATATCGGCCACCCTTTGGCCGGGCTGGTTCGCGCATCCCTCACGCGCGAAGCGTTTTTTCGGAAACACGGTTTGGATTTGGCCCGTCCATTGATAGCGGTGCTGCCGGGTAGCCGGCGCGGGGAAGCCGCGCGCCATATGGCCCCGCTTCTCGACGCCGTGGAGCGTATGGAACGCATCCAGCCGGCCAATTGGGTTCTGCCGGCGTCGGCTATCGCGGGGGCCGGTTTTTTCCGCGACCGCACGCGCGGGTCGGTCATTCGGGTGATAGAAGGGGAGAGCTGGGACGCGATGGCGCATGCCGAGCTGGCGCTGGCCGCCAGCGGAACCGTGACGGTGGAGGCGGCGCTGCTGGGGACCCCCATGGTGACGTATTACAAAGTGACGACGGCGAGCTGGCTGGCCGGAAAACTGCTGGTGGACGTGCCTTTTTATTCGATGGTGAACCTCATCGCCGGGCGAGCCGTGGTTCCCGAGCTGATGCAGAGCCGGATGACCGGGGAGAATATCGCAGCCGAAGCCCGGCGCCTTTTGACCGACCCGGCCGCACGGGCGGAAATGCAGGCCGGCCTGGCCGAAGTTCGCGTCCGGCTCTCAGGGGAAACCGGCGCGCCCCTGCGAGCCGCGGCCATCATTCACGACATACTGGAAGGACAGGTTGCTCATGTATCGTGATCTCCGCGAAGTGGGGCAGGCCTCCGGGCCTGTCCGGCAGGCCGCCCAGCCTGCCCCACTGGCCGCGCTGTTGGCGGCGGGCCTCTGTTTGTTCGCCGTGGCGCCGGGCGCGCCCGCCCAGGAGCGCCGCTCCCGCATCGACGTCAACCAGGTGGTCATTGAGGCGGACATCTCGCCCAGCACGCACGCTATCTCGGCCAAGGCCGACATTAGCTTCACGCCGCCCGACGACGTTGTCTCCTCGGTGGTCTTCGAGCTGAACAACGCCCTCAACATCGCGCGCGTGGTGGACGCCAAGGGCGCCCAGATTTCCGTATCGCGCAACCAGCAGGATTCCACCGCGCGGCTCACTTTCGACCCGCCGCTGCCCAAGGGGCAGCCCGCCACGGTGACTTTCATCTACGACGGGAAACTCACCGGGGAGGAGGATTCGCCGGTGTACGGCGTCAAGTTCGCGGCTATCGGGGCCGATTACGCCTACCTGCTGTACCCTGCCCGCTGGTTTCCGGTGGCCGGGTACAGCACCGCGCGTTTCGCCTCCGACATCCGCATCTCGGTGCCTGCCGGGTATTCCGTGGTGGGCAGCGGAATGGACTCGCATCAGAGCGCGGCCGATAAGAACACCTTCGAATTCAAGTTCGCGCGCCCCTCGTTTCCCGGCAGCATCGCGGTGGTGAAAGGCGACCCGGTGAAGGTTCCGTCGGAAGGCGTAACCACCACCCTGTATTTCCGCGGGCCCGAAGCGGAGCTGGCCCAGGCCTATGGCCAGGAAGTGGGAAAGCAGATGTCCTGGTTCACCGCGACCTTCGGCCTTCCGCCTTACGCCGACCTGACCGTGGTGGAGACCGAAGAAGGCGCGCCTAACGGCTACGCCGCTCCCGGCCTGATCTTTCTTTCGCCGCGCGGCATCGGCAGACAGCCCAATTCCCGCCTGCTGGCCAACCAGATTTCCCGGCAGTGGTGGGAGGAGCAGGTTTCCCCCGCCACGCGCAACCACCTCTGGCTCACCAACGGCCTGGCGGCTTATTCCGAGCTGCTGTGGACGGAACACGCCTCCGGCGCCGGCGCCATGGACTCCCAGGTACGCGACCTCATGGTGGAATCGCTGACCGTCGACAACGTGCCCATCATCCAGTCGGCGCGCCTGGACGACTATTCGCCCGAGTTGTGGGCGCTCACCGGAAGCAAGGGCGCGGCCGTGCTGCACATGCTGCGACACGTTGTGGGCGACGACAAGTTCTTTCAGATTCTGAAGACCTATTCCAAACAGAACACCTGGAAGGCGGTCACCACCAACGATTTCCAGAAGGTGGTGGACGCCGTGGCCGGTCAGGATCTGGGCTACTTTTTCACCCAGTGGATCGAATCGAGCGGGGCCCCGGAGTTCAAGCTGGACTATACCATTCTCAGGACCACCAAGGGCTTCCGCGTGATGGGTAAGGTCGCCCAGGACCTGGACACGTTTCGCATGCCCGTCGATTTGAAGATCGAGACCGAGGGCAATCCGGAGGAACAGCGCGTGGAGGTGGAAGGAACCTCGTCGGAGTTCTCCGTGGATACGTTCGGCAAACCCAAGAACGTAGTCATCGACCCCAACAACCAGGTGTTGCGGTACAGCCCCGATTTGCGGGTTGCGGTGGCCATCCGCCGCGGCGAGCAGAACGCCGAGTTGAGCCAGTTTACGGAAGCGCTGAACGAGTACAACAAGGCGCTGGAGACCAACCGCAACAGCTCGCTGGCCCATTACCGGAAGGGTGAAGTCTTCTTTCTCCAGGCCAACTGGCAGTCCGCAGCGAACGAGTTCCGCGAAGTGCAGAATGGCGACCTGGAGCCCAAGTGGACGGAAGTGTGGGGGCATATCAACCTGGGCAAGATCTATGACATCTCCGGGCAGAGGGACCGGGCGGTCAACGAGTACAACCTGGCGATTCGCACCAAGGACAACACGCAAGGGGCACAGGAAGAAGCCGCCAAATACCTCAAAGCGCCGTACGAAAGGCAAAAGCGCGCCGAGCAGTAGCGATGCGCGACCCGCGGGCGAGGCATGCCTCGCCCCTACGACGGCCCAGCCGGGTCCCGTAGGGGCCGGGCACGCCCGGCCCGGCTCGCTCTTACCCGCGCCCGGTCAGGGCCGCGTCGATTAGGGGCAGGAAACGGGGCAGAAGGACGGCGGCCAGAGCCAGCACGGC
Source organism: Bryobacteraceae bacterium (assembly GCA_049520795.1). Taxonomy (GTDB): domain Bacteria; phylum Acidobacteriota; class Terriglobia; order Bryobacterales; family Bryobacteraceae; genus BOG-224. The sequence goes on from JBEKPK010000059.1 coordinate 13,966, forward strand.
GGCCCAGCCGATCAAATCCAAAATTTCGGGCAGCGGGGAGGGCCTCCGCAAGGGGAGTTCGCGGGCCACGCGGGCGCGCACGGCGGCAGCCATGCCGGGCGGCGCGGAGACGCCCGCGAAGGCCGCTTCGAAGGCGGCATCCACATCGGCCAGGGCTTCAAGAAGGGCGCGGCACTCCTCGCAGCGGGCGGCGTGACCGCCGGCGCCTTCGCGCACCAGATCTTCAAATTCCGGGCAGGCCATTACGTCCCTCCTTTCCGGACGCGCTCCCTGGCCAACTCCTCGGCCAGACTTTTCCGCGCGCGAAACAGGTATGTCTTCACCGTCCCCACCGGCAGGCCCAGCATGTTCGCCACTTCGCCGTACGACTTCTCCTGCATATAGAATAGCGCCACCACGTGCCGGTACTTGGCCGGCAGCCGGTCGAGCAGCGCGCCCGCATCCGGAGACGGCGCGCTGGGCCACGCGGCCGCCACGCGCCTTTCGGCTTCGCGCAGCGGGGCCGGATCGTCGAGCGAGACAGCGTGGATGCCGCCGCGCCCCCGCGCCGTCAGGCAGGCATTCCGGGTGATCGAGTAAATCCAGGTGGAAAGCGAGGATTCGGCGCGGAAGCCGGGCAGCCCTTTCCACACGCGCAGAAGCACATCCTGGGTGGTTTCCTCGGCGGCGGCGCGGTCGGATAGCATGGCATACGCCAGGCGGAAGATTTTGTCCTGGAATTCGCGGACGATCCGCTCGAACTCTTCCGCCATAGCCTATTTAGACCATAACCGGAGGCGCCAATGTTTCGAAACATTCGCGGCGCCAGGCTGGTCTCAATCGGCAAGGAGAAACGGACCATGTTGGTGATACTATTTGGGACCTTTCTGATTGTCGTGCTGGTCCTGGGAATGTCGTGCCTGCTGAACCGTCAGCATTAGCCTGTTTGGACCACGCCCGGAGGCGCCGATGTTTCGAAACATTCGCCCCGGAAAGCTGGTCTCAATGGGCAAGGAGAAATGAACGATGATTGCGATAGTGGGTGTCGTCTTTCCGGTTTTCGGCTTGATCCTGGCGGCGTTGCTCATGCGAAACCGCCAGCAGTACTTGCTGCACCAGGAGCGCATGGCGGCGCTCGAAAAGGGGACCGCCATCCCGCTGGGGCCGGAACCCGCCCCGTGGTCGCCGCGGGCGTACCTGCTGCGGGGCTTAATCTGGAGCTTCAGCGGCGTGGCCTTGATTGTCTGCCTGCTGGGAATTGCGTGGTCCACGCAACGGCCGCAGACGCCCGAGGACATCTCCTATAGGGCCAGAGCCATCAGCCGGAATCTGGATATCCCGCTCGACCAAGCCAGGCAGATGGCTGAAAAGGACCAGACCGCGCGGGGCTTGCCGGCGGGCGTCGCTTTGCTGGGGGTGGTCCCGCTGGCCGTTGGCCTGGCCTACCTGGTGTTCTATTTCACCGACGACTCGCGGAAACGGCTGGCGGAAGCGCACTCGGAATCGGTCGGGCCGCGAGGCTGATGCGGCACGGGCGGCTTCGGCAGACCGAGCCGGATTCCGGCGCCGCATTTCGAGCTACAATACGCGCTTGTGTCCGCGCCCACCGCTTCTCTTCCGCGCCCCGGCCGTGGCGTCTGCGCCCTGGTGGCCGTCTTGTCCGCGCTTCTGGTTTTTGCCTGGACCGCGGCCAGGATCCACTACTTGTTTGGCGGAAACTGGACCGCGGCCTTCTGCACCGGCGCCAATTTCCCCGTGCCGCCGGGTCTGGAAGCCGGGACGTATCGTTTCCCAGGCGACGGCTACGATGGCCAATTCTATAGATACCTGGCCCACGATCCGTTCCTCCTGAAGGGTTATTCCCGCTATCTCGATGCGCCGCAAGTGCGCTTTCGCCGGATTCTCGTGCCGCTGGCGGCCTGGGTATTGGCCTTGGGACAGGACCGCGCGATAGACGGCTCGTACGTGGCCGTGGAGATGCTCTTCCTGGCGCTGGGCGTGTACTGGTGCGCCCGCCTGCTGGCACGCCGCGGCCGCTCTCCGCTGTGGGGACTTTTATTCGTGGTGGTTCCTGCCACGCTGGCTTCTTTCGACCGCATGTTGGTCGACGGGCCGCTCCTGGCGCTATTCGCGGGGTTTCTGTTGTACTGCGAAGAGGAGAGATGGAACCGCGTCTGGGCGCTGGCCCTGCTGGCTTCTCTCACGCGCGAGACGGGGCTGCTGCTGATAGCCGCGCTGGTGTTGGATCGTTTGTGGCGGCGCGATTGGCGCCGGGCCGCCTGGTTTGCTTCGAGCGCCGTCCCCGCGGCCGCCTGGTACAGCCAGGCGTCGCGAGTGCCGCATGTATGGCCGGCCAGCATATTGGCAATCCCGGCCTGGGGCATCCTCCGGCGCCTGCTCTGGTTCCGGCCGGACCCCGATCCGCATATGCAACTGCTGCTGCGGGTGACGGATTTTCTGGCCGTGCTGGGTCTGGTCGCCTGCATTATCCTCGCCGCGCGCTGGGTGCCGGAGCGCCGCCTGGGGCCCGTGACTCTGTGCGTCGGTTCCTTTGCGGCCCTGGCGTTGGTGCTTGGCGCCCGCTCGTACATGGTCGAGGCGTTTGGCTTCGCGCGTCCCGAGTCTCCGCTGCTGCTGTGGATCATGATCGAGGCGGTGTCTCGCAAAAAGTGGGCCGCCCTGGCGCCGCCGCTTCTGCTAAGCCTCAGCGTCAGCCTGGTGTTCGTCGGCCCGTTTATCAGGGTCGTGAAGGCCGTGCTGGGGCGCTGAGCCTTGCGCGCGGGCCTACCGTGGGGCCGCGATCCTGCCGTTGGAGAGCAATTTCAAATTGCGGTCGCGCCAGTGGACCGTGTTGCCGGTGGCGCCGGCGATCCACACGGCGAAGCCGAACAGGTCGCGCAGGGGCATCAGCCAGAAGCCAGCCCGGTAGCGGTCCTGGAGCACGGCCCCGGCCAGCGCGCCGGCCGTCAGGCGCAGGGCGAGAGCGGCGGCGGCGCACCACCACTGGCCGGCGGCGCAAGCCACCCCCGCCCACACCGTGGCATGCGTCACCGCATAGCCGAAGTAGCCGCCGGGCCGCGATACCCTTATGGTGCGGGCCCAGCGCACCTGGTGACGCCAGGTCTGCCGCCAGGATTCCGCCCCGAGATCGGTTTCCACCACCACCGGGGCGAACACGATGCGTCCTCCCGCGGCGCTGATGCGGCGGCCCAATTGATAATCGTCGGCCAGGTATTCCGCAATGGCTTCGAAGCCGCCCACCGCCCGCAGCGTCTCGGCGCGAAAGGCCATGGTCGAGCCGAGGGCGAACTCCGCCTGTCCCAGCAAGCGCGCCACCAGCACGCTGGGGGCGAATTCGGTGGCGATGCCGAGCGCTTCGCAGCGCGAGGCCCAGGAATCCGCCCGCGCCCGGTACAGGCAGGTGACCAGGCCCACGGCCGGGTCGGCCAGGGGAGCGGTAACCGCGCGCAGGTACCCCGGCTCCACTTGGATGTCGCTATCGTTCACCAGCAGCAGCGGATAGCGCGCGCGCCTGGCCAGCTCGGCCAGAATGCCGACCTTGGCGTTGGGCGCCTGGGTGGAGACCACCGCGATGTCGATATGGATCGAGGGGAATTCGCGCTGGAGGCGCGCGAGGTCTTCGAGCGCCGGGTCTCCCGGGTCGCCCACGCCGAATAGGATCTCAAACTCCGGATAATCCTGCCGCGCGTGGGAACGGATGGCCTCATAAAAGCGGGGATCGCGTCCGTGCACGGCCTTGAGAATGGAGACTCCGCGGGCAGGCGAAACCGCCTGCCCCACTGCAAGGCCTTCGGCAGGAAGGTGGGGCAGGCGGTTTCGCCTGCCCGCCCGCCAGCGCAGAGCCGCCACGATGGCCAGCAGGTAGTACGCGGCGGCCGCCACCGCCGGCGCGGCCGCCAGCCACCTCACAACGAGATCAACGCCACGCCGCAGATAACCAGCGACGCGCCGGCCCATCGGAGCCAGTTGACGCGTTCCTTCAGCACGTACCGCGAGAGCGCCGTCTCCAATACGTAGGTGATAGCCGTGGCCGGCACGGCGAAGCTGAGCTCGGAAACCGAAAGCAGCCCCATGAACGCGAAGAACGAGACCGCCATGCAGGCCACCGCCCCGATCACGAAGCGGTTGCGCGCCAGCGCCGCCAGGACGCGCCCAAGCGCTCCGGGGCGAAAGTCGCGAATCTCTCCCTGCCGCCGCATGCCGATGGCCTGCAACACGTCGGCGGCGGCGGTGGCGGAAACGACGATCGCGATGGCTATCCACTTCATCGGCCCGCCTCCGCCTTTCGGTAGGTTTGCGGCGCGGTGGCCGCGCTGACCAGCGCCGCGCCCGCCACAATCAGCGCGATGCCCGCCCAGCGCCGCGTAGTGATGGTCTCGTGCAGATACTGGCGGCCAGCCAGCGCCACCAGCGCGTATTCCACCGCCGTCACCGGAAGCACGTAGCTCAGGTCCGCCCAGCTCAGCAGGGCCATGCGCAGGAGCATCCAGGCGATGAGCAGCAGCACGCCCACCCCCAGCCAGGGCCGGAACAGGGCAGTGATGTAATCGAGCGGAAAGGCCAGCTCCGAGGGCATGCCGCGCTTCATGCAGAAGTTGCCGGCTACGTGGCTCGCCATCACCAGCGGGAGGCACAACCAGGTCTTGACGCGCAGCCTGGCGATTTCGCCGCGCATGTGGCCGTCAATCCCCGGATCCTGCGGGCGCCGGGGCCGGTTTGGCCGCCCTCTGGTCGGCTACGAACTTCTTGCGCTTGGCCCGCAGCGCCATGTACTCGCGCGCTTCCTTGGCCAGCCGCCGGCGCTCGTCGTGGTTGAAAATCGCCTTGCGGACAATGCGCCAGATCACCCGCGGGCGGAAGAAGTACTCGCCGTAAAAGCGCTCCACCCAGTCCACCAGCTCCGCCCGGTCGAGGCCCGGGTAGATGATGTTGGGAAGCTGGTGCCCGGCCTCGTCGGTCATCGAATCGATGGTAATCAGGTTGTTCTTCCTGGCGTAATCGTAAAACTCCGTGCCGGGGTAGGGGTGGGCGATCGATACCTGAATCGTGTCCGTGTCCAGCCGCTTGGCGAAATCCACCGTGCGGCGGATGGTCTCGCTGGTCTCGCCGGGGAGCCCGATGATGAAATCTCCGTGCACCAGCAGGCCCAGCTTCTTGCAATTGGCCGTGAAGCGCTGGGCCATCTCCACGGT
>JBEKPK010000060.1:0-19054 GCA_049520795.1 Bryobacteraceae bacterium
AACGGGTGCTTAGGGTGGTGACAACGGCTAAAACGGTTACAGTTGGCTTTCCGTCCGCTCTACAGATCCCCGCAAGCTGTTGTTGTTAAACAAGTTGGGCCCTTAGCTCAGCGGTTAGAGCAGCGGACTCATAATCCGTTGGTCGTAGGTTCAAATCCTACAGGGCCCACCAGTGTTTTCGGCGGCCGTACGCCAAAAACGGGGGCAGACCCCAATCCCAGATCATGGCAAGTCTTGAGGAACTCGCCCGGCGGCTGGGAAGTGGCCGGCTCGGCTTCCGCAATCTGGCCCAGCCGTAAGTTGGCTGCCTGTTGCTCACGCTCCGCGGAAAGTATCCTCCGCGCTCCGGCGCGTTCGGCAAGACCGCAGTTGTGGGCAGTTGATCGCGAAGCGCAAGGCGTGGAGAGAAAATGGACCGGATGGGTGAACCGAGGTATCGTCTGCGGCTATAATTCTTGGAGCGACGCAAATATCCGGTGATTGAATGTTTCCGCTGATCCTCGCAGTTGTGGCGAAGGGCGACGGCGACCTGATGGTGCGCCTGCAACGGCGCGATCCACAGGCTCTGGCAGAGCTCTACGACCGCTACGGCCAAGTGGTATTCCGGCTGATTCTGCGTATGGTCCGGGACAGCGGCGTAGCCGAAGATCTGGTGCAGGAGACCTTCCTGCGGGTATGGAACCGCGTCGGCGGGTTCGATTCCGATCGCGGGGCAGTGGGCCCGTGGCTGCTGGCCGTGGCGCGCAACCGCGCCATCGATTACCTTCGCTACCAGGGCCACCGAACCGAGAGCGCCATCGATCTGAACGAGACCGAACATCCGGCGCTATTTGCAGATTTTTCCACCGACGTGTTGAATTTCGATCTGGTGCGGCAAGTGAAGCGCGCGCTTGACCAACTCGATTCCCAGCAGCGCCGAGCTATCGAGCTGGCCTATTTCGAGGGAATGTCTCAAACCGAGATCGCGGAACACATGGGCCAGCCCTTGGGCACCATCAAGACCTGGACGCGCCGGGCCATTCAGCAGATGCGCACGGCGTTGGGAGGGGCGGCGCCAGCATGACTTGCGACGAACTGCGCCCCGATTATCTGCTTTGCGTCCTCGGTGTGCTGGAGGAGCCCGAGCGAAGCGAGGTGCGCGCCCACCTTGGGCGCGGGTGCAAAGCCTGCATAGCCGGACTGCGCGAGGCTCGCGCCCTGGCGTTCGCCATGGGAGCCGGTCTTGGCGGCCCCGACCCGCCGCGTGAATTGCGCAGCCGCATTCTGGCCGCGGCCAGTGGAGTTCCACTACGACGGTGGAGCTGGTTCACGGCATGGGCAGCGGCCGGCGGGACGGCGCTGGCAGCCGCCGGTTTGATGATCTACCAATCCAGCGGTTTTCGCACGGAGCTGGCTAAGGCACGGATGGAGATCGAGCGCAGCGGTGCGGAGGCCGGCGCCATGCGCCAGGCTTTCGAAATGATCCAAGCCCCCGAAACACGCGAGGTAACTTTTGGCCAGGACCAGGCCGCGCCCCCGCGTGGGAGGGTATTCTTCCATACATCGGGCGTGCTGCTCATCGCCTCCCGACTGCCCGCGCCGCCGCCCGGAAAGACGTACGAGATGTGGCTTATTCGAGGCGGCGCGCCGGCGCCCGCCGGTTTGTTCCGCTCCAATTCGCAGGGCAACGCCATTCATATATATCGTTCACCCGCGCCGCCGACGGAGCGCGACGTGGTAGCCGTCACGCTGGAAGCCGCCGGCGGCGTCATGGCGCCGACCTCCACGCCAGTTATCGTCGCCCCGCTGTAATTCCCGTCCGCATAGAATCCGAATGGATCTCCGGCCTCGCATTGAGCGCGCAACACCTGCGCTCCTCCCGCCACCAGTGTCTCGGCAGGCTGAGAGACTGCCCCACGGCTCGGCGCCTATTTCAACAACCAGGCGGCTATAGCCCCACGACGGGGATCGCAGCTCGCCGCCGTCCGCCACATTTGTGCGAAGGCATCCAATGTAACCGGTCTCGTGCCCGAAGGGAGTCAAGGATCGGACAAAAGTCGGATGTCTGGAGATCCGATTTGCGCTCCCGCCCGTATTCCATGATATTGGCGGATCGATGGGGGACGCTTCGGAACGCGCCGGGCGCTAGAGCGCGGCGCCAACCTGGGTCAATCTTCTGTTTGTACCAGTGAGGCTGGAATGGCAAAGTGGCTACCAGTTCTTCTAATCCTTTGTGCGGCGCCGGCGTGGTCTCAGACCGCGGCTCCCGAATCCATCGAGCGGAAACGTCCCGGCCCCGCATGGGAGACGGACAAACAGATTCAGACGCTGCAAGACCATGTGAAGGAAGCGCCGGGGGACTACGCAGGATATGACCGGCTGGGATCCGCCTTCCTCCAGAAGGCCAGAGAGACCGGCGACATCGCTTTCTACGACCTGGCCGAGCAGACTCTCAAGAAGGCGCTGGCTTTGGCGCCGCGGGACTTCCGGGCCGCGGATCCTCTGGTTCACATGGCCTCTGTGTATATGGGCGAACATCGCTTTCGGGAGGCCTTGGCCCGCGCGCAAGAGGCGATCGGCACAGGCTCCGGAAATCTGGCGGCATTCGCCATCGAAGGGGACGCTTACACCGACATGGGCGATTACGACGAAGCGGCCACTGCCTATAACACCGTGCAGTCTCTCGGGCGGGCGACCTCATCGCCCCTGGCGCTCGAATACATGAACGACAGCCGGACGGCCTATCTGCGCTACTTGCATGGAGACTCCGCGGAAGCCATACGGCTGATGAAAAACGCCATCGCGGCCGCTTTTCAAACCAATATTCCCCGCGAGAACCTGGCATGGCTCTACTTCGAATTAGGCGAGCGCTACTTTCAAACAGGCGACTTGGGGAACGCCGAGTCGTCGTATCAGTCAGGCATAACCGCCGATCCCAATCACTATCGCTCCCTGGCCGGTCTGGCGAAGGTTCGGGCCGCGCAAGGGAGACTTGACGAATCCACTCAGCTCTATCGACGCTCGATCGCCATCATTCCATTTCCCCCGTACGTCGCCGAGTTGGGCGACGTTTACAAGAAGATGGGCCTGACGGACGAGGCCCAGCAGCAGTACGACCTGGTGGAGTACATCGGACGCCTCGGCAAGTTAAACCAAGCGCTGGCCAATCGGGAACTAGCCCTGTTCTATGCGGATCGCGGGATCAAGCTGCCGGAGGCCCTGGAGCTTGCGCGCAAGGAACTGGAAGTCCGGCGCGACATTTACACGTGGGACGCGCTGGCGTGGGCGCTTTACAGGAATGGCCGATTCCAAGAAGCGGACGGAGCGATGGACAAAGCCCTTGGCCTGCACACCAACGATTCGCTGCTCCTGTTTCATGCCGGAATGATCCGCCATGCCTTGGGCCAGGATGCCGATGCAGGAGAGTTTCTTAGCCGCGCGTTGAAAATGAACCCGCACTTCCACATTTTTCACGCCGAGATAGCGAGGCGAGTCTTAGAGGATATCGCCCAATCGCGAAACCGGGATTCGAGGTCAAGCAATGCGCAACGATAGAGGCAATCACAGCCGGCCGGGGATGGTTCTGTTGATGGTTGGGCTGATTCCGAGCGCAGCGACCTGTTTCGCCCACCCCATGGGAAACTTCAGCATCAACCATTATTCGAAGATCAGGATCGGCCAAGGATCGATCGAGATCCGGTATCTGATCGATATGGCCGAAATTCCCACTTTTCAGGAGACTCGGCAGTTTTCTATCGCTCCCTCGCCAAACGACCCTGGCGTTTCCCGCTACCTCGACAGGCAGGACCAGATCTTGAAGGAAGGAATTTCGCTCGAGAGCGATGGCCAGGCTGTCAGACTCGATACGGTATCCCGCCAGGTGGAATTCGCCGAAGGCGCCGGCGGTCTGCCCACGATGAAAGTCGGGTTCCTGTTCCGGGGCAAGCTTGACGCCGCCGGTGGCGTTCACAAGCTCTCTTACTTCGACAATAACTTCCCAGGCCGGGCGGGTTGGAAGGAAATCGTGGTCCTCGGCGACGGAGTCGCGATTCTCGAGAGTTCCGCTCCGGGGAGCGATCGCAGCCAGGAGCTGACCCATTACTCCAGTGATGTGTTGAACAGTCCCCCTCAGCAGACATCGGCCCTGGTGGGCTACAGGAGTTCACCCCTTAAAGGCGAAAAAGGCGTTTTAGCGGAGGTCACTGGAAGCTCCGCAGGCCGGCCGGTCCCTCACAGGACGAACACGGCGCATCCGGCCGCGGCGTTTCAGAAACAGCGGCGGCCTTTCGAAGCAGTTGCTGTGTCCGGCGTGAAAGAGGCGCGATCCTCTCCTGCCGGCGGCGTCTGGCCAGCCGTCTCTCCGCTGTCCGCGCCCCAGGCGCGGAACACGCCGCGCAGCCGTTTTACCGAACTGATTTCGACACACGGGAAGTTGACCTTCTGGGCGCTGTTATCGGCTGCTCTGATCGCAGCGGGTCTGGGCGCGCTTCACGCGCTGGAACCGGGACACGGCAAGACCGTGGTTGCGGCATACCTGGCAGGCTCGCGCGGCACGGCGAGGCATGCCGTTCTGTTGGGGATCGTGGTCACGGCCGCGCACACGGCGGGGGTATACCTGTTAGGAGCCGCGACCCTCTATGCATCACGATACATAGTTCCCGAACAGCTATACCCGTGGCTTGGCGCAATTTCCGGTCTGAGCGTCGCCGGACTCGGCATTTTTATTTTCCTCCGACAATGGACCGGAGAAACCGGAGAGCACTCACATGCCCCTGGAGAGCGGCATTCGCACTGGTTGCTCTCCATCTTCAAACAGGCTGCGCCGAACGCGGTGGCCCCCACGAAGCCAATCGAGCGCGTCCTGTCATTGCGCGAGCTCTGCCTGATGGGCATCAGTGGAGGAATCGTGCCATGTCCGGCGGCGCTGGTGGTCCTGTTGAGCGCCTTTTCGCTTCACCGGATAGGTTTCGGCCTATTCCTGATCACCGCATTCAGCGTTGGCCTGGCAGCCGTGCTGGTGGTGGTCGGCCTGACAATGGTCTATGCCAAACGCGTAGTGTCTTCGCGCGTGCGGGCCGCCAATGCCGCCAATCGTTATCTCCGCGCTCTATCGTCCGCACTCATGGTCGCGCTGGGCGTCGGAATAACGGCATCGGCCATCGCGTCAGCTCCAATTCGGCGGAGTCTTTTCTCGGCGCGCGACCTGGTTCCTTTCGTGACCGTAATACTACTGGGAGTACTTTTGGGGATGCGTCACTCCACTGATCCCGACCACGTGGTCGCAGTCTCCACCATCGTGAGCCGCCAGGGATCATCCATCAGAAGCTCGGTGGCGATTGGGCTGCTATGGGGGCTGGGACACACGCTGACGATATTCATCGTCGGATCCGCGATCATTATTTTCGGCGTCGTGATTCCGCCGCGCCTTGGGCTGAGTATGGAGTTCTGCGTAGCCTTAATGCTTGTTTTCCTCGGATTGCTGAATCTGACCGGCGTCATGCGCTGGGTTACCGAGCGCCTTACTCCGCCGAAAGGCGTCTCCGTAAGATCCCAACCGGCCGATTCCGCACATCGCGACTTTGAGGACTCCGTTAAGACAAACCGGGGGCTGTCGGGCCGCGCGGAAAGTTTCCTCGACAGGGCTATCGGGGGACTAGGGCTCTATCAGACCATTCGACCGTTAGTGGTCGGCCTGGTGCACGGTCTGGCGGGTTCCGCCGCGGTTGCTTTATTAGTGCTTTCCACAATCAAGAGTCCACTCTGGTCGACGGCCTACCTGTTGGTGTTTGGTTTCGGCACCATGCTGGGAATGATGCTGATGACGGCGGCGATCTCAATACCCGTGGTTTACGCGGGAAGGAAGGCATTTAAGATCAATCGGCATTTGACCGTGATTTCCGGCTGCGCCAGCATGGCTTTCGGCGTGTTCCTGGCGTATCACATCGGTTTTGTCGACGGGCTATTCAGTTCACGGGCGCACTGGATCCCGCAATAGGGGCCTTTGCGCGCTATAGAAGCAGTGAGTTGCGAAATCCGTTCGCTGGGTGATTTCGTAACTTCTGTACGTAGGCTAGCCAGAGTCATGGCGACGTCAATGAAGTTCAGAGAGGGGGAGTTTCATGAAAACGCTTAAGTCAACGATGGCCATCGCTATGTCGGTGGTCATGCTGGCGCCTTCCGGCCTGTTCGCATCGAGCCATCGCGAGGCGCCCATCACGGCATTGGACCGTAGCGCGGATGTTACCGACTGGTACGCCTTCGTCAGCTACGACAATCCCGGCAACGTCACCTTCATTTTGAATGTCGACCCGCTCCTTGAGCCGGCTAATGGACCCAACTATTTCCCTTTCGATCCCAACGTGCTCTACGAAATGCATGTCGACAACAATCAGGACGCGCGGGACGACATTGTTTTTCAATTCCGTTTCAAAACTGAAATTTGCCAGCCCACTCTGTTCACGGGGTTCGTTGGCGGGCTCGCCGGTTACGAGCAGATCACTTCCTTGAGCGGCCCCGGTTCCGAGGGATTGAGCCTGAGCCAGACGTACAGCGTGACCATGGTCAAGAATGGGCAGTCGATCTCCCTGGACAACGGACAAGAGCTGTACGCGGTTCCGTCGAACGTGGGCCCGGAGACCATGCCGAAATACCAATCGCTGTTCAGCCAGGGGATTTACAACCTCGCGAACGGAGTCAAGGTGTGGGCGGGAACGGCGGACGACCCGTTCTTCATCGATTTGGGCGCCGCTTTCGACTCTTTGAATTTCCGCAGTGGAATCGGTCCGGTGTTGTCCGCCTCGATCGACGCGGACGATACCCATAATTACGCTCCCGACGCGGTGGGCGGCTACAACGTGAACTCGATTGTGCTGGAAGTTCCCATTACGCTGCTGACGGTGGACGGCGCGATTCATCCCGCCACCGACAAGCAAGCGGTCATCGGAACGTATGGCAGCACGTCTCGCCAACAAATCAAGGTGATGACGCGGCCGGCGCCTTTTTTTCCGGATTGGATCTCAGACGCGTTTCAGCAGGTGAACCGCGAAGGTAATGCGTTGATCAACGAGTTGGTGATTGGCACGGGCTTCAAGGATACCTTCAGCATGGATGTTCCGGCGAACGACTCACAGTTCGCGAACTTCGTTCTTAACCCGGTACTGGGATCGGTGTTCGCGTCGGCGGGCGTTCCCGTTGCCCCTGCGCCTCGAAACGACTTGCTGCTTTTAGTGCAGTACGAGGCTCCCATCTGTCCCGGGTGCGGTCCAAAAGACGCGGGGCCCGTAGCCGATCTCCTGCGGCTCAACACGGGCATTCCCCCGACTCCGGTGAGCAGGCAGAAGCGGCTCGGGTTCATCGCCGGCGACTCGGCTGGCTACCCCAACGGGCGCAGACCGGTGGACGATGTGTTTGACATCTCCGCGCGCGCCGTCGCCGGCATCCTGGTGAATTCCACGATGTTCGGGACGCCGCTTGGGGATGGCGTGCAAACCAAAACCGAAGGCTTCAACAACTCGTTCCCTTACGTCATGCCCGCCAACAGCGGACGCAACAGCGCGCATACGGGACCTGGGCAGGCAGGCTGCAGCGGACAACCCGGCGGCATCTGCCCGGTGAAGTAGACGAATCCTGGCGGCCGCCGCGTTCCACGTGGCGGCCACGAGTTTTTCTTCGACAATGAGGCATGCCATGAAAACAACGGTTTCGACGCTATGCATGATGATTGCCACATCCGCCTTCGCGCAGAACACGACCGGCGCGGCGCAAAGCATCACGGAAGCCGCCAAAGAGATCCGCGACAAGCCGGCGGGCTACGTGGAATACAACCTTCTGGCGGCGGCGCTGGTTCGCCGGGGAGAGGAGACTTCCGATGCCAGCTTCTACACGCAAGCCCGTGACGCGGTGAAGAAGGCGTTGGAAATAGCTCCGGATAATCTTGAAGCCGAGAAACTGCAAGTTGCGATCCTGCTTGGGGAACACGAGTATCCCGCCGCGTTGGAGGCTGCCAAGACGCTGCACAACAGAGTCCCCGACGATGTAGCGGTCCACGGCTTCCTGACCGACGCGAACACCCAGCTCGGAAACTATAAGGATGCGGTGATTGCAGCGCAGTGGATGCTGAATCTCCGTCCCGGGAATCTGCCTGCCCTGATTCGGGCCGCCCATTTACGCGAGCTATTCGGGGAGACAGAGGGCGCATACGAACTGATGGACATGGCTCTCCAGTCGACGCCCCCGACCGCAACCGGTGAACGCGCATCGATCCTAGCTCAGATGGGCCATCTGCGGTTCGCCACCGGCAGCGCCGACGCGGCGGACAGGCTTTTCCAGCAGGCATTGAAGGTGTTTCCAAGCCATCCCTCCGCGATGGGGAATCTGGCGCAGGTTCGCATCGCGCAGAAACGTTACGCGGAAGCGGTGGTTCTCTTACAGCAGCTCCAGCAGGGCGTACCGCGCGCCGGGAATCTCTATGACCTGGCCGAAGCGCTCCAACTGGCGGGACGCGAAAGCGAATCGAAGCAGGCATTCGCCGAGTTTGAAGCCAAAGCGCTGCTGGAATCGAGCGGGAAAGACAACTCCAACCGCGAACTGGTCTTTTACTATGCCGACCAGGCGCAGCAGCCGGCCAAGGCTCTGAAAGTGGCGCAACAGGAGTACGCCTGGCGCCATGACGTATACACGCTCGACGCTTACGCGTGGGCGTTGCACGTCAATGGCCAGAACGGGGAAGCGCGAAGGCAAATTGAGACAGCCCTGGCAATCGGCATTTGTGACGCAAAACTATTTCACCATGCGGGAGAGATCGCCATGGCGGCGGGAGATACGGCAGCCGCGGAGCGTTACCTAAGACAGTCAGTCGAGCTGAAGACCATGGACTCAGAGCAGGCACGGATCGCGCTGGCCAGCCTTTCACGGGTGGGACAACGATAGCGGCCCATCATTTCGGGGCCGATGGCGGCGGCCTCCATGTGCTATGGTTTGAAACATGACGTCGAACCTTTCCCGCCGGTCGTTCCTTGCGGCCACGGCGGCGGCGCCGCTTGCGCCCATCGTGGCTCAGGGTAAGCGCCTTCCTGTAGGACTTGAGCTGTACTCGGTGCGCGACGAGCTGGCCAAGGATAATGACGCTACCCTCACGGCGGTGGCCAAGATGGGCTATGAGGTGGTGGAGTTTTACAGCCCGTACTACCAGTGGACGGCCGAGCGGGCCAAGCAGATTCGTAAGCTCATGGACGATCTGGGCATCCGCTGCAACTCGACCCATAACGATGCGCGAAACCTCAGCGCCGAGGGGCTGCCGAAAGCCATCGAGCTGAACCAGATTATCGGTTCGCGCTACATCGTCATGGCCAGCGCGGGCAATCCGCGAGGGGTGGACGGCTGGAAGGGGGTGGCCGGCACGCTGACGGCGGCGTCGGAAAAGCTGAAGCCGCTCAATATGCGCGCGGGCTTTCACAATCACGACGCGGAGTTCCGGCTGGTGGAGGGCAAGATGCCCATCGAGGTGATCGCCGCCAACACGCCCACGGAAGTGATGCTCCAGTTCGATGTGGGCACCTGCGTGGACGTGGGTTACGACCCGGTGAAGTGGATCGAAGCCAATCCCGGCCGCATCAACTGCATGCACTGCAAGGATTGGGGCGCCGGAACGGGCCCGGACCGCGGCTACCGCGTGCTGTTCGGCGAGGGCGACGTACCTTGGCTGAAGATCTTCGCCGCGGCTGAAAGGACCGGCGGCATCGAGTGGTACCTGATCGAGCAGGAAGGCAGCCGGTTCCCCTCGTTGGAATGCGTCAAACGCTGCCTGGACAACTACAGGAAGCTGCGCGGGTAACCGGCGCGCGGGGGGATTCGGAAGGCACGCCTTGTCGCTGCGGACGGCTCCGCCGCGCTACCATAAAGACATGCGCTCGATCACGTTTGCGTTGGCTGTGACGCTGGGCTGCGCGCCTTTCGCCGCCGCCCAGGATAAGAGCAAGACGGCGGAACGGTTGGATGACGCCGCCGAGCTGTTCAGCGAGGTGATGTCGGCTCCGGATAAAGCCATCCCTCAGGATTTGCTGGATAAGTCTCCGTGCATGGTGCTCGTGCCCGGGTTGAAGAAAGCGGCGTTCGGCGTAGGGGCCAAGTACGGGCGCGGGTTTTCAATTTGCCGCGCCGCCAACGGGCAGGGCTGGGGACCGCCGGCCGCCATCCGCATCGAAGGCGGAGGGTTCGGGCTTCAGATCGGCGTCTCTTCCTCGGACGTCGTACTGCTGGTGTTGAACCAGGGCGGCATGAAACATCTGACCACCAGCAAGTTCACGCTGGGTGGGGACGCCACGGCCGCGGCCGGTCCGGTGGGGCGCGACGCCACCGCGCAGACCGATGCTTTCATGAGGGCCGAGATTCTCTCCTGGTCGCGTTCGCGGGGCCTGTTCGCGGGCATTTCGCTGGACGGCTCCACCTTGCGCAACGACCAGGACGAGAACAAGGTCCTGTACGGGCAACCGTGGTCCAGCAAGCAGATTCTGGGCAGTGGGGCGCCGATGCCCGCCATGGCCGCCAAGCTGATTGCGGCGCTCAACAAGTACTCTCCGCGACAGACGCACTGAGGGCCGGGCGCGGCGCCGATTTAAATTAAGATAGCGGTGGGTGCGCCGCAGGCTGGGACACGTATCCCGCGCGAAAGCTTGAGGAATCGCGGCAGGCGGGCGAAGTTCCGGGGGGACTCTAGGTCCGCCTGCCGAGAGAGCTACCGGTTACCGCCGGCGGCTACAGTCGATGCCTTTCGGCTCAGGAAGCACTCGCGGCAGAACACCGGCCTGCCTTGAGTGGGCTTAAAGGGTACCGTGGTTTCCCGACCGCACTGGGAGCACGTGGTCATGGTCTCCGTCTTGCTGAATCCCGACGCCGAACCACCCTGGCGCTTGGTCTTGCAGTTCTTGCAGCGCTTGGGTTCGTTCTTGAAGTTCTTGTCATGGAAGAAGTGCTGTTCTCCCGCTGTGAATACGAAATCCGACCCGCAGTCTATGCACTTGAGGACGCGGTCCTGAAAATCCGGCATGGCACTGGCCCCATTGTCAACCCGAAAACTGTTGCGGACAAGGCGGCGGGCTTGCGCGCCCGCCGCCGCGGTTTTACTCTATCTCCCGGCGTGATTTCTTCCGGTTTCGCTTGCGGGCCAGCGCCTGCTTGGCCCGGAGCTTCTCACCCGGCTTTAGGTAAAAGGAGTGTCTCTTGACTTCCTTAATGATGTCTTCCTGCTGGACCTTCCTCTTAAACCGGCGGAGAGCGTTTTCCAAGGTCTCGCCCTCCTGAAGCTTAACTTCAGCCAAACGAAATACACCTCCCGACTGGACCAAAATTTCCGCGCGCCGCACCGCCGGGCACATCCCTTCCAGGGACGCTCGAAACCCCGCAAAAATAGACCGCGCTTCGCACAGAAGGTACTGATATCATAGGTGGTTGACAAATAAAGTCAAGCCCAAAATTTAGGACGCCCTCTTGAAGAATCGGCTCATCGTCCGGATTCTGTTTGTTTTCAGGAAGTTACGCTGAGATGGAAAATGTTCTGGCGATCCTGCTGGCGGGCGGCGCCGGCGAGCGTTTGTATCCCCTGACGAAGGATACCGCCAAGCCCGCGGTACCGTTCGGGGGCGCTTACCGCATAATCGACTTCACCCTGTCCAACTGCGTCAACTCCAACGTCCGTAGAATCTTAATCCTAACACAGTACAAATCGCTGGACCTCATCCGGCACATCCGCGACGGGTGGAACATCTTCTCTCCGGAACTGGGCGAGTACATCGAGGTGCTTCCGCCCATGAAGCGGGTTCACGAGGACTGGTATCAAGGCACTTCCGACGCGGTTTTTCAAAACTGCTACAGCATCGAGGCGGAGGCGCCGGAGCAGACGTTGATCGTGGCGGGCGACCATATTTATAAGATGAACTACCGCGACATGCTGGACTGGCACTGGCGGCATAACGCGGAGATCACGATCGCCACTATAAAGGCTCCGCCCGAGGACGCCGGGCGCTTTGGGGTGGCCGAGATCGACCCCGATTTCCGGATAGTCGGGTTCGAGGAAAAGCCGCGGCACGGCAATGCCAAGCGCTCGCGCTTCGATCCCTCCATGATCAGCGCTTCGATGGGGATTTACATATTCAACACCGACGTACTTTTGCGGGTGCTTCACGAAGACGCCCAGGATGCCGGTTCCACCCATGACTTCGGCC
This sequence comes from Bryobacteraceae bacterium, assembly GCA_049520795.1. Lineage (GTDB taxonomy): Bacteria > Acidobacteriota > Terriglobia > Bryobacterales > Bryobacteraceae > BOG-224. The sequence goes on from JBEKPK010000060.1 coordinate 12,198, forward strand.
GGGACGTGATTCCCAAGAACCTTTCGCGGGCGCGGGTGGTGGCTTACGATTTCCGCGACATCAACGACAAATCCGTGAGCTACTGGCGCGACGTGGGAACCCTCGACGCCTACTACGAAGCCAACATGGACCTGGTGGACGTAGTGCCCGAGTTCAACCTGTACGACCAGCGCTGGCCCATCCGCACCAAGGCGACGCAACAGCCTCCGGCCAAGTTTGTTTTCGCGCAGGAGGGCCGGCGCATGGGAGTAGCGGTGGATTCGGTGGTGAGCGCGGGGTGCATCGTTTCCGGCGGAAGGGTGCTGCACAGCGTGCTCTCGCCAGGCGTGCGGGTGAACAGCTATTGCGAGGTGGAGTATTCGATTTTGATGCCGGGCGTGGAGATCGGGCGCTATAGCCGGGTCCGCCGCGCCATCGTGAATACAGGGGTGAAACTGCCGGATGCGAGCGTCATCGGTTTCGACCTGGAGGCGGACAGCGCCAAGGGTTACCACGTCACCGAGGGCGGAATCGTGGTGGTGGCGTAAACGCGGGCGGGGCAGCGCGGGCATGGCGTCGCGCGGCGCTTCGGAAACAGTTAGCCTGGAGATATGAGGACCGGCCTGTCGGCCCGTTTGCGGCCGCGGTTCAAGAGTTTTCATTCATAAGGAGTGCTAATTTGACGATTATCGTAATAGTGATTGCGGGGCGGCGCGGCGCCTGGGCCGCAAGGCGTTCCGGCAATGACGGGGGCGCCCGATGATCAAACTCGTACTCGTGCGCCACGGCGAAAGCACGTGGAACAAAGAGAACCGATTCACCGGCTGGACGGACGTAGATCTCTCCGAAAAGGGCCGGCAGGAAGCCAAGGAAGGCGGCCAGGTACTGAAAGCCGAAGGCTACACGTTCGACGTGGCCTACACTTCGGTGCTGAAGCGCGCCATCCGCACGCTGTGGTCGGTGCTGGACGAAATGGACCTGATGTGGATTCCGGTGTACCGCTGCTGGCGTCTCAACGAACGGCACTACGGCGCGCTGCAAGGCCTCAACAAGGCCGAAACGGCGGCCAAGTTCGGCGAGGCGCAGGTGAAGATCTGGCGCCGCAGCTACGACGTTCCGCCGCCCGAGCTGACCCCCGACGATGAGCGCTACCCCGGCCACGACCCGCGCTACAAGGGGCTGAGCAAGCAGGATCTGCCGCTCACCGAGTGCCTCAAGGACACGGTGGCGCGCTTCCTGCCGCTATGGCACGAAACCATCGCCCCGGCCATCCGGCAGGGACAAAATGTGCTGATCGCGGCGCACGGCAACAGCCTGCGCGCCCTGGTGAAGTATCTCGACGACATTTCCGAAGCCGATATTGTGGAGCTCAACATACCGACGGGCATGCCGCTGGTGTACGAGCTCGATGACAATTTGAAGCCCCTCAACCGCTACTATCTGGGCGACCCCGAAAAGGTGAAAGCCGCCATGGAAGCGGTGGCCGCGCAGGGGAAGAAGAAGTAAGAACTCGCTCCGAAAGCGCCCGCGACCGCTCCCTCACGGTCGCGGCTCGTTAGAGCGTCATTGAGCCGCGACCGATTGACAGACGAAAGCGTCTGTCCCACATTGCGGTCGAAGGACCTCCATCCTTGTGGGGCAGGCGCTTTCGCTTGCCAACCGCCGGCATATGCCCGCGCAGTCATGCCCGGCCGCTACCCCACTCGCACCACCGCCGCGGCCACCGGTTCTTCGCCCACCGGAATCAGCATGAACAGCGAAGCCGATTTATAGTGGTGCACCCAGGGCTCGTTGAAGGTAACCAGCCGGATTACGGCCATATCGCCGGACTTCTCGTTGAGCACCAGGGCGTACTGCTGCGGCCGGTCCGGAGTGATCACGATTTGGCCGGGCCCTTGCCCGACGCGCACCACGGCCACCAGCTTGCGCGAATCCACATCGAGCACGGTGACGCTGTTGGAGCCGGGATTGGAAACTAGGAGGTAGGAAGGCGAGGTATCGGTGACCGCCATGGGCCCCGGCGCGTGGCCGGCGAGGACGGTCTGATCGATTTCGGTGGTATAGGGGAAAGCGATGACCACGGCGTCCATGCCCTCGCCAGTGACGAAAAGCTGGCCGCCTTCGGCGCCGTCCACAACGTCGAAGCAGAAGTGGCGGGGGGCGATGGGCAGGGGCAGGCGCACGATAGTCTTGCCGCTTGGCACATCGAAGATGATCAGGCTGCGCTCGGGAGCGCTGCCGGCGATCAACTGGCGGCCATCGGGCTGGAAGCGTAGGATCGAAGGCTCGGCGCCGGCTGCTATGACGCGCTCAACCACGCCGCGGGCGAGCGAAGCGATCGATATTGAGCGGGCCTGCAGGCTGGCGACGGCGGCGCGGCCGTCGGCGCTGACCTCGAAGCTGTCGGGCGGCGCGGGAAGCGGGATGCGGCGCGCCGGACGCAGCCCGTCGAGCGCTATCTCCACCAGCGCCGCGGGGTCCCGGCAGAGCGCCCACAGCGCATTGCCGGACGGAGAGAACCGCAGCGCCACCGCCTGGTTGCCAACGCGGGCTCGGCGGCGCACCGACAATGACGCCGCGTCGATTTCATACACCGCGCCGGCGGCGGGGGCCAGCGCGAACGCCCGCGGCCGCACCGCGTCCGGGCGGGCGACGAGGGCCGAGGGGGCGGATTCGAGCGGTATCTGCGCGCGGACCTGGAAGCGGTTGAGATCCACCGCCGCCACCGAGCGGCTGCCGCGGTTCGCGACGAAACAATAGCCCGGAAACCCGGTAGCCTTTCGCCTCCCGCAGCCCAGCGCCGCGGCGGAGGACACCAGCAGCGCACGGCGGGAAATGGAAGAACGCGGCACTCCCCTTATTCTACTTCGGCGTCCGAAAAGGCCGGGTGAGCTTGCGCCCCTTGTAGTCGGGCGCCGCAATGGAAAGACCCGGCGCGCCTCGAGATTCGCCCGGACCGGCAGGCGGAAGGGCTCGCCGTTATTGCGGCTCCCGCTCGCTTTTCTCCACAAGCTGCCAGTAGCCGCGGCCGCACATGTTCTTGCATTCGGGGAATGGCTGGCCGGCTTCGAACAGCTCCGGGCTCTTGCAGACGGTGCACCAATAAATACCCGTGTCGGGTACGGTGGTTCCCGGGCGATGGGTCATGGCTTCTCTCCGTTGCGATTCAGAATCCAATCGGCTAGCTCTTCCATGCGGCCGAACAGGAGGTCGGGCGGCGGGTCGGACAGAGTTTCGGGCTTGAGGCCGTAGGTGAGGCCGCAGCTTTTCACTCCGGCATTGCGGGCGGTGTGAATATCCACCGAGCTGTCGCCCACCATCATGGTTCGCTCGCGCGCAACCCCGGCTTCCCGAATCAGGGTTTCCACGCCGATGGGATGGGGCTTCTTGAATGCGAAACTGTCGCCGCCGTACACCCGGAAAAAATCCGCATCCACGCGGAGCCCGCCGAGGATGGCGCGGCTTACCTCCACGGGCTTGTTGCTGAGGACGGCCATGCGCTTGCCCGCGGCGCGCAGCCGGTCGAGCGATTGGCGCACGCCGGGGTAGAGGGTGGTGCAGTCGAGGGCGTGATCGCGATAGTACTGGAGGAAAAACTCGAGGGCCCTTTCGACCTCCGCCTCGGACGCCTGTTCGCCCAGCGCGCGGCGCATCAGAAGCGGCGCGCCGTTGCCCACATAGGAGCACACCAGATCGTTTTCGAGCGGCGGCATCCCCATATGGGCGCGCGCCGCGTTCACCGCGTGCGCCAGATCGAGCCGGGAATCGATCAAGGTGCCGTCCAAATCGAAAATGAGAAGGTCCATGTGTCGCGTCTTCCGCGGGAGCGGGCTCACCCCACCCGTGCGGCCTGGGGCTTCAGGGGCCGTGCGAAGCGGGTGGCGGGCTTGCGGCGGGCGCGGGGACGGCCGTTCGAGAGGCCGTATGCCAGCACTTTCCGCTGCATCGTATTGCGATGGATGCCGAGCAATTTGCTGGCCGCCGAGTGGTTCCCCTTGCTCCGTTTGAGGGCGCCGTCGATCATGCTCTTTTCCAGAATCTCTATGGCCTGCTCCAGGAAGATGTTTCCATTCAACAAGTGCTGCACGAGCGCGTCAAAATTCTCTTTCATTATTGTTCCTTTTGCGCTTTGGGCACGCTTTGAAGCCTGAGTTCCAGAGCCTTCTTCCAGGCATTTCCGGCCTGATCGTAGGTCTTCCGGAAGCCTTCTTTCATTTCATACGGCGCCATGGCCGCGAACAATCTGGCCGCGCCCGCCACGAAGGGCGCGGTTCGGGACTGTACTATCGATTCGGGGGGCTGGCCGTCCTTGGAGAAGGCCATGATAGCCATCACGAGGGCGATGGCAATGAGGATGCCGCGCACGACGCCGAAGGCCGCGCCCAGAGCGTGATCCACTATCGAGAGTCCCGTCACTCTCAGAAACTTACCGATAATGTAACTCGCCACGGCTCCGATCAGCAAGACGCCAATGAAAACCACCAGGAATCCAGCGGCATTGGCCAGCGGGCGCGAGCTCAGGTAGGGCGCGAGCCAGGCGGCGGCGGTCCCATAGAACCAGAGACCCAGGAACAACGCCAGGATGACGGAGGCCAAGCCGAGGACCTCGCGCACGAGTCCCTTGCGGAAGGCGATGGCGACGGACCACGCCACAATCACCAGGATGACGATGTCGAGCCAGTTCATAGCTCGCGGCCGGTAAGGGAACGGTAGGCGAGCCGGTACTTATCGCTGGTCCGGGCGGCCACCTCATCGGGCAGCGGCGGGGCCGGCGGCTGCTTGTTCCAGTGGATGGATTCCAGGTAATCGCGCACGTACTGCTTGTCGAAGGAAAGCTGCGGCCCGCCGGGGGCGTACGTATCGGCGGGCCAGAAGCGCGAGGAATCCGGCGTAAGCGCCTCATCGCCCAGCACCAGCTCCTGGCCCACGAAACCGAATTCGAACTTGGTGTCGGCGATGATCACGCCCCTGGTCTGGGCGTAGCGCGCGGCGCGGCCGTAAATCTCGAGCGTGAGATCCCGCAATCGGGCGGCCAGGTCGCCACCAACCATGGAGCAAGCGCGGTCGAAGGAGATGTTCTCGTCGTGGCCCGTCTGGGCCTTGATGGCGGGAGTGAAAATCGCCTCGGGCAGCCGGTCGCTCTCGCGCAGGCCGGCGGGCAGAGGAATGCCGCACACCGAGCCGCGCTCGCGATACTCCTTCCAGCCGGACCCGGCCAGGTAGCCGCGCGCCACGCACTCAACCTCCACCATGTTGGCCCGCTTGACCAGCATGGAGCGGCCCACGAGCTGGTCGCGGAAACGTGGAAGCGGCTCGGGATAGCAGTCCACGTCGGCCGTCAGGAAATGGGTGGGCACTACATCGCGCAGAAAATCGAACCAGAATATCGAAAGCTGCGTCAGCGCCTTGCCCTTGTCGGGGATGCCCGTGGCGAGGATGTAGTCGAACGCCGAGATGCGGTCCGTAGCCACGATGAGCAGCCGGTCACCGAGAGCATAGATATCGCGGACTTTGCCGCGCGCGTGGCGCTCCATGCCGGCGAGATCGGTTTCAAGAACTATCTGGGTGCGTGTGGGGGTCACGGGTCCTCGGGTTTTCAATCGGGGGAGTAATTCATAATGATACCCCGTCCCGCGCCGTTGTCAATGCGGAGAATTCGCCAGGGTGCTCAACGAGACAAAGAAAGTTGCGTGGCCCGCATCCGGGGAATTCTTATCCCGCGGCTGGGTCCTGGCGGGGCCCTGTATCGGCCGTTGCCGGTAGAATCGGGATATGACGGACGCCGCCCTGCTGGAACACATGTGCAAACTGCCGCACGCGCGCGCCAACTTCAAGCAACTGGCGCGGGAACTGGGGGCCAAGGGCGAGCAGCGCGCGGACCTGGAGACCGCGCTCGAGCGCCTGGCGGCGCGCGGCGAGGTGATCGAGCTGCGCTCGGGCCACTTCGCGGTGACCGCCCGCAGCCGGGAATTCGCCGTCGGGCGGCTGAATATGCACCGCGATGGCTATGGTTTTCTGATTTGCGACCATCCGGCGCCAGGAGTGACGGGGGACATTTTCATCCCGCCCGAATCGGCGGAGAAGGCCATGCACGGCGACCGGGTGGTGGTGCGCATCGGGCGCATTGAGCCGGGTGGGCGCGCCGACGGCGAAATTGTCAAAGTACTCAAGCGGGCGCACCCCACCGTGGTGGGCGAATTCCGGATTGGCCGGCGCGGGCAGTTCGTGGTCCCCCACGATGGGCGCATTCAGCAGTGGATCGAGATTCCCGAGGGGCTGGAAATCCCGCCGCCGGGGGCGGTCGCCGACCGCATCGGGGTGGAAGCGCCGCGGGTGGCGTCGGTGGAAGAACTGGACGGCATGGTGGTCGACGTGGAGTTGCTCGAATACCCGGAGAAGGGTTCGGGCCCGGTGGGGCGCGTGATCGAAATCCTGGGCCATCCCGACGATTTCGGAGTGGACGTGGAGATCGTGATCCGCAAACACCACCTGCCGCATCAATTTCCGCCCGAGGCGATGGAAGAGGCGGAGGCCATCCCCAACGCCATCGCGGCGCGGGAACTGGAGGGGCGGCGCGACTTCCGCGGCATGGACGTGGTGACCATCGACGGCGAAACAGCGCGCGATTTTGACGACGCCGTGTGGGTGGACCGACTGGCCAACGGCCACTACGCGCTCGATGTGCACATTGCCGACGTGAGCCACTACGTGCGGCCGGGCGGAGCGATTGACGCGGAGGCCCGCCTGCGCGGGACCAGCGTCTACTTTCCGGATCGCGCGGTGCCCATGCTGCCGCACGAACTTTCCACCGAAATCTGCTCTCTGAAACCGAATGTGGACCGGCTGGCCCTCTCGGCGCTGCTCGAAATCGACAACCA
>JBEKPK010000061.1:0-18714 GCA_049520795.1 Bryobacteraceae bacterium
AGTCCCGAACCTCGAAGACGGCCTTGATGTAGTTCTTGTGGCTGGCCAGGCCGGCGAACACGTCGGGCGCTTCGGCCAACGGCATGCGGCAGGTGATCCACGGGTCCAGTTCGATTTCGCCCCGCTCGATCATCCCGATCACGCGCGGAAACTGGTGGTGGCTGTTGCGGCTCGCCAGGACGTCGAGCTCCCGCCTGATGAACGGCGTATGGTCGAAGGGAATGAAGCCCAGGAATTGGCCCACCAGCACCAGCCGACCGGCCGGGCCCACGCGGTCGAAGCTGGCCTTGATGGCCTCCTCATCGCCGGTGCAGTCGAAAACCACCGACGCCGGGCGGCCGTCGTACTCCGCCAGAACTTCCACGCCAAAACGCCTGGCGAACTGGCGGCGGAACTCAACCTTCTCGATAATCCTGGCGGAGGCGCCGGCCATCAGCGCGAACTGGAGTACCGCGAGCCCAATCGGTCCCGCGCCCACAATCAGAACGTCGTCGCCGGCCACCAGCCGGCTTCGGGCCACAGCGTGGGCGCCGATGGTCAGGAACTCCACCAGCGCCAGTTGATCGTAGGAAAGCCGGTCCGACTTGTACAGGCGCTCCACGGGCACATTCATGAAGCCTCGCATCCCGCCGTCCACGTGCACTCCCAACACCTTCATGCTCTCGCAGCAGTTGGGGCGGCCCAGACGGCAGGGCATGCAAGCGCCGCAGGTCAGGTGAGGCTCTATGGCGCACCGATCTCCCGGCCGGATGCCGCGATTGTTGGGCGGCGCTTCCAGCACCTCGCAGCTCAACTCATGGCCGATGATGCGCGGATAGGTGTAATTGGCCTGATGCCCTTCAAAGGCGTGCCAATCGCTGCCGCATATGGCGACGCGGTGAATCCTCACCAGCGCCTCACCGGGCTGCCCGGCTACGGGCGGCGCAACGTGTCCCACGAGCTGTCTTGGCCCTTCCAATACGATCTGTCGCATGGTTTCTCGAACTCCAGAGTAGAACAATCGCCCGGAGGGATGCTACTGCTCCGGGAGGACCAATCCGGCTTCGGCGGCCCGGTGAAATGCGCGAATTGAGGATAAACAGATGTGCTTCTATTGCTGCGGGATAGGTGGCTGATTGATATACTGGCCTTGGCCGCCAAGCCAAAAAGGAGTAGTAGATATAAATGCCCGGAAAACACGGTTGGGAGGCCGGCGGGAAGATGCGAAAGTTCTGTGGATTTGTCGGCATGTTCGCTTTCGCTGCCATCGCAGCGAGCGCTCAGACGACCACCGGCGCCGCAACGGACATTCCCCATCTCCGGAGGCAAGGCACGGCCACGCAGATGATCGTCGACGGCAAGCCGTTTCTGATGCTGGCCGGAGAGCTGCGCAACTCCACTACCAGCAGCCTCGAGTTCATGAAGCCGGTTTGGCCCAAACTGGTGGCTCTGCATCTCAACACCGTCTTGGCCGCCGTCCAGTGGGAGTTATTGGAACCTAAAGAGGGCCAGTTCGATTTCACCCTGGTGGACGCCCAGATCCACGCCGCCGAAAGCGACAATCTGCGCCTCGCGTTCCTGTGGTTCGCAAGCTGGAAGAACGGCGCTTCCAGTTACCCTCCTATTTGGGTCAAGGGCAACACGGACCGGTTCCCACGCGCCAAGCGGAAAGACGGCTCGAGCACGGATACCCTGTCCACATTAAGCGCGGCCAACGTGGAAGCCGATAGCCGCGCCTTCGCCGCCCTCCTGCGGCACGTCAAGGAAGTGGACACGCACCGCCGCGTGATCCTGATCCAGGTGGAAAACGAGGTGGGTCTGCTGGGCGACACGCGGGACCGCAGCGAGGCGGCCAACAAGGCCTTCGCCGAACCTGCGCCCAAGGAGTTGCTGGACTATATGACCAGCCACAAGGCGACTCTCCATCCGGAGTTCCGCAAGGCGTGGGAAGCGGCCGGGGCCAAGACATCGGGAACCTGGGAAGACGTCTTCGGCAAAGCTCCCTACACGGATGAGATCTTCATGGCCTGGAATTATGCGCGCTACGTGGGCCGGGTGGCGGCCGCGGGCAAGGCCCAATACCCGGTCCCCATGTTCGTGAACACCTGGTGCTCCATGGGAGACCGGCTGCCGGGGACGTATCCCAGCGGCGGCCCCGAGCCTCACGTGCATGACCTATGGAAAGTGGCCGCGCCGGCCATCGACTTCCGCTCGCCGGACCTCCATTCCACCAACTTCTCCGAGTGGGCCGACTGGTATCACTACACCAAGGAGTTTCCCTTGTTCATCCCGGAGGCCTTTCACGCCACGGCCCACTACAACATCTTCTATGTGATGGGGCAGCACGACGGCATCGGAATCAGCCCCTTCGCCATCGACGAGCTTTTCTTCACTCTGGAACCCGGCATCATGGAAGAACTCGAACGCCGGTTCAGCCCCAATTCGGTCGACGATCTGATTTTCACAGGCACTCCCAGGACCAGGCTGGAACTGCCAGACCTGCCGCTCGCGCGGAGCTATGACATTATTTCGCAGCTCACTCCCCTGATTGTCGAAAACCAGGGAAAAGGCACGATGGCCGGCGCCGTGGCGATCGCCGACGAACCGCCGCAGAAGATCACATTGGGCAACTACGTCCTGACAGTGAGCTACGCGCGCAGCGGGAGAGACCCCGTGCCGGCTCCCAAAGGGGCTGCCGGAGCGCCTCTTGCGCCGGCGCCGCCGCCCGCGCCGATCAAGCTTGCCGAGCGCGCCGGCGTTCTCTTCATTGCCGTTGGACCGGATGAGTACATCGCCGCCTCCAGTGGTCCGGTGAACATCCGGTTCTCTCCGAACACCCCGGGCGGTCCTCTCGTCGGCATCGACTCCATTGAAGAGGGCAAGTTTGTGGACGGCCGATGGGTTCCCGGACGGAGGCTCAACGGCGACGAGAGCGACTCGGATAAATCCGTTCGCCTCGGCGGCGGAGTGATCCCCAATGGCCGCATCCAGCGGATAAAGCTCTACCGCTATCGCTGACCCGGATTCCAGCTACAATAAGTCGCTTATGAAACCGGCAGGCGTCTTGTCGCATCCATGGCAGGACGACAGGCCACAAAAGGCGATGGCCTGTCCCACCTCGGCTCATTCCCACTCCAAATCAGAGGTTCGCATGTCTCGAAAACTCCTTGTCCCGTGCATTCTCGCCCTTTCGTCGTGGGCCTTCGCGGCCCCCGTGCCCGTCCCCGGCCCTGGGCCCGTTCCCGTCGCGCGCCTGCGCGTCGGCAATCCCGCCGTCTTCCCCATGACCGGGACGTGGCGCTTCAAACTCGATCACGGCGTCAGCCCCGCGGTCAACGGCCAACTGCCGCCTTCGGCCCCCATTCCCGATTTCGCCACCCCCGCCGCCTCCGACGCCGACTGGAAGGACATCCCCGTCCCCGCCAATTGGGAAGTCGAAGGCTTTTCCATCCCCACGTACCAGGAGCGCACCGGCAACCAATCCGAAGACATCGGCCTTTATCGCCGCTGGGTGCAGGTCCCGGCCTCTTTTGCCGGACAGCGCGTGCTCTGGCATTTCGACGGCGTCTACGACGGCGCCGAAGTCTTCGTCAACGGCCACCGCGCCGGCTACCATGAGAGCGGCTTCACGGCCTTCGACATCGACGTCACCGAAGCCCTCAAGCCCGGCCAGCGCAATCTCATGGCCGTGCGCGTATACAAGAAGACCGCCTCGGTCAGCCTGGACAAAGGTGATTTCTGGTGCCTGGGCGGCATCTACCGCGAGAATTACCTCCTCGCCCTTCCGCGCCTGCACGTGGATGATGTGACTGTAGTCACGGACTTGGACGCCCAGTACAAGAACGCCACCCTGAGGTCCAGTGTCCGCGTCGCCGGCCCGGTTGGCGCGCACTTTAACCTTTCCGGCGAACTGTATTCTCTGGCCGGCGCCAAGGTGGCGCTACCCGCCTTGAACCGGGCCGGCGTCATCGGCCCCGACGGCTTCGCCACCGTGCTCATCACCACGCTGGTCACCGCGCCCAAGCTCTAGTCGGCCGAGAAGCCGAACCTGTATTACGTGTTTTACAGCTTGTCGGATGGGAAACAAACCGTGGAACGCATCCAGGACCGCATCGGTTTCCGAACGGTCGAGTTGAAGGGCGGCGTGATGCTGGTCAACGGCGTGCCCGTCAAACTCACCGGCACGTGCCGCCACGATGAATTCCTGACTCTGGGCCACGCCCTTACTGAAAAGGTCTGGCAGACCGACATCAAGCTCATGAAGGCCGCCAACATCAACGCCATTCGCACCAGCCACTACAACCACGCGGCCCGCTTCCTGGAACTGTGCGACGAGGCCGGCTTCTATGTCCTCGACGAGTCGCCCTTCTGCTGGGTAGCAGGCGAGATGCGCGACCTCACCCGCCAATGGGCCTTCGTTTTCCGCGCCAAGGAAACCCTGGCCCGCGATAAGAACCGCCCCAGCGTAGTGGTTTGGAGCTGCGGCAACGAAAGCGGCTACGGTCCTAATGGGCAGGCGGTGTTCGACTACATGAAAGCCAACGACCCCACGCGCCTGGCCCTAATATCCCAGCAGGGCCTGGGTCCCAACCCCAAGACCGACTTTGACGATTACCACTATCCGCCCGTGGCGCAAATGAGGGAGATGCTCAAGAGCCCCAACCGCGCCAAGGTTCCCGCCATCTACACCGAGATCGGCGGCATCGAGGACCCCTGGGGCAGGATCCTGGCCGCCAATTGGGAACCCATCTGGGGCTCCGACGGCATCACCGGCGCCTTCATCTGGGAATGGCAGGAACAGAACCTGGCCGACCGGTTCCCGGAGCGCTGGTCCACTCCCAGCCCCGGCGCGCGTGGCATCGATCTCAAAACCGGAATACGCCTTTCCGGCGGCGGCGGCGCGGTCACCGCCGATCGCCAGATCAAGCCCAATCGCTATTTCAACCTCAAGATGGTCTATAGCCCGGTGACCACCGCCGCTCGTGAGATTGTCCCGGCGGCCGGCAAGGTCACGGTCCCGCTCCAGAACCGCTACTCCTTCACGGACCTCTCCGAACTCACCTGTCGCTGGCAGGCCCTGGCCGGCGACAAGGTACTGGCCCACGGCGAAACCCACGTCGCCGCCAAGCCCCGCTCCACGGTGGACGCGTCTTTCCCCGACACTGCCGGCATGGACACCCTCCGCCTGGAGTTCATCCACCCCGATGGCCGCGGCATTTACGTCGCCCGCTTGCGCGTGAAAGGCTACGCAGGTCCCGCCGCTCCCGCCGCACTGGCGGCCAGCGGGGCCGTCCGTCTCTCCGAGGCTGGGCAGAACGTGGTGGTGGAAACCGCCGGAACCCGGTTGGTCTTGGATAAGCGCACCGGCCAGATCGCCTCCTGGCGCGCCGGGGATCGGGATATCGTCCTCGCCGGGCCTATCCTCAACCTCGGTGAATCGATTCCCGTCCCCGGCGGCCGAGGAGGAGGAGGCGGCCGCGGCACGCCCCCGCCGCCCCCCATCAGCAGCACCCAGGCGCCCCAGTACCGCAACGAAGTCGTGACCGCCAGGATGGATGGCCCCAACGCCCGAATCGAAGTGACTTCCGACGTCTACCTGGCCGGCTCCGACGAGCTCAAGGGCCAGCTCAACTACACCCTGGCGATCGGCCCCGATGCCCAGGCCGACCTCTCCTGGAAGCTCAATTGGAAAGCCGCCGACGCTACCGCCCGCGAGGCCGGCCTCAAGTTTCTGCTCCCCGCCGCCACGGATCGCATGTCCTGGTTCGCCGACAGCTTTTGGACCGAAACTCCGGCCGACCACATCGGCAACCCCCACGGCTCCATTACCAGCAAGGACGCCACTTTCGGTTCCTCCAGGCGCGATATCCACTGGGTGTCTCTCTCAGGGGCCGGAAACAACGGCTTGGTCGCGCTTGCCGCCGATAAACCGCTGCACACGCACGCCAGCGCCGACGCCAACGGCACGATGCTGTTCCTCAGCAGCGCCATCGCCTCCACCGGCAGGGACGTCACCGGTGACGCCATCAGCCTGACCCAGGCCACCCCGCTCACGGGTGGTTTCCGCTTGCGGGTAACGGCCGGGAGCGCAAAGTAGGCCATCTGGGGGCCGTCCGCGAAACGCCGGCTGGAAAGCCGGCGGCAGGCCAAAAGGCCTGGCCCCACGGCGCCGCGCCATCGCCCCTTGGCCTCGACCACGCTCAGTTTCTGCGCCGCCCGGCAAGCCCTGCGCGTCTGGCTCGGCACTTACTGAAGATCCTGGAACTCGACCGGAGTCTTCCCCGAATGCTATTTTGTAGAGAGGTAGAAGTGTCCATGAAGAGAGCTCTACTAGGATTTCTGGTGGTAGCGGCCTTCGGCTGCGCTTGCGCGTTCGGGCAAGGTACAACTACAACGGAAACGGTCACCATAACCCAGGATTTTGTTTTTCCTCCCGTCGGCTTGGCCACTTCCGAAACTGCCGCGGTGAATCTGGCCAATATCGCGCCCGTGCCGGCGACGACGACGACCACGACGCCGGTAACCGCGCCCTCCTGCACGGGCACGGTTACATTCGCCAATGCCGCGGGCGGCATCATCCCCGCCGGCAGTAAACCGATTCCTTTCGCCGTGGGTAGTGGCGACATTGCGACTGTCCCCCTGCCGACCGGCTTGGTCTTCACTGGCCCCCCTCTTCGCGCGTTGCTTCTCGCCAGCGTGCAGCAGACCATCACGAGGCCATCGGCTGCGCCGTGTTCGCTGGTGTTTTCGCTCGAGGTTTTCGATGTCACGAGCGGCGTGACGCACGTTTTCCTGGGCAACGCATCCGCGACGACGCCACCGGTGACGCCGATCCTTCCCATTCTGGAACAGATGCTCTAATCGGCGTCCGGCAGTCCATCCTCCCCGGAAGAGCGCCCCGCCCGCGGCGGCGCACGCGTCGTCCGCGCTGGCGGCGGCGTGCGCCCCTTTTGACTTTTGCCTCGTCTTTCGGTACAAATCGGAGCAGGGAGGTCGCCCCATGGACGATTTCCGGATAGATTCCACTTCGCCGTACGATGTGTACCACGGCGGGCAGCAACTGGCCGACTCGAATCGCAAGAAAGCCAGACGCCCCAGGAACGAGTTTCCCGAGGACGAGGTCCTCCTGGAGCAATCCGGCGCAAGCGATTCGGAAACGGAAGACAATCTCGGCGTGCAGGACTACTATACGCCGTCGGATGGAACCGAAGAACCCGAGTAGCGATGGCTAAGGCCGGCCGCCGGCATGGCGCCGTAACCATGGGGCGTCCGAGTGCGTCTCATTCGGTTGCCGCTTCCGGGCGGTGAACGCTGCTTTGCTATGGACCAGGGATTTCTCGCGTGGCTTGACGCCCAGCAGGGCCGGCAGTATGAGTTGCACGAGCGCTATATCAACCCCGCGTTCGTGAAGACGATCCGGACCATCGGTTTCGACAAGAGCTACGTTCTGGGACGGGGCGCGTGGCTCTTCGATGCCGAGGGCCGTCGATATCTCGATCTTCTGACGGGCTGGGGGGTGTTCGCGCTGGGGCGAAACCATCCCAAGGTGAGGTCCATTCTCGAACAGACGCTGTCGCGCGATCTGCCGAATCTGGTTCGAATGGATTGCTCCCTGCTCGCCGGCCTAGTAGCGGAAAAGCTGACTCATCGCGCGTGCGCGGATTCCGGCCGGGACCCGATGCGCGTCTTTTTCTGCAATTCCGGAGCGGAAAGCGTCGAAGCCGCGATCAAATTCGCCCGCTGCCACACCCGGAAGCCGCGGATCCTTTTCTGCGACCATGCGTTTCACGGGCTCACGGTCGGTGCGCTATCGCTCAACGGCTCCGACTTCTTCCGCGAACGGTTCGGAAACCTGATGCCGGATACCGAGAAGGTCCCATTCAACGATTTGGCCGCGCTCGAGAAGGCGCTCCACGGAAAAGACACGGCGGCTTTTGTAGTGGAAGCGGTTCAGGGGAAGACCTGCGCGGTAGTGGCCGACGGCTATCTGGCGGAAGCCGGCCGGCTTTGCCGCAAGGCCGGCGCTTTGCTGGTGGCCGACGAGGTGCAGTGCGGTCTGGGGCGCACCGGCAAGTGGTTTGCCTACCAGCACTGGCCTGAGGTCGAGCCGGATATCGTCTGCGTGGCCAAGGCGCTCTCCGGCGGCTATGTGCCGGTGGGCGCCGTGATGGCGGCGCCACGGATCATGGACTCCGTATTCGACAGCATGGAGCATTGCGTGGTCCATTCGAACACATTCGGCCAGAACGATCTGGCTATGGCGGCGGCGCTGGCGACTCTTCACGTGATGGAGGAGGAGGACGTGGCCGGCAACGCGGCTCGGCTGGGAGCCAAGACAATTGCGCGCCTGACGGAGATCGGGAAGACATGCCCTTTCGTCTTCGAAGTGCGAGGCAAAGGGCTGATGTTCGGGATCGACTTCCGGCGTCCCGAAGGCCCGGTGAAACTACGGGCCGCCTGGGATGCGCTCCATCTGCTCAACGAGGGAGTATTCGGCCAGACCGTTATCATGCCGCTGCTGCACGAGCACCGCATCCTCGCCCAGGTGGCTGGCTATCACACCGAGCTCATCAAGTTTCTGCCTCCGCTCAATATCTCGCAAGAAGATCTGGATTATTTTCTGTCCGCGATGCAGAAGGTGCTGGACGGTCTTCAGGACGTTCGTGGCAGCGCCTGGAGCACAGTGCGGACGCTGGCGAAGGGCGCGGCCGTTCAACTGGTGCGTTGAAACGCTCCCAAGCCGGCCCGTCTTAAGGAATAACCACAAGAGTCCGGCTAACGTGGCTTGAGGCGCACGCCGATCAGGCGCTCGCTCCGCACGATCACATCGTGCGGCAGCGCCTCGATTCGCTCGCGATAGGTGAGATTGTCGAGCACAAACACGCGAACCGAACCGGCCCGAAGCGCCTCTTCCAGATCCGCGCGCGTGGGAAGAATCAACGGCACGCCGTTGCCATACCATTCCAGTTGGTTGGTTTCGTCATAACGCGGGTCCCCTTTGTCGTAAAAGCCAACCAGCTCTCCGGGCGGCAGAACGCGGCTTTGGGCCTGCGCGATGGCGCGGATCTCGGTGGCGTGCCAATGCGGCGGGAACAGCAGGACGATCAGGACTGCTGCCGCCACCGCCAGCGGCGGCGCCCAGTCCATGGCGCGTTCGATGATGCGTCGCGGGATACACTTCAGCAGCCCGATGGCGGACAGGATAGCCAGGGCCGGATACGCCGGGAGCATGTAGCGCAGCACCCGGCTGCGGGACATGGCGCACAGCAGGAACACCGCGCCGGCCCAGCACAACAGCAGATAGAGCGGGCGGCGGCGCTGGCGGATTACGGCAACCAGACCCGCCAGCATCGCCGGCAGCCAGGGCCAGTACGACTTGGCGAGCATCCACGCGTACTCGAACGCGCCGGTGCAACGGCGCCATGCGGGCGTGAGCGGCCCATAGACTTCCCGCTGCAACCAGCCCTGATGAAGATTGACGAAGTAACCGCGGTACCGAAGCAGCAGATAGCCGTCCCAGGCCGCCAGCGGCGCAATGGCGACCATTAGCGACGGGATGAGATAGCGCCATGCCGGCCGCCGGCGAACGGCAATGAGATGCAAGGCAAAGACCAGCGGGAGCGCGAATCCGATCAGGCCGCGGACCATGGACGCCATGGCGGTGAACGCTCCGGCCGCGAGATACCAGCGCGGGTCGTCTTCGGCCAGCGACCAGGCGCAGACGGCGCACACGAACAGGAAGGCCGCCGGGACATCGGTCATCGCGCGGCCCGCGTACTTGATGAAATAGGGCGTGGCCAACGCGACGAACATGGCCACCGATGCGGCTAGTTTGTCGTCGAGCAGTCGGCGCGTCAGCCAATACGCCAGCAGCACGGCGCCGAGACCACACAACGCCGACGGCGCTTTGGCCACCGGGTCGGAGATGCCGAAGACGGATAAAAACGCGGCTTGCGTCCAAACGAACAGCGGCGGATGCTCCAGCGCCGGCCCTCCCCTGCTTCGCGGCGTGAGCCAATCGCCGGTGCGCACGATCCCCTTCGCTTCGAGCGAATACATGGCGTCGTCGTATCCGGCCAGATCCCCCAGGCGAATAGCGCCGAGGAACAGGATGGCGGCCGCCAGGGCTAGCAGAAGAAAGCGCAGGCGCGGATTCAGGTGGAACGCTTGGACCTGGTTGCGGATGGATGGAGTCATGGGCGATCGACGATGCGTGGGCTTGGCCGGGATGTCCGATCTCGCTCCCGGTTACGAATTAGGATACACCCCGGCGCACCGGGCGGAAGCCCGGCGGCAGGCTAAAGCCTGACCCCAGCCTAGTAATCCATGGGCATCGCCCGCAGTTCCTGGAAAGTGAACACCGGGCCTTCCTTGCACACGTACACCGGGCCCGCGTTGCAGCGCCCGCACTTCCCCACCCCGCACTTCATGCGGTTCTCCAGGCTGGTGTAGACGTCGCTCATCCTTGCGCCCATGCGTTTCAGAACCGGAATCGTGTTCTTGATCATGATGGGCGGCCCAATTACCAGCGAGACCGCGTTGCCCGCCGATACGCTCGAGCGCTCGAACACCGTGGGAACGAAGCCGACCTCGCCGCTCCACTCCGGCGTCTGGCCGCCGGGGTCCACGCACCGCACTACGCGCACGTCCGGATGCCGGGCCCATTCGTCCAGCTCGTCCACGAAGACCAGGTCGCCCACCGTACGCGCGCCGTACACGATGGTGATCCGCCCGTAATCTTCGCGGTTCTCCAGGGCGTACCAGATGGCGCAGCGGATGGGAGGCATGGCGATCCCGCCGCCCAGGAAGATCAGGTCCTTTCCACGCCACGCTTCCATGGGATACCCGTGACCGTAGGGACCGCGGAAGCCTACCGTATCGCCCTCCTCGATGCGCCACAGCGCTTCCGTCACGCGCCCCACTTTGCGGAAGCAGAATTCGATGTGGTCGCGCCAATTGGAACTGGAACAGATGTTGAATGTGGATTCGCCGGCGCCGAAGGCCGAGAAAATCCCGAACTGGCCCACCTGGAAAGTGAACTGGCGCGCGCGGCCGGCATCTTGAAAACGCAGGCTGACGGATTTGACGTCGGGCGTGTGCTGCCGCACGCCGATCACTTCCATGAGGTCGGGCTTATACAGGTTCGGCATGGGGAATCTTCGCGACCAGCGGCAAAACGCCCAGCCCCACCGGGCAATTGCGCGCGCAATTGCCACAGCCGGTGCACAGGATCTCGCCGAATTTCTCCGGATACAGGTAGAACTTATGATAGATGCGCTGCCGCTGGCGGCCACCCTGCCCGCTGCGCGGGTTATGCCCGCTGGCATGCAGCGTGAAGAGCGGAAACTGGCAGGCGTCCCAATTGCGCGCCCGCACGCCCTCGCGCGCGTTGCCCTCATCCACAATGTCGAAGCAATGGCACACCGGGCAAGTGTAGGCGCACGCGCCGCACGCCAGGCAAGCCAGCGCATGCTCCTTCCAGAAGGCGTCGTCGAAATGGTCCCTGGCGAAGCTGGCCACCTGTGCGGCGTCGAACCTGGCGGGCGGCGGATTGGCCGCGCCGCCGTTCGCCGCGCCCTCGCCCAGCAACGCGCGGCCCTTTTCCGTAAGGCTTTTCACCAGGAACGATCCGTCGCCGCGGTCGAACAGAATGGCGTCCGAGCCGCGTTCCGCCTCCGGCCCCAGGCCCACCGACGTGCAGAAGCATTCCTCGTCCCGCTCCGCGCAGGCCAGCGTAATCACCGTGGTGGCTTCGCGCCGGCGATTGTAGGCGTCGTCGCGGTAGTCCCAATTGAAGACTTTGTCGAGAATCGGCAGCGCCGCCGCGTCGCACGGATGGGCTCCGATGGCGATCCGTTCCGGCGCCGTCTCGGGCTGATCCACCAACTCGATACGGTTCTTCTCGATGCGGTACCCATATAGCGCTTCGTGGCGGGGCAGCACCAGCTCCTTGATGGAATTCGCCGGCCGCACCCAGCCATCGAGCAGCAGATCGTCAGCCTTCGCGAGGCGCTCGAAGAGTACCAGTTCCGGCTTCACCCGCACCGGCCCCGTGCAGATTTTCCCGGCCGCGATCCATTCGCCCACCAGCTTCCGCAACTCCTCCCGAGTCAGGACATTCATCCGATGAACTCCTCCTTGTCGGTGAGCGAATAAGCGCCCATGAGCAGCTCCGAGGCCGGGTCCATTCCCGCGCGATATCCGAACTTGGTCTCCGCGGCGCGGGCCAGGGCCAGGTTGAGCAGGCGTAAGTCGATGCCCGCCGGACACGCCCTTGTGCACTCGTCGCAGCCCACGCATCGTCCGGCCAGGTGGATGGCGCGGGAAAGGTGCCAGGCGAAATTGCCCTTGCGCGTCGGCGAGGAATCTATGGCCTGCGGCCGGTTCTTGTCTGCCAGGCAGCGCTCGCAGTAGCACATGGGACAGACCTGGCGGCAGGCGTAACACTTGAGACAGCGGTCGAATTCCGCGGTCCAAAACGCCAACCGCTCTTCGGGAGGTTTCTCCAACAGCGCATCGAGCGCGGCGTACCGATCGGCGGCCGGCGGCGGCGCCGGGCCATCGTCCGCGGCGATGGTCTCATCCGCGAAACGGGGCTGATGCGTATCGCACGCCGCGCATTTCGGTTGGCCCAGGCCCTGGCAGGCCATGCCGATGGTGTATATTTCCGCGCGCTCGACTTGCGATTCCTTCTCGAGCACCACCAGGGCGCGCTCATCGCAGCCTTTTACCACAATGGCCGGCTTACCCAGGGCGCGCACTTCCTTGCGCTTCAGATAGGTGGTTAGATTGGCGAAACAGGTTTCGTTCCACAGCAGGCCGGCGGCATCTTCGGGCCTGGTGACGAAGATGGGGCCGCGGGCGCCGTAGCCGATCACCACCTTGACGGCGCCCTCGGTCAGCAGGCGGGCGGCTGTTTCGCGCAATTGAGTTTGGGAATGTTGGCAGGCGAAAGCGCCTGCCCCACCACTGGGGGCAGGTTGGCAGGCGGAAGCGCCCGCCCCACAAGCATACGGCCGGTAGGGTCCCAGCGCGCGCGTTTGCTCGGTAATCTCCGTGATAGTCTGCTGGAACTTCTTGCCTTCCGCCGCGCTGATCCAGGTGAAATGGATGCGCCGCATATCGAAGCCCACCACATCGAGCAGGTCGCGGAACAGCATCCAGCGCCGCCGCGCGTGGTAGTTTCCCGCGGTGTAGTGGCAGTCGCCGGGATGGCAGCCCGACAC
This sequence comes from Bryobacteraceae bacterium, assembly GCA_049520795.1. Classification (GTDB taxonomy): domain Bacteria; phylum Acidobacteriota; class Terriglobia; order Bryobacterales; family Bryobacteraceae; genus BOG-224. The sequence continues at coordinate 13,206 of JBEKPK010000061.1, forward strand.
CAGCACCGCGTCGGCCCCGACTTCGAAGGCCTTCACCACCAGGTTGGTATCGATGCGCCCCGTGCACGGCAGCCGGATGATGCGCACGTTGGGCGGATACTCCAGGCGCGCCGTGCCCGCCAGGTCGGCGCCCAGGTAGGTGCACCAATTGCAGACGTAGGCCACGATCCTGGGCTCGAATCCGTTCTCGCCGCTCATGCCAGCGCCTCCACCATGGAGTAGATCTCTTCCTCGCTGAAACCTTCGATATCGGCGCTCTTGGAGGGACACACCGCCACGCAGGTCCCGCAACCCATGCACAACCCCGGATTCACCCGCGCCGTGTGCTTGATCAACGCCCCGTTGCGCGCCCGGATTTCGGCCTTTTCGACGGCGTGATACGGGCACGTGCGCACGCAGGCGAAACAGGCCGCGCAGGTCTGTTCATTGATGTGGGCGATCTCCGGCTCGCGCGTCAGCTCGGTGGCCGCGAAAGTCACGGCCACTTTGCTGGCCGCGGCCGAAGCCTGCGCCACGGCCTCCGGAATGTCTTTGGGCGCCTGGCAGGCGCCGCACACGAACACGCCCGCCGAATTGGTCTCCACCGGCCGCAGTTTGGGGTGCGATTCCAGCAGGAAGCCGAACTCGTCGTAGCCCACATTGAGCTTCTGCGCCAGCTCCGCCACGCCGTCGGCCGGCCGCATGGCCGCCGCCAGCACCACCATGTCGGCCTCGATGGTCACCGGAATCCCCGCCAGCGTGTCGGCCCCGCGCACGATCAGCTTGCCGTTCTCCTGGGTGACTTTCGATACCCGCCCGCGATAGTATTTCGCGCCGTCCTGCTCGATGGCGCGCCTTACGAATTCGTCGTACCCCTTGCCGCCGGCGCGTATGTCCATGTAGAACACGTGCGCCTCGCCGGAATGCACCTTATGCCTGTACAGCATGGTGTGCTTGGCGGTGTACATGCAGCAGATCTTCGAGCAATACGCCAGCCCCTTGGCGTTGTCGCGCGAGCCCACGCAGGAAATGAAAACCACCTTCCGCGGGATCTTCCCGTCCGACGGCCGTTTCAGCTCGCCGTTGGTGGGACCGGAGGCCGAAATCAGCCGCTCGAACTGCAACGCGTCGATCACATCCTTATACTTGCCGTAACCGTATTCGCCATAGCCGCGGAGCTTGGACGAGTTCTGTTCGCGGCCGATGTCGTAGAGTTTGTACCCGGTGGCGACGACGATGGCGCCCACCTGCTCTTCCACCATCTTGTCCGTGTCGTCGAAGCGGATGGCGCCGGGCGCGCACTTCTTCTCGCACAACCCGCAGCCGTTGCGGATGATCTTGGCGCAGGTTTTCTTATCGATCACCGGACGGGCCGGCACGGCCTGCGGAAACGGCATGTAGATAGCCGGCCGCATTCCCATGCCGTAGTCGAACTCGCTGAGGTTGCGCTTCAACGGGCACACCTTGGAGCATTCCCCGCAACCGGTGCATTTGCTCATGTCCACATACCGGGCTTTTTGCCGGATGGTGACCTTGAAGTTCCCGATGAACCCGTCCACTCCCTCGACTTCCGAGTAGGTGTAGAGACGTATGCGCGGATGCTGTCCCGCCTCCACCATGCGCGGCGTCAGAATGCACTGCGAGCAATCGAGGGTGGGGAAGGTCTCCGACAGGCCGGCCATCTTGCCGCCGATCGAAGGATCGCGTTCCACCAGCACAACCTCGTAGCCCGAGTCGGCGATGTCCAGCGCCGCCTGGATGCCGGCCACTCCGCCGCCGATCACCAGCGCGCGCCGGGTCACCGGAACGCGGATCGGCTTGAGGCTCCGGTCGAACCGCGCCTTGGCCACCGAGAGCCCGATCAGTTCGATGGCCTTATCGGTGGCCTGGCCCTTGTCGTGATGCACCCAACTGCACTGCTCGCGGATGTTGGCCATTTCGAGCAGGTAAGGATTCAGGCCCGCCGCGGCCACCGCGCGCCGGAAGGTCTTCAAATGCATGTGCGGCGAGCAGGAGGCCACCACCACGCCGTCCAGTTTCTCGGACGCGATCTGGGCGCGAATCATGGCCTGCCCCGGGTCCGAACACATGTATTTGTAGTGCTGCGCACTGCGCACCCCGGGCAGCTCCGCGCAGGCGTCCACCACCTTCTGCACATCCACGGTGCGCGCGATGTTTTCGCCGCACCAGCACACAAAGACGCCAATCCGGGACATCAGTTTTGTCCCCCCAAGACGAAGTGCCTGTCCGTCCCCAAGTCTCCGGCGCTCAATCCGAGCGCCATGCCCACAATGTCCGACAAATAGTAAATCGGCAAACCGAACTTCGTCCCGAGGAACTCCTCGATGGCGCCCTGCTTCATATCCAGGTTCACGTGGCACATGGGGCAGGCCACCACCAGGCAGTTGGCCCCGTGCGCCGCGGCGTTGGCCAGAATCCGCCCCGAAAGCTCCAGCACGGTTTCCGTTTTCGACATGGTCATGCCGGCGCCACAGCACTCGGTCTTGTAGCTCCACTCGACGGGCTTGGCGCCCAGCGCGGCCACAATCGCCTCCATGGAGGTTGGCTGTTCGGCGTCGTCGAAGTCCACCACTGTGGGCGGCCTCACCAGCAGGCAGCCGTAGTAGCAGGCCGGCTTCAGGTCCTTTAGCGGAGTGCGCACGGCGGCCTTGAGCTTGTCGAGGCCGACGTGTTGAAACACCTGGATAAGATTCAGCACCCGCGGCCCGGAGTTCACTTCGGCTTCCACCATCTCCGAGATTTCCGCGCGCAACCCGTGATCCGACGCCATCGCCTGCGCGGCTCGCAGCAGTTGCATGGAGCACATGGGGCACGGCGCCAGCATCTCGGCATGGCCCTGCCGGTGGGCCAGCGCGAGGTTGCGCGCGGGCAGCGCGATGGCCAGCTTGTGATTGAGCGAGTGCGCCGAAGTGGCGCCGCAGCAGATCCAGTCGTCGATCTCGGCGAGCGTAACGTCCAGCGCGCCGAGGCACGCGCGCAGCGACTGCTCGTAATCGTTCGAGGAACCGTGCAGCGCGCAACCCGGATAATAGCCCAGGTTCATTGGGCGCCTCCATAGCCGGCGCGGGCGAAGATCCGCGCCACCACGCCGCGGTCCCTGGCCTTCTCGCCCAGCAGGTGCAGCTTGCGCCGCTTCTGGAGCCGCGGAGCCAGCCCCGCATCGCGAAACAGGAACGGCAGACTGCGGTCCCGCAGGAAGACCATGCCCTTGAAGGCGCCAATTAACTCGATCTCGTTCAGACGCCCATTGCGGCGGATGTTGTCGAGAAAGGCTCTCTGAAAGAGCACCGTGCGGCGCTCGCCGGGCGAGGCCGCGCCGCGCTCGAAGGCGAGCTGCCGCAGCGCGTCCATCACGGCCGCGCAATCCACTTTCTTGGGGCAGCGCGTGGCGCACGTCTGGCACGAAACGCATTGCCAGATGGAGCCCGCGCGCAAAGCCGAGGCGCCGTCGCCAAGCTGCAGCAGGCGCATCAGCCGCGAAGGCGGTATATCCATGTGCGCCGCCATCGGGCATCCGGCCGTGCACTTGCCGCATTGGTAGCACTCCGGCAAATGCGTATGGCTGAGGGATTCTATTTGAGAGACGGCAGGGTCCGAAGGGGAAGTGGTTTCCATGGGCCTCTTGAGTGCTTGGAAATCAGAGATTTCGCTCTGAATCTATTAACTACAAATATACCTCCGTTCGCGGCGGAAGGCAATCGAGCGAACGGCCGCGGCGCGCAACGCCGCCGTCGGCGTTCCGGACGAGGCCCGGCAGGCGCTCGCTGTAAGAAATCGCGCAGTTCACTGTCTCACCGACGTTGGCACGGAGGGAACAGCCGTCGCGGGGCCTCTCAAAGGAACAGATCGGCAGGCACGTGGAACACCTCGGCGAGCTTCTTCGCCTGCGCCTTGCTGATCGCTCGCTTTCCGCTGACAACCTCGGAGGCTATGCCGCGGGAACCAAACACGTCGAGCAAGTCGCGCTGGCGAAGGCCGTGCTCTTCCATGAGACTGCGCAACCGGCTGTCGGACGTCGATCCTTCGAGGGCGTAGTTGGCGTCCTCGAAAGCTTCAATGAGCACGGTCAGGAGTTCGGAGTACTCCCGCTCTTCGGGGGTGAGTTGGTCATGGCGTTGGTCGAACTGCTCCAACTCGGCGATGAGGCGCTCATTCTCTTCCTCGGTACGAATGACCGCCGGCAGCTTGCGGGCCAAAAGACGGCCGTAGCGCTTTGGATCTGCTTCGAGCACGGAAGTTTTCATCGCTTCCTCCAATCCTCCCTGCCGGAGCCCCGCCGCCCCTACCCCCGCTTCCCCAGCCCGCACTCCGCGTGCACTGCCCTCACGGCCTTCTCCAACCCTTCGCGGCGCACTACTATGGCGATGCTCAGCTCGCTTGCGCCTTGGGCGATGGCGATCACATTCACCTGCTCGCGCGAGATGGCCGTGAAGACACGGCCGGCCAGGCCCGGCTTTCCCTGCATGCCTTCCCCCACCACGGCCAGCAGTCCCACGTTTTCGTCCACCTGCGGCGGCTTCACGTAGCCATGCGCCAGTTCCAGCGCCAGCGCGGCTTCCAGGGCCGCGATGGCCCGTTCCAGTTCCTCCCGGCGCACCAGGAAGCAGAAGTTCTGGCGGTAGCTCGAACTCGAAAGGGTCAGCACTTCCACGTTCACGCGCGCGATGGCGTCGAGCGCGCGCGCCATCACCTGCGTGCCGCTGAGCTCCGGGCTGGAGGGTTCGAGCGACACCAGCGCCACGTTGGCCATGGAAGTCACCGCGCGCGGGCCCATGGCCGCGGAACTGGCCGGAACGATCCGCGTTCCCGGCTTCTCCGGCGCGAAGCTGTTCTTGCTCCATACCGGGATGCGCTTTTCCACCAGCGGCGCCAGCGTTCGCGCGTGCAGCACCTTGGCCCCGTTATAAGCCAGCTCGGCCGCTTCCGCGTAGGTGATCTCGTCGAGCACCACCGCGTCGGGAACGAGGCGCGGGTCGGCGCTCATGATGCCGTCCACATCGGTCCAGATCCACAGCTCGGAGGCGTCCAGCGCGGATGCGAGAATGGACGCGGAAAAATCCGAGCCGCCGCGCCCCAGCGTGGTGTGCCGCCCATCGGAGGTGGCGCCGTTGAAACCCGTCATCACCGGCAGCACACCCTGTTCGAGCAGCGGCAGCAGGCGCTCGCAAGCCTTCGCCCGCGTGGGCTCCATCAGCGGCGAGGCGTTGCCGAACACGGCGTCGGTCACCACCACCCCGGACGCATCGACGGCCGTGGCCGCCACCCCTTCCGAGGCGATGTACTCGGACATCAGCAGGGCCGAGAGCCGTTCGCCCACGGACACGGATTCGTCCACCGACCTCAGCGGCCGTATGTTGAGCATGGCCATGCCGCTCGCAATCCGCTCGAATTCCGCGATCAGCCGGTGGATCTCGGCCATGATGGAAGGCTGCCGCGCCCCCGGAAGCAGCTCCCGGCAGACGGCCTCGTGGCGCGCGCGCAGTCCCGCGATGTTGGTCGCCATGCCCGA
>JBEKPK010000062.1:0-18629 GCA_049520795.1 Bryobacteraceae bacterium
GGCTTGTCGGAATGCTTCGATGAACTCGGGTTTGAGGTGGACAAAAACGTGAACGATAAGCATGGAAACCTCTTCCGATCCTCGCTCGGATTGACCACGCGGGAGCCTTGTCCCACACGGCCCGCGCGCACTTCCAATATACCCAAAGCGGCCTCAAGTGGGGCCAGGATTTCATCTTGCCGCCGGCCTTCCAGCCGGCGTTTTGGGCTTTGGGGTTCACTCCATTAAGCAACCAACCCGTTGCGGCGGTCTGTGATAAACTCAATTCAATTCAGGAGCCAAATGGAAATCCTGGTTTGTAAGCATTGGACGCCTTGAGCGTGGTGTGCACCGTCAATGAACCCATCCGAACGTATTGACAAGCAAATCGCAGACCTTACGGACTGGCGCGGCAAAATGCTTGCCAACCTTCGCAAAATCATTCATGATGCTGACCCCGAGATAATCGAGGAATGGAAATGGATGGGCAGTCCGTGTTGGTCTCACGGTGGACTAATTGTAGTGGGTAACGCTCACAAGAATAAGGTAAAACTGACCTTTGCTCAAGGGGCAAGCCTTCCAGACCCGGACAAGCTCTTCAACGCCGGCCTTGAAGGCAATAGGTGGCGAGCGATTGATCTCTACGAGGGCGACAGAATCAATGAGCGCGCTCTGAAGAATCTCATCCATGCTGCCATGGCTCACAATCTTGCCCGGCTGAAGGGGAAGACCCCGGCAGATGCTCGCGGGATTCGGGCCAAAGTGCACAAATAATAGAAAACACCTTATATCCATTGAGCACCGCCGCGGGATCGCCGTCACACGGCATTTCCCCATGTACTACCGCGCCTAAGGGCAGCCGGCGAAGGTCTTGGCGGCCCGCAGCTCGCTCCTATGGCGTCACTGGCAGCCACACGGCACTGGGTTGCGCTGCTGAGCGAAAGACGGATTGCGTCGCCTTCGCGTAGTCCGCCGGCTTGGCGAAAAAGATGTTCTCGACGTACGTCTGTGGGTTCCGATCATAGAGCGGGAAGCAGCTCGACTGGATCTGCACCATGATCCGGTGACCCGGCAGGAAAACGTGGTTGGCGGTCGGAAGCACGAAATGATAGCGCTGCGGTTGGCCGGCCGGGATCGCTGAGGGGTGTTCAAAACTCTCGCGGTAACGGCCCCGGAAGATGTCCATCGACACCGCCAGTTGATAGCCGCCCATCTCCGGCTGGCCCGGGACCTCATCTGGAAATACGTCGATCAGCTTCACCATCCAGTCGGAGTCCGTGCCCGTGGTGGAGGCGAACAAGTTGGCGACCGGCGCGCCGCCGATCCGCACCGGAACGGCCAGCACGGGCGTCTGGTAGGTCAGCACGTCTGTCCGGTCGGCCACCGTGCGCTGGTCGGCCACCAGCCACTGCTGCCAGCGGGCGGAGTCGGAGAAGCGCACCGGCCGCGGGATGTAAGGCACCGGCTTGGCGGGGTCGGAGACATAGACATCAGAGGCGGCCTCCGCGCCGGACGGCTGATCGAATCCCAGGCCGAAAGAGGCCTGCAAGTAGAGGGGCTTCATGGGCGCGGCGCACCCCGCCTCGCACGCCGGCGGCCAGCTCTTGAGACGATCCCAGCGATTGTCGCCGGTGTTGTAGATGAAAACGGGCGGGGTCTCGACCTTGGGCGCCCCGGTCTTCAGGTACTGATCGAAGAATGGCTTCAGCACATCGCGGCGGAATTGCAGGGCGGTGTCACCATCCCACTTCAACGGCCCGAGACTGTAGCCGTCGTAGTTCACCTGGCTGTGCCGCCACGGCCCCATCACCAGGTAGTTGTGATCCACCTGTCCCTTAGCCTTCAGGGCCAGGTAGCAGTGAATCGCGCCCCACATGTCTTCCTGGTCCCACAGGCCCTGAACCCACATGGTGGGTACCTGTGACGGCTGTTGGGCCACCAGTTTGTCGAGCGCCTGGCTTTGCCAGAATTCGTCGTAGGCGGGGTGCTCCATCATCCGCAGCGCCCACGGCAGTTGATCCAGACCGTGTGCCCGCGCGTAGTCACCGGCCGAGCCGGCCCGCCGGAAAGACTCGTAGTCGTCGTACGCGTCGCGCAGTACTGCCTCGCCCCCGTCCTGCTTGGAGGTCTGGTAGGAGGTGTAGTCGAAGTTGGTCTGGCGGAAAGCGCCGTAGTGGAACCAGTCGTCGCCCATCCAGCCATCCACCATAGGGCTCTCCGGCGCAGCTACCTTCAGCGCCGGGTGCGGCTCGATCAGCGCCATGACGACGGTGAAGCCCTCGTACGACGAGCCGATCATGCCCACGCGGCCATTCGATTCCGGCGTGTTCTTCACCAGCCAGTCGATAGTGTCGTAGGCGTCCGTCGCATGGTCGGTCGTAGTGAGGTTCAGCGGGCCGCGGACCGGGCGCGTCATCACATACTCGCCTTGCGATTTGTACTTGCCGCGGACGTCCTGGAATACCCGGATGTAGCCGTCCGCGACGAAAACTTCGTCCCCCTGCGGCATCTCCGCGAGCATGTGCGGACTCTCGTTGCGCGCCGCGCGTTTGGAGGCGTCGTAAGGTGTGCGAGTCAGAAGCATCGGCGCGCTTTTCGCTCCTTTGGGCACGACAATCACGGTGTGCAACTTCACGCCATCGCGCATGGGGATCATCACCTCGCGTTTCACGTAATCGTGGCCGGTGGTGGGGACGGTGAAAGTCGAGGGAATATCGCTTCCGCCCGATTTGCTCGCCTCAATAGCGCTCGCGTTGGGCGCCGCGATGGCAGGCCGGGGGCTCTGCGGCGAAGCGGCCGTCGCCGGCAGTGAGGCAGCCGCGCAGAATGCTGCCAGGAAGGCCAATTGCAGCCCGTTCGGTATGTGTCTGTTGGCCAGACCTTCGATCAGCGGCCTAGGCATGTAATCGCACGTCTCCGTGAGCACCATGTCAAGATTCTAGCGTGTGACGCTGGAGGCGAAAGCGACACAGGTCGGGGCTTGGCTGCCAGAGTCGCGTCCGGATGCGCTGGCAACACCCTCGGCGCCCAGATGTCACATTGGGGATAAGGATGCAGAACTCGGGGGAACGGAATCCAGCGTTCCCTTCGGGCTACCTCTTGCTTCCGCTCCGCGCGCCCGTCTCGGGCAGCGCGAAGGCCACGTAGATGCCGCCGCTGGGATCGCCCGCCTTTCCTTTGCCGCCGGTCGCTAAGATTACGACGTATTGTCGGCCGCCGGCTTCATAGATTGCGGGCGTGGCGTTTCCGGCCAACGGAAGCGTGGCCTCCCAAAGCAACTTGCCGGTGAGCTTGTCGAAAGCCCGAAACTCCTTGTCGAAGTCCGTTGCGGCGATGAAGACCAGACCGCCGGCGGTCACTATAGGTCCGCCATAGTTCTCCGTGCCGGTGTCTTTCATGCCTTTCGCGGCAAGTTCGGGATACTCGCCCAGCGGAATTCGCCAGGCGTACTCGCCGGTGTTGAGGTTGATGGCGCTGAGCGTACCCCAGGGAGGCGCCACTGCGGGGTAGCCCTCGGGGTCGAGAAACTTGTGGTATCCGGTGAAGCGATAAGACGCCGCGGCTCTGGCGGGGCCCACGCCCGCTGGTTGCGTGTTTTCGCCGCCGGAGAGGAACTGCGCCAACGCCGTCAGGTCCGTCTGGCTGAGGTCCGGGAACGACGGCATCCGGCCCGCGCCTTGCCGGATCACGCCCGTGATTTCGTCCCGGCTGCGCTTGGCCCCGATGCCGGTCAGCGAAGGAATCTGAGGCGGGGCGCCGGCCATATTGTCACCGTGGCAGCCCGCGCAATCCCTCAAGTACAGTTGCCGGCCGAAGCTGCCGGTTCCGTTCTCGGCGAGACTCGATGTCCAGGCCAGATCGTTGGCGTTGACGTACAACAGGCCCGTCTCGGGGTCGAACGCGGAGCCGCCCCATTCGGCGCCGCCATCGAACCCGGGGAACACCACGGTCTCTTTCGCCACGCTAAGCGGCACGAACTGCCCTTCGCTGCGGAAGGTCCGGAAATGTTCCAGGGCCCACTGGTGCGCTTCCGGCGTGCGGTTGGTCAGCATATCCTCGGTCAGCAATTGCCTGGCAAACGGCGCCGGCGTCACCGGCAAAGGCTGCGTTCCCGAAGCGACCTCACCCGGAACCGTGCTCGGCGGGTATTTCCGGGATTCGATTGGGAACAGCGGCTGGCCGGTGGCGCGGTCAAACAGGTACACCCAGCCTTGCTTGGTGGTCTGCGCCACGGCGTCGATGTTCTTGCCGCGCCGTTTCACCGTGACCAGGCTCGGCGGAGAGGGAAAATCGCGGTCCCACAGGTCGTGCTTGACGGCCTGAAAATGCCAGATCCGCTCGCCGGTAGCCGCGTTGAGAGCCAGAAGCGTGTTGCCGAAAAGGTCGTCGCCAATACGGTCCGCCCCATAGAAATCGCTGGCGGCGCAGCCGGTCGGAACGTACACGATGCCGCGCTTCTCGTCCACCGCCATGCCCGCCCAGTTGTTTGCCGCGCCCGTGTAGGTCCAGGCGTCTTTCGGCCAGGTTTCGTACCCATATTCGCCAGGGTGGGGGATGGTGTGAAACGTCCACCGCGGCTTGCCGGTCCTGACATCGTAGGCCCGAATATCCCCGGGCGGCGCGGGAAGGGATTCGGGAGTCCGGTCCCCGTAAATGAGCAGGTCCTTATAGACGATCCCCGGACTCGTCAGGGCGATGGATTGTCTTGCGGGATCGCGGCCCAGATCCTCGCGAAGATCGATCCGCCCTTCCTTGCCGAAGCTGGCGATGAGTTTGCCCGTGGAGGCGTCAATCGCATACACGTAACTCTGAACCGATGCGAATATGCGCCGGTCGCTCCCGGAAGCCCAATAGGCGACCCCGCGATTGGCTCCCCGCCCCACGACGCCCGAATCGAACCGCCACAGCAGCTTCCCCGTGGCGGCGTCCAGCGCCACGACTTTGTGCCTGGGGGTAAGGCCGAACAGAACCCCGTCTACCACAATGGGCTGGGTCTCCGTGGCGCCCGATCCATCGGCCGCGTCGTAGCTCCAGGCCACCTGCAGTTTGGCGACATTCGAGCGGTTGATCTGCTTCAGACTCGAGTAGCGGATGTCCAGCGAGCCTCCTCCGTAAGCCGGCCAGTCTGCTCCGAAAGGGGGGCTGTTCTTCTTGGTTGCCGCGTAGAGCAGCGAGAGCGCCGCTAGTACGGTAAGAAGGCGGGTCTTCATGTGCGTGTTCCTTATCCGATGCGTGAAGCGGCTGTTTGGCTGCGGCGGCGGAGAACTGACTCAGAGTCGGCGGCCTGGCTTCAGCGGCGGCAGGGAGCTGTCTTCATCTACTTGGAGTTGATTACCACGATCTTCGTGCCCCAGGGCTCGAGTTCAAGCGGGAGCGTAGTTTTGCCGTAGGCGAATGTGGCGCCGGCCCAAGGCGCGATTTTCCCGCTGGTAGTGTCCCACTGTTGCGCCTGCTTCGCCGTGCCGCTGTTGGCGACGGTCGTCTTTAGCGACAACGGTTGCTCGCCTTCGTTGAAGAAGAAGTACAGGTCGGCGTCCTTCAGGCGGCGGTGATTATACTTGAGCCACGTCGTGGCCTGGTCGGTCGCAACGTCTGGCGCGGGCAGGGCTGCCAGAACTTGGGGAGTGATTTCGAGCGCCGGTTCGAGCGTAGCCCAGCTTATGTCGGCGGGCCCGGTAGCCGTGAGAAAGTTCTTGTCCATGACCAGCTTGGGCGCGCTTCCGAAAAAGACGACCTTGCCGCCGGCCTTGGCGAAGGCGCGCAGGTTGTCCAACGCGGCACGGGAGATCGCGTCCACCGGCGGAATCAAAATGGCGCGATAAGCCTGCCCACTCAAGTTGACCAAGTCCCGCCCATCGAGCTTGAGCGTTTTCGACAGTGCGTATTCGTCCATGTAGTCGAGGTCGCGCTGGCGCTGGAGGAGCTGGTGGACGATGGCTAGGAAGGCGGTGTTCGCGGCGGAGTCGTTGAACCAGAAGCTGCTCGAAGGAATATAAACGCCGATTTGCGCGGTGGGGCGGCCTTCACCGAGCACGTAGCCGGCACGGTTGACATGGGCGGAGAGCGCGGGAAAGCCGGGATCGCTGTAAAAGCCGCGGCCCGGCCCTGCTCCGCCCATGCCCATGTATTCGATGCGGCTGATGCCTTCGACCAGAAGGTGATTGAGAATCCACCCGGCTTCCTTGAAGTCGGGTTGCGGATTATAGGCCGCAAAAGCCTCGGTCATCGCTCGCGGGCGCCCGTTCAGATGCGCCGCCGAGGAGGCCAGCTTGGGAAAATCGGCCACCACATCGTGCCAGATCTGGTGCCAGATCGTGTCCACGCCGGGCACCTGGATCCCGCGCATGCACTTGAAGAAATCGCCGTCGGCGATGGCGAGCTGCGGCAGGATTTCCTCGTGTTCGATGTGGGTTTGCATCTCGACATGATTCTGGGAGCACCATTTGCCTTCCGCGCCGAAGAAGTTCTCGCCAAAGAGATCGGACCACACGTCGGAATAGTCCGCATACACCCGGTGGCTCTCGTCGAGATTGACGCTCGGTGGCGCAGTGGATCCGCGCCCGCCGATACTGATGGCGGCGATCTTCGCCAGGTAGGGACGCAAGTCGTAACCTTTGCGCTTCTGGAACTCGGCCAGGAGCGCGGGCGACCAGGGGTTGAAGCCGAAGGCCGGCTCGTCGCCTCGGAAGCCCAGGACCGTTTTTCCGAATTCGTCGCCGACGGCCTGCTTATAGGCATCGAAGGTCCACTCGACGAAGAGTTTGTCCGCCTCGGGATTCAGGTAATCCATGAGCGAGTGCGTGCCGTCCTTCGCGCCGGTCTGGTTGTTGGCCGAGCGCGTGGGGCCGGAGCGGAACTGGGAGCGGGGCAGAACGATTTCCCAGTTGCCCGCGGGCGCCCTCCAGTTCACGGTCCCCGACGAACTATCGAGCGCCTGCGTGGCGCCGGTGTCGAGGTTGACAGCCAGTACGCAGATGGTTCGAGGATCGAGCTGGTAGGAGTACTGCTGGCCGGCGGAGACCGGGACGCGCTGTGGAGAAGCCAGGGCCTGCATGCGCAAGTCCGGGCGCTCGTTGGTGAATTTGCCGCCGGCAAACCCGGAGGGATATCCGCCGTCATCGTCGAACCACAGATGCATATCGCGTTTCCTGGCCTCCTCCACCAGAATCTTCACTGCCTGGAAGTAGCCGGCGGAGAGGTAGGGGGAGGCGCCGACCTTGGGCTCGACGAAAGCACCCATTACGCCCAGCGATTTGGCATGGTCGAGGATGGCTCCCATGGCTTCGCGGGTGAGCTTGTCGCTGAAGCCCCAGTCGAATTGCGAGCTGTATTCCGAGGGCGGCGAGGCGAATTCCGCCGCGAGTTGCGCGGCGGCGGGATCGGAGATTCGCTGCCACGGCCGTTCCTGGGCCGGAAGGATGCTCACCAACAGCAGCGGCATGAGGATTTGCGCAAAGGTCTTCATGGGATTCTTACCGAAGATTTCCATTTTGGCTTTTCCATCCAACGTCGGGTTTACGTTCTCGCGATTTTGAGGGCGATGGCGTGCCGATAGGGCGGCGCCTCCGGCATCCGCACGGGCCATACTCATTCTGCGTCCATTTTACTGGAGATGGACCGCCAGTGTGGAATCATGCTGTGCGCCGCGCTTTCGAGGTGTAGCCGTCGGCGCCTCGGGCGGCCTTGAACTATAGTGGTGATCATCGAAGGGGCCGGTCGACGCGCGGCTGTACCTGTCCCAAAATGGAGAAGAATCCGAAAACGAGAGGACCACGGCATCTATGAATCCGCAATCGAGAACGTTCCAAATGGCGAGTCTTCTGTTTGCAGGCCTGATCGGCTTTGCCTGCGGCCCGGCTCTGGCTCAGACCGGTCCCCATCCCAGGGAGTTTCAATTCCGCGAACACACAAGTTCCGGCGGTGAGACATTAAAACATGTGGTGTACGTGCCGCGGAATCTGGAACCGGGCCGCAAATACCCGCTGGCCGTCTACCTGCACGGCAGTTGCGACGAGTGCATCACACACGAGAGGATTCTGAAAGAAAGCGGCCTGCAATGGTGGCACGAATACGACCGCGACGTGCAGCGGGAGCCCACCTTCCTGTTTGCGCCGGTGGGCGGAACCGGCGGATGGAGCGGACCAGCGCGGCGCCAGGCGGTCTTCGACATCATCGACGGGCTGCTAAAAGAGTTTCCCATTGACCCGCAGCGCATATACCTGATGGGTTTCTCGATGGGCGGCGCGGGAATCTGGAATTACCTGCAGCAGCGGCCCGGTTTTTTCGCGGCCGCCAACCCGCAGGCAGCCGCCGGAGGCGCGCTCGATCCCGAAGTGCTCAAGAATACGCCTATCTGGGCCACCATCGGCATTGAGGACAGCGCCAACAGCCTGGAACAACTCACGGCCAATGTGTCGCGGATTCGGGCAGCTAACGGAGATCCGCAAGGGGCAGCGACGTGGGTAACGGGCGTGAACCCGCGGTTCACTATCTTTCCCAGTACCAACCATGGCGGAGTGCAGGAAAAGACGCAGCAGATTCCCGAGCTGAGGGACTGGTTCTACGCCCAATCGAACAACGGCGACATTCCTCCCAACGTGCGATTTGTCCGGCCTCTCCCGCTTGATCGGGAGTACGCCGCGCCGGTGGCGGCGCTGGTGAAGGCGTCCGACCCGAATGGGAAGATCGACCGGGTCGAGTTTTGCATCGGCGGCAAGGTCTTGTTCGTCGCCCGCCAGGAACCGTTCGAGTATACCTTCACCGATTTGGGCCCGGGGGTCCACACCATCGCCGCCCGCGCGGTGGACGCCGGCGGAAAGTCCCGTACGGCCGAGATTACCATCCGCGTAGGGTCCCAAAGAAAGGAATAGCTTCTCACCCACCGCTACGCGCGCCGCTTTCGAAGACCACTGCGTCACCTGCCCGAGGTACGAGCACCCATGGCAATAGGGACGACCCCTAATCGCTACCGCTACTGACGGTTAATCCGCATATCTCACACTCCACCCTCCGATGTGGGACAGGCGCTTCCGCCTGTCAACCCGAGCTACGGTGCATCGAGGGCCGTGTCGCCATTTTCCGAACGACCGCATAACCAGACGCCTCGGAGACAGCCGGCGCTTCCTCGCTGCCGCCCTACGACTACTTACTTGCCGGATAGCTATGAAGTTCGGGGCCGACGACGTTGGAGAAATTGTAGTTGCCACGGCGGTCGGCGTCGATGGTCCAGAACATGGCGCCGATCAAGTCGGAGTAGCCGGTGGGCTCGCGCAGCTTGTACCTAGTCCCGGCGGGGGCCTTGCCCGTGATGATGTAGTCCATAGCCTGACTGACGATTCCGGGGGTTGTGTCTCCGGTGAGGAAGCCGACAGCGACCTTATCGGCCGGCATCGGCGGGAAGAAACGCTTGGGATCGCCCCCGACGCTGAAGCCGTGCAGCAGGAGTTCTGTCATGGCGGCGTGATAGTCCACGGAGCCGGGCTGATAGATCTCGCCGTCGAGACCTTCAAGCGGCGGGGTGTTGTAGTCCTGCACATCAATGAAGGAAAGGATGTCGCGGATGGCGTAGGTGATGGCCAAATAGGAGCCGAACTGGCCGCCATAGCTGGGGTACCCAGAGGGAATCTGGGTACCTTCGGGCACGAGGCTGATCATGAAGGAGGGACCGAAGTGATCGCGCAACTGGCGCAGGGCCGAGATAAGGTTCACGATAGATGGCGTGGCGGGATGCTTGAAGTCCGTGTCTCCGGGGTCGATCGAGAGAGACGGGCTTTCGAAGTCCATGTCGATGCCGTCGAAACCGTACTCGGCGACGATGCCGGCGACTGAGGAGACGAAGTCCGGGACGCGCTTCGGATCGGCGAGCGTGAAGTGCTGGCCGCCTCCACCGAGGGAAATCATGACCTTCTTGCCTTGGCGCTTCAAGTAGGCAATGTCGGCCTTGAACTGTTCCGGATCAAGACCCGCGGGCGTGCGGAACTGCATCGTCCCTTCCGGCGCTTTCTGATCCGGCGTGGAGAAGGCGACGATGATGACGTCCCACTGCGGCGAAACTTCCCGGAGCGGGATGGTGGAACCCGGGCCGCCGTAGCCGGCCCAGTAGCCGATTAGCCGATGGCCGTTATGCGGGCCGCTCATCGGGACCGCCGCGACCGTGGGCTTGGGAGGTCCGGATGCGCCGCCTGCGCCAAAACCTCTGCCACGCGCCGGGCACGGCTTGGCGGGCTCCGGGAGCGCCTGCGCGTCCGGGAAGCTGTAAGTATCGCCGAGGCCTTCCCAGACGCCGGTATACCAGGTCAGTAGGGCTACATTCTGCAGGTGATAGGAGGTTCCATTTACACTGGCGACAAAGGCCTTCGATGCAGGAATGTTGTTCTTGAGATTCGTATTCGTGGGTTCGAGAAGGTAGTAGGCGGAAGCGACGCCCGTGCCACCGCAGCCGCCCTGATCTCCCGGGCGCATCGAGGCCGGACGCATCCAGCCGGGAAAGGTGTTTCCCGGAGCCTTGGCGTTGCGCCCGTGGAGCAGGGGATCGTGCAGCGGATCGTTGATGAACTCCGCGAGTTGCTGGGTGAGCGGTTGCACGTCGCCGTCTTCGACGACGGCGGGCGCGGCATGGAGGTACGTGCCGAGCACGAAGGAGTTCTCAGTGGCGGAGTCGACGCCGTGCGTTCCCCAGGAGCAGCACTCCGTTGCGTCGCCGTCGGCGTAGTAAGTGGTGTTATGCGTCATGCCGATGACGAGCTTGCCTGCCTGTTTGGGAAGTTGCTTGAAGAGCTCCTTTTGCAGAAACTCGACGTCAACCACAGCGAAGGAACCACCGGTCCTCTTCGAGGTGAGGACGTAGCCGCAGCCAACGGGGACGGTGATCTTCACGGGCTTCACCTCTGGCTTGCCGAGCAGCGTATGCCACCCGTCAGCCTTGGGGAAGGTGGCGCGCAGCATGGCGTCGGCGTACTGCGTGGCGCCGCCGGAGGGGAAGGCGAACCTGGAGAAGACGGGCGAGCGGAGGACGCGTGGTACGTCTGGCGCCGCGTCCATGATGAAGGGCTTGCCGGCGATCTTCTTCGCGTCAAAGGAGAGCGTGATAGGAACAAGCACTGTGGGGATAGTGGTGGCGCCGCCCTGCGCCGGATCGCTGCCGGCGAGAGTATAGGCGCCCTGGCCGGCGGCGTGCTGGAACGTGGGCACGGCGCCTTGCGCGTGCGCAAAGCGCAGCGGTGGGGCGAGGAGAAAGAGCAGACAGATGGACTTGATTCGCATATCCGGCTCCACGGCTTCTGATACAGGATGAAGATGTCCGCAACCAGCTTATTCCACGCAAGGCTGCTGTGGCAATCGGTGAGCCACTGGAACTGACCGCGGCGAAGGGCGGACGGGAGCGGTTCCGGGACGCGCGACGGTTCGCGCTGGAGTAGCGTTCGGAACGACTGCCGGCGCGCCCCCCCTTCAGACGTCCAGCGCCCCCTGCAGCATTGCCCGGGCGTATCCCACGTTGAACACCCACCCGGCGTAATCTCCGCTGCCTTCGCGTTCACGGTCGTAGTCCAGACCACGCGGGTGCTCAGGATAGATCAGCCGCGAGTATTTCTGCCGGACCAGTTCCTTCATCACCGCGGCCATGTCGACCTCGCCCTCGTCCGGGAAGACTTCCGTGTACTTCTCGCGCGGCTTGCGCATGACCACATTGCGGAAATGCACGTGGTTGATGCAGTCGCGCTTGGAAAAATAGCGGCAGACCTCCACTGGGTCGTGACCCATCTCACGCGTCACGCCGCAATCGAAGGTAATGCCGTTGTACGGGCTCGGCACGATGCTTACCAGCCGCTGCCAACCCTCCACGCTGCCCATGATCTGCCCGGAACCCCGGCTGATGGGCGCGGGCGGGTCGTTGGGATGCAGCGCCAGCCGCACGCGCGACTCGGCTGCCACCGGAACCACCGCTTTCAAGAAGTAGGTGACATTGGCCCACATCTCATCGATGCTGTGCGCCCCCTCTTCCGGCAGGGGCGGCAGGTCCTTAATCTTGTCGTAGTCGAACGAGAGCATCCCCGCGCCGCCCCGGCCAATTTCGTCGAAATAGCCTTCGGTAGCGCGGTGCGCATAGAAGTTGTATTCGATCACCGGGAGACCGGCGCGGCCGGCGGCGCGGATCGATTTCTGAATGTTCTCGATCTCCCGGTCCCTACCTGCCTTCCCGTAAATCGTGTTCGGGAAGCCGTCAATCATCATGTTGGAGACCGTGAGCCCTCCCTTTTGAAAGCGCTCCATGATTTGCCGGAGCTGGGCTTCCTCCCAGGGAAGGCGCGGCCCGCTCATGATCGCGTGGTTGACGCCGAGCTGGGTGATGCGGCGCATGGCGCGCTCGTCGGCGGTGGGTCCCGACAACATGCAGAGCTTGGGCGTGGCGCTGCCTTCCCTGAGCGGCCACGCGCTCCTCGGGGCGGCGCGGCCGGCCGCGCCCGAGAGGCACGCCGCTCCGGCGGCCCCTATCAGCCCTCGCCTCGTGAACGCAATTTCAGACATGGGAAATGCTCCTTTCCATTTTCATTTTGGACCCGCGGGGTTCCGTTCAGCATAGACCCAGCCGTCATTGTCTAGATCGCGCGAGATCGCCGCGCCCGTCCCGAACCGGGAGGCGCTGGCAGGTGACCCACCATCCGGAATGGGCGTTCGAAAAGAGGCGGCTTCGCCACGGACGCTTCGAATTTGATAACCTCCGGGACAGTGGTGCGGAATTTACTCATGATTGTTGGGATCGCGGTCATGCTTCTGAACGCCGCGCTGCCTTCTGCTTTCGCGCAGGGCCGCGGACAGCCGCCAACGGGTCCTTGGATGGACAAGAGTCTGCCGCCGGACCGGCGCGCCGACCTGGTCATGGAGCAAATGACCCTCGATGAGAAACTGGGCTTGGTCCACGGGGGCGCTTCTTACTCGGGGCAGACTACCCCCCAGCCCGCGCAGTCGCTGGGCGGAGCGGGCTTCATTCCAGGCATTCCCCGATTGGGAATCCCCGATTTCCAGATGACCGATGGCAGATCCGGGGTGGCCAACACCGGGCGGAGGGGCCGCTATGCCACGGCGTTGCCTTCGTCGCTCGCGGCCGGCGCCACCTGGGACGTGAAGTTGGCTTATGAGTACGGGGCGCTGATCGGCAAAGAGACCCGCGACTTGGGTTTCAACGTGTCCCTTGGCGGAACCGCCAATCTCATCCGCGAACCGCGCAACGGCCGCAACTTCGAGTGCTGGAGCGAAGACCCCATCGCGATCGGCGAGATGCTCGGCCACGCACTGAAGGGAACCCAGGACCAACTGGTCATCGGCAATATCAACCGCTATGCCGTCAACGATCAAGAGAATGGCCGCACCATTTACAGCGCCAACCTGGACCGGCGCTCCCTGCGCGAGACCGATCTGCTGGCATTTGAAATCGCCATAAAGGAATCAAACGTGGGGACGGTGATGTGCGCGTACAGCAAACTCAATGGCGTATACGCTTGCGAGAGTCCCTACCTGCTGAACGACGTCCTGAAGAGAGCGTGGGGATACGAAGGCTGGGTCATGTCGGACTGGGGCGCCGCCCACAGCGCGGTTCCCTCCGCTCTCGCCGGATTCGATCAGGAAATGCCCACCGGCAGGTACTTCGGCGATGCCCTCAAGACGGCCCTGGAGAAGGGCGAAGTTCCCATGTCCCGCCTGAATGACATGATCCACCGGATCTTGCGGACCGAGTTTGCCCTTGGGATCTTCGATAATCCTCCCTCCGCGCACCCGGTCAATCCGTTCACTGGAGCCGAAGTGGCGCAGCGGGTCGCCGAGCGGAGCGCCGTGCTGCTCAAGAACGCCGGCGGGCAACTGCCGCTGAAGGCGGGCGTCATCAAGTCGATCGCGGTCATCGGGTCGCACGCCGATGTGGGAGTTCTCTCCGGAGGCGGTTCCGACCAGGTGGATGCGGCTGGCGGCAATCCCGTTCCGGGCCGCGGTCCCGTATGGCATCCCTCCGCGCCTTTGAAGGCGATCCGCGAAAAAGCGGCCCAGGCCAAGGTGAACTACGACGCGGGCACGGACCCCATCTCGGCTGCAAAACTGGCCGCGGCGTCGGAAGTGGTGATCGTGTTTGTGAACCAGCACACGTCCGAGGGCCGCGACGTGACGAGCCTTTCGCTGCCCGATAACCAGGACCAGCTCGTCACTCAGATCGCAGCGGCCAATCCGCACACCATCGTCGTCCTGGAGACCGGCGGTCCTGTGACCATGCCTTGGATCGATAAGGTGAGCGGTGTCCTGGAGGTCTGGTATCCGGGCATTCGCGGCGCCGAGGCTACCGCCAACATTCTGTTCGGCTCCGTCAACCCGTCGGGCAAGTTGCCCGTCACCTTCCCCAAGAGCGAGGCCGACCTGCCTCATCCGGTTCTCCCGGGATCTTCGGCCCAGCCTTCTCAGACCGCGCCCGCGGGCCGGGGCGGCGGCCGCGGACCCGCGCCCTTCGATGTCGACTATACAGAGGGTCTGAAGACTGGTTATAAGTGGTTCGACGCGGAGAATAAAGAGCCGTTGTTCCCGTTCGGCTTCGGCCTTTCGTACACCACCTTCTCCTACTCACGGATCAAGGCCGCCGCGTCCGGTCGGAACCTGACAGTGACCTTCAACGTCAGGAACACCGGCAAAACGGCCGGCGCGGAGGTCGCGCAGGTCTACGTTTCGTTGCCCCCAAACGCGGGTGAGCCGCCGAAGCGCCTGGTGGCTTGGGATAAGATTCTACTGGCCGCCGGTGAGAGCCAAGTCGTCACCCTGAAGGTCGATCCCCTGCACCTTTCCATCTTCAACGTGGATAAGGACGATTGGGATCTCCTGCCGGGCGAGTATAAGGTCTTCGTGGGAGGCTCATCGCGGAACACTCCTCTTAGTGGGACAGTGCGCTTCGATATCGCCGCGGCCCGTCCGTAGCGTCGAGTCGTGATATAAATCGCCTGTTGAGTAAAATCAGCGTCACCTCGCGCGACAGGTTGCGCAGCGCCTTGGCCCACCGCGAACCGGATCGGATTCCGTTGGATTTCGGAAGCACGTCGGTGACCGGCGTCCACGTCAGTTGCGTGGCGGCCTTGCACGACTACTATGGGTTAACCCCGGGGCCAGTGAAGGTACACGAACCCGGTCAGATGCTGGGTCTGGTGGAGGACGATCTGCGCGCGGCGATGGGGCTCGATGTCACCGGCGTGTTTCCTCGCAAGACGAAATTCGGCTTTCCCGCCGCGGACTGGAAAGAGTGGAATTTCCACGGCCTGGATGTGCTCGTGCCCGGCGATTTCCGAACCAGAATGGAGCCCAATGGCGACATTCTGATCTATCCCCAGGGCGACGAAGCGGCGGCCCCGAGCGGGCGCATGACGGTGGGCGGCGCCTTCGTCGACAACATCATCCGGCAGCCCGAAATCGACGATGAGAAACTCGACCCGGCGGACAACCTGGAGGAGTTCGCGCCGATTTCCGAAGAAGATCTGGCCCATATCGAGCGCTCCGTGGCCGCCGCGGCCGCGAGCGGCCGTGGCGTGGTGGGGAGCTTCGGCGGCACGTCGTTCGGCGACATCGCGCTCGTTCCCGCGCCGTCTCTGAAAAACCCGAAGGGCATCCGCGACGTCGCGGAGTGGTACATGTCGACGCGGACGCGGCGCGGCTACATCCACCGCGTCTTCGAGCGCCAGTGCGAAATCGGCATCGCCAACCTGGCGCGCGTCCGCGCCCGCATCGGCGACGCGGTGGACTGCCTGTTTGTCTGCGGCACGGATTTCGGCACGCAGACTTCGGCGTTCTGTTCCGTCGCCACCTTCCGCGAGCTGTGGCTCCCCTACTACCAGCGCGTCAACGGCTGGGTGCACGCCAATACCGCCTGGAAATGCTTCAAACATTCCTGTGGGAGCGTGGAGCGGTTTCTCGAGAGCTTCATCGAAGCCGGGTTCGATATCGTCAACCCGGTGCAGTGTTCGGCGGCCGGCATGGAGCCGGCCGGGCTGAAGCGCAAGTACGGTTCTCGCCTGGTGTTTTGGGGTGGGGGCGTGGATACGCAGAAGACCCTGCCTTTCGGCGCCCCGCGAGAGGTGCGGGAGGAAGTGTTGCGCCGCTGCGAAATCTTCGCGCCCGGCGGCGGTTTCGTGTTCAACGCGATTCACAACCTGCAGGCCGGCACGCCGGTGGAGAACATCGTCGCCATGCTGGATGCCGTGCATGAATTCAACGGAGTCTCGCACCGGAGTGTCCCATGACCAGGAAAGAGCGAGTCCTAGCCGCACTGAACCATCGCCAGCCGGACCGTGTGCCGATCGATTTCGGCAGCACCGGCGTCACCGGGATGCATGCCACTTGCGTTTCGGCGCTCCGCCGTCACTTCGGACTGGAGAATCGGCCGGTCAAGATCCACGAGCCATACCAGATGCTCGGTTTGTTGGAAGAGGATCTGCAAACCGCCCTGGGGCTTGACGTCGAAGGCGTGTTCCCCCGCAAAACCATGTTCGGCTTCTCCAACCACGATTGGAAGCCCTGGCGCATGCCGGATGGCCTCGAAGTGCTGGTCTCGGAGGATTTCCGGGTCATTGTGGATTCGAGCGGCGACACTCTGATCTATCCCCAGGGCGACACGAGCGTCGCGCCCAGCGGCCGCATGCCGCGCGATGGCTATTTCTTCGACGCCATCGTGCGCCAGCCGCCCATTGACGAGGACCGGCTGAATCCCGACGATAACCTCGAGGAATTCGCTCCCATCGGGGACGAGGACGTGCAGTACTTTCGCCAGGAAGTGGAGCGCGCCTCGGCCACCGGACGCGCGGTGATGGCCAACTTCGGCGGTACGGCGTTCGGCGACATCGCCCTGGTTCCAGCCCCGTTCCTGAAGCATCCCAAGGGAATCCGCGACGTGGCCGAGTGGTACATGGCCACCAGCAACCGGCGGGAGTACATCCACCGGATCTTCGAGGGGCAATGCGAGATTGCCATTGGCAACCTCGCGCGGATTCACGCCGCGGTGGGCGGCGCGGTGGATGCAGTCTTCATCTGCGGAACCGATTTTGGCTCCCAAACTTCGTCCTTCTGCTCCGCCCAGACGTTCCGCGAGCTGTATTTCCCATACTACAAGCGCCTGCTCGACTGGATTCACAAGAACACCCGATGGAGTTGCTTCAAGCACTCTTGCGGCTCGGTGGCGCGCTTCCTTCCCTCTTTCATCGAGGCCGGGTTCGAGATTCTGAACCCGGTGCAATGCTCGGCCGTGGGCATGGACGCCGCCGAACTAAAGGCGCGCTACGGCGATCGCCTCACCTTCTGGGGCGGCGGTGTAGATACCCAGCAAACGCTGCCGTTCGGATCGCCCGGCCAGGTGCGCAAGCAGGTATTGGGGCGCTGTGAAATCTTCGCCCCGCGCGGCGGATTTGTGTTCAACACCATCCATAATGTGCAGGCGGGAACACCGGTCGCCAACATCCTGGCGATGTTCGACGCAGTAAGCGAGTTTAACGGAGCGCCGCGATAAACCTGAGCCGCCGGCTCTCAAGATGATCCCGCCGCCTGTGAACGCCACCGGCAATGTAACCCGCCGAACGCCGCAAGCCAGGCGCAAGCGCGTTTCTCGTTCCCTATCCCGAAGATTGATGGTCCGCTCGTCGAAAAATCAGCGGATCGCGTGTATACAGTGCCCGATGTCGGGTGCTCTATAACCAGTAGCGCCGATCCTCCGAAAACGGTATCATCCGGATCGATATGAACCAGGGCTTGAACCTATCCGAACGTTTCGTTTACAGCGCTTGCAGAGCGTCTTTTCTCTCCCTCTGGAGTTACGCAAATCCCAGGGGAGGGCCCGGCAAGGAACTGTGCGACATTCTTGTTGTCTTGGAGCCGGATCTCATCGTGTTCAGCGTGAAAGACATCGACGTGAGCAGCGCGAAAGACCCGGCTGTAGCCTGGCTGCGCTGGCGCAAGAAGGCTATCGAGCAATCTGCGGGTCAAATTTACGGAGCAGAACGGTGGCTCGATTCCGCAACGCACGTCGTTCGTTCGGACGGTTCGCCGGGTCTCGCACTGCCTCTCGTATCCGAGAGACGTCTTCATCGGGTTGCAGAGAGAAAATGGAGAAAATGCGTCAGCCTGAACTGCGCCATTTGTTTCGCGCTGTAAGAAATCGCGCAGTTCAGGCTGACCCATTTTGCCCCATTTTGCCCGACCCATTTTGCCCATTTTGCCCCGACCCATTTTGCCGCCGCATTTTGCCGCCATTTTGCCCCCCCATTTTGCCCCATTTTGCCATTTTGCCCCGCATCCGGAAGCAGTTCGCCCCGGAAGCCAGTGCGGCGCGCTGCCATCCTCGCCAAGCAGGCCACCTACGCGGCGGCGCCGGATCTGACCACCGAAATCTTCACGCGATAGCCCAGGGAGGCGAGAATGCGGATTAGCAGGTCGCTCGACACATGCTGGAGATCGTCGTTTGACAAACCACAAACCACAAACCGGTGACGGACGAGACACAAACCGGTGACACAAACCGGTGACGGACTGGACTGCACCCCTTGCCTGAGACACGGAAACTAGGGACAGGTTACCATTCGCTGGCAGGCAATTGCCAGCGCCCCTTCCCCAGTGCATACTGAGGGCGGTTGGTGAAGCGGAGG
>JBEKPK010000063.1:0-18545 GCA_049520795.1 Bryobacteraceae bacterium
TTGGACTTCTTCTGGAAGGCGTGGATCACGTAAATCGATTCTCCGATAGAGACCGTATAGACCGCGCGGTAGGCTCCGCTAGCGTCATGGGCGGCAATCTCCATCACGTGGCCGCCAAGACCACGCATTGGCCTGGCCCTGACACTCAGCTCGCCCACCTGCGCAGCGTACAATGCATAGCCGATGTCATCTTGGACGCCAGCCGGAAATGACTTCACGTTGGAACGGGAATCGGCAAGCCACGTCAGGTTCTTCATCCGTTGGCCCATGCCTATATTGGCATAATTCGGATGGAGCGTCAAAAGATGGCCGAGGGAATCGCGCCGGCGCCCCCGTGTTCGACCGCGAAAAGTGGGTACACTGCGGCGCATGCCAGTGGAACTGCCCGGCCCAGTTCGACGACGATCCGCCGCGCGGCAACATCACCTTCCGGGCCGGCGCCGGGGGCCTGCACTCGAACGAGAACTGACCCCGCGCATGAGTCAGGCTAGACATTTGGGGTTGTGTAGCCTGTCACCGCAGAGATGTCACCGCAGAGATTGCGAAGATTGACAAGCCCGGCGGCTGGTCCGTCCGTGGCTTCACTCACAGCATTCGACGGCAACTTGGTCCATGCCGTCCAAAGGGCGGGGCCGACCGTTGTAAAGTGGATACATGAGGGCGCCAACGGCCTGCTGGGTGGCCGTGCTGGGATTGTTATTGCCGCTGTATGCCTCCGTGCCGAAGCCTGCCGGTTGGGTTCCGGCGCGCTGGCCGTGGAGCGACGAGTCCTCGCTCGACCTGCTGGCCGGCGGTCCCATCAACTGCCTGCTGTTGACGGAGTACACGCCGGAGTTCGTCGCGGCGGCAGCGAATCGCGGCGTGGCGACCTTGGCCATTCTCACCCCGGGCCCCGAGGCGCTGGCCGCGGCGCGGCGCGCGCTGGCGGCGAAGGTGACCGGCATCGCGCTCGAAGGCGATTTCCCGGAAGGCGTGGTGGCCGCGGTCAAGGAGGCGGCCGGAGGGGCGGCGGTGGTGGAGATAGCATCCCGCAGCCGCATGTTGGCGGTGTCAAATGGGCCGCTGCTGGCCACCTATCAGGGCGTTTGGCCGGGCGTTTCCGTGGAAGAGAACGGGGGGAGGCGGGCTGGCCCCAGCGGCTCCGCCTGGATCGATACCAACACCGGCTTCATTCGCGCGGTGCGCGCGTGGAGCGATGCGCCGCTGTGGCTCGCCAATCAGCCGCCGGCCAAAACCGTGGTGGCGGCCAGCCGCTATTTGGAAGCCATCGCGGATGCCGAGGCTTCCGGCGCCCGCTGGGTGGTGACGCTGGACGAAGACTTCGCCGCGCGCCTGGGCCGGCGCGAAGCGCGCGCCGTGGAAGCCTGGCGGCGGATGCTCGCCATGCTGGGCTATTTCGAAGGGCATCCGGAGTGGCGCGCCATGCGCGAATACGGCCAACTCGCCCTGGTGCAGGACATCGCCAAGGGCGGCCTGGTTTCGGGCGGGATTCTCGATATGCTGGCGGTGAAACATACGCCCGTGCGGCCCATTGCGCCGGATCGCCTGAACGCGGCCGCTCTCAAGGACGCCACCATGGCGGTGAACGTGGACGCCGGCGCGCTGACCCCCGAGGAGATGGAAATACTGCGCGCCTTCACGCGCGGCGGCGGGGCCCTGCTGACCGGGCCGCCGGGATGGAAAGATCAGAAGCCGGAGGGTGACCGCATCACCTTGGACAAGGCGGAGCTCGAGCGGCTGGGCGATATCTGGCGCGACGTGAACTCCATGGTGGGACGAAGGAACCTGGGCGTGCGGCTGTTCAACGTCTCATCCATGCTTTCCAACATGCTGGTTTCCGGGGACGGCCAGACCGCCATTCTGCACCTGGTGAATTACTCCGACTACCCGGTGGAGAACGTCACGGCGCAATTTCCGACGGGGTACAAACGCGCCACGCTTCTTACGCCCGACGGGACGGAGAAGGCGCTCGAAATCTATAAGACCGAAGAGGGATGGGCCACGGACATAGACAAGATCGCCGTGTGCGCAACCGTGAGATTGGAGCAACAATGACTCGCAGAGAATGGATCGCGGCCGTGGCCGCGGCGCCGCTTTTGAGAGCGGCCGAGGCGCCGGTGGCGCCGGTGTCGATCGCCAAGTGCGCCAGCTACGACGAGGACGTCACCGCACGCCTGGGCGTCATGTTCGATCAACTGGGAGGGTTGGGCAAGCTGATGGCCAACAAGACGGTCACCATCAAGCTCAACATGACCGGATCGCCCGGCCAGCGCGTCGAGGGCCGGCCGCCCGGTAACACCCACTTCGTTCATCCGAAAGTGGTGGGGGCCGTGGCCTACCATTTGGGGCGCGCCGGCGCGAAGCGCATCCGTTTCGTGGAGAGCCCCTGGGCCACGGCCGGGCCGCTCGAAGATACGGTCCTCGATTCGGGTTGGAACCTGCGGGCCATTCAATCGGCGGCGGCGGGCGTGGAATGGGAGAACACCAACGCGCTCGGCAAAGGGAAAGCCTATGCGCGCTTCCCCGTGCCGGGCAGCCCCTATATGTATCCGGCCTTTGATCTGAACCACGCCTACCAGGACACCGATGTTTTCGTGAGCCTGGCGAAGCTCAAGAACCACGACATCTGCGGCGTGACGCTCTCGCTCAAGAACTGCTTCGGGGCGCTTCCGGCCTCCATTTATGGCGACAACGCCGGCGTGGATGCGCCCAACGAAAAGCCCGACAGCGGGCGCGAGGCCGTGGGGCACAGGGGAAGGCGGCAGCCTTCGAAATCGGCCCCGCAGGAGCTGCATTTCGGCGCCGAGCACGAGCCCGGTTACCGTGTCCCGCGCATTGTGGCGGACCTGGCTGTGGCGCGCCCCATCCACCTGGCCATTATCGACGGCGTGGAATCCATCGCGGGCGGCGAAGGGCCGTGGATCAGCGGCATACGGATTGTGAAACCCGGCGTGCTGATCGCGGGACTGAACCCGGTGTGCACGGACGCCGTGGCGACGGCGGTGATGGGCTACGACCCGCGGGCGCCGCGCGGCGCCAAGCCCTTCCCCCATGCCGATAACACCCTGTGGCTGGCGGAACAGCATGGCGTGGGCGCGGCCGACCTGAAGCGCATAGAAGTCACCGGCGCCGCTATTCGCGACGTGGTGTACCGCTTCGACGCGTAGGAGATCTCAGGCGGCGTCCTGTATTTCGAACACCAGGCGCTTTCCCAGCGCGGCGAATGCGGCTTCGAGCTGATCGAGGCGTGTGCGGTTTCCAAAGTCGAAGAGACGGTCCACCGTCGTCTTGGGTATACCCAGCCTGCGGGCTAGCTCGGCCTTGCGAATGCCGGACTCCTTGAATGCCATATACAGTTCGGCCTTGGCGCTCTGCAGCGCGGGCAAGCGAATTTCCCGGTATTTTCGGCCGCGGGGTCTGCTCGGAACGGGCAGATCCTCGCCCTTCTCAACGACGTCGGTAATCAGGCAAGCCAGCAGATCCGTAGCCATCTCGACGGCTTCCTTCAGGGTCTCGCCTTGCGTTACGCCGTGCGGCAAGTCGGGGAATGCGACCACGAAACCACCGGCCTCCTCGTCGGGTTCGAACAGCGCGGGATAAACGACCATCTGGAGCACCTCACATCTTCAGGTCCAGGTCCTTGAGAATTGCCTGCAAGGTCCCGGATTTCAATTCTTGGGACGGGTGGCGGGGCATGCGCGTGGCTTTGGATCCCAGGATGACCTTGGTGTGTTTCGTCCCCTCTTCGAACGTGCATCCAGTTCGCTCGCCGTCACTTTCGCATGGTAATCATATTTGCTTACCAGGTCAAGGGGAGCGCCGGCAACGCCCGCCAACCCGCCCTGCCGCTACCATAGATAGTGCAATGGCAAAACGGATGCGGCGGTCTTACCGCGTCTTCCGGCTGGAATCCTGGGAGGCGTTTCTCAATCTCGTCACCAAGCCCCCGTATTCGAATTGGGCTTTTCGCGGCGAGCGCGACGAGCGCTGGCCGCTGTATAGCTCGATTTCGCGCTACCTGATGAACTTCGGGGTGGCGCGGGCGGCGTGGCCGGAACAGGAATCGCGCATCCTGCGCATCTTCAAGCGCAAGGCGCACCAGTTCCTAACCAAGCCGCCGGACACAGACGACGATTTCCAGTGGATGGCGCTGATGCAGCACCACGGCGCGCCCACGCGGCTGATCGATTTCACGTGGTCGCCTTACGTGGCCGCGTTCTTCGCGCTGGAGCGCACGCTGGCCGATGGCGTGGTGTGGGCCATGAACCCGGCGCGGGTGGACAGCAGCCGGGCGCCCAAGCCCTCGCGGATGGACCCGCGCGCGACGGGCGGCGTCCAGCGCTATTTCCTGACGGGCAAACATCGTTTCATCTGGATGGGCGAGCCGCACACCATGAACCGGCGGTTGATCGCGCAATCCGGGACCTTCGCCGTTCCCGGCGTGCTGGACATGCCGATCGAAGAGATTCTGCGCGACGCCGACCAGGAAAACATTCTGGCAAAGATTGTTTTGACGAACCCGGTGCGCGAAACGGGAATGCGGGAACTCTACCGCATGAACATCACCTACGCCACGCTGTTCCCCGACCTGGACGGCCTGGCAAAATCGATGGGCTACGAGCTGGAGTTTCACTGGGCCTACAATCCGCGCACGATGGAGCGGTACCACACGTAGGCGGGCGGGGGCGTGCAGAAGGGCGGTGGCCGGAGAATCGGGGCTTAGGGCCTGACAGGAAATAACCAGTCCAATTGCCGGCAACCGCTCCCTCACGGTCGCGGCTCGTTAAGAGCCTGGCGAGCCGCGACCGTGAGGGAGCGGTTGGGATGGTTATTACATGACAAGCCCTTAGCGTTGCTGGCGGCCGGGGCTTCGCGGACTTATCGCCGTGCGTTTCCGGCGAGCGCCCTAGCGAAGGAACGAGAGAAGCTGCCCGCCACGGGTTTGCCTGGGGAACGTCTTGTCTGTCGCGGGTTTGCCGACATGGGCTCGGCCTTGCGCACACGTACGCTCGGATTCCGTGCCTTTCGCGGGGCAATCACGTCGCCGCCCACTCTTGCGTCGCGCACCCTCTGCCGGAAGGGACCGGCCTGGAGCGGCGTGGTTGTGGAATAATGGGTTCCAGGTAATGGAAGAGATCACCCTTCAAGTCCAACGTGACGAGCAATCGGGCCGGCTGGTGGCATGGTGGGACGACCCGGACGGCGCCGGTGGCATCACCACGCAAGGGCAGGACCTCCGCGACTTGCAGCAGCAAATCACGGAAGCGGTCTCGGTTCACTTTGACGAAGGCGCCGCTCCTCGTCGAATCCGCATCCACTTCGTGAGCGATCCCATCCTGGTTCAAGCGTAATACTGCCCGTGACGTCTCGGGCGCCGAAGCGCTCCAAGCTCTGGAGCGGCTGGGCTTCTCGATTACCAGGCAAGCCGGCTCTCACGTTCGTATGGTCCGAGGAAATCGGCGGGTCACCGTGCCGATGCATCGCGACTTGGTTGTCGGCACGCTCCAGAGCATACTCCGTCAAGCGGGCATTAGTGTAGAAGAGTTCGTAGAAGCGCTGTAGGGCGCCCGAGCGTGCCGAGCTGCCATGGGCCGGTCTTCTGAGTTTGGGGCCAGAACGGTCTCGCGGGACCAATCGTCGGCGGAACCGCTTGGGAACGTCCGGTCTGTCACGAGTTTGCCGTCACGGGTTTGCCTTTTACCTTGTCTCACCGATGGGGTTCAGTCCATCAGGATGACGGGTTTTGCTGCTCGTATCGACGGGTTTTGCTTGGCGGGTTTTGCTTTGTATTGTAGCCAATCGCGTATTGGTGGCAGATTGGCGCGAAGCACACACGAAGCACACCTAGGTCCCCCGACTAATGGCATTTGATATCCTGAGCCTTGAGGGGGTCAAAAGCATCATGCGACCGCTCATCCAGATAGTAACTTGCCTGACCCTTGCAGGAGCCTGTGCCTACGCCCAGGCGGGCGGTGCATCGTCATTCGAAGTGGCCTCGATCAGGCCAGCCTTGCCCGATCGCATCAGTTGCCGCGGTGGACCCGGCACGGCCGACCCGGTCCTCTGGCGGTGCTTCTCTGTGCCCGTCGGGATGCTGATCACCATGGCGTACGACTTCCAGGCGTATCAATTTCGCTCCAATGATCCCTGCTGCGTGGCCAGATTCGACATCACCGCCAGAGTGGCGGAGGGGGCTACCAAAGAGCAGTTTCAGCGGATGATACAGAACTTGTTGGAGGAACGCTTCAGGCTCAAGCTCCACCTGGTTCCGAAGGAGATGCCGGTTTATGAGCTGACCGTCGACGAGAAGGGTCTGAAGATGAGAGAGTCGGGACCGGATTCCCCGTCGGCCCAGGAGGATCCGTGGGAGATTCCCCCTTACACTGTCGGCAAGGACGGCTATCCGGTATTTCCGGCCGGCCATAGTGGTTTGGCCGGACCCAACGGCCACTACCGCTGGATCGGATACGACCTTTCCATGCAGGAAATTGTTGGGACGTTATCGGACCACTCCGGCCGACCAGTAGTCGATGCCACTGGACTCAAGGGGAGGTACGACATCGATATGCGATGGGGCATCGACCTAGCTTGGCTCCTGGAAAGATCGGGGCACGGAGAAGAGGTAGGCGAGTTGCCCGACACCGGACCTCTCGGCCCGCCGCTCACACGCGCCGTCCAGGATCAACTCGGCCTGAAGCTGCAGTCGCGGAAGGGCATCGGCGAGGTAGTTGTTATCGACCACCTCGAGAAGGCGCCGACCGCGAATTAGCGTCGATCCAAATCAGCATGAGTTTGCCGTTCAAAATCAAGTCGGGAACGATACGTGGCGTTTCATCCCACGACTGCCGGATTGTGGACTCCGGCGATCCACTTTATTCCCTCCCCCGTTTTTTCTTGCCCAGAACCCTTACCCAGTTGCCCGCATAGCTATGTTGGCGGTACGTTTGAGAGGTGACGCTGCTCAAAAGCAAGTTCTGGAGCCCAGTCACGTCGATCGCACTTCCGCTTGTGGCTTTAATGGCAGCGAGTGCTTCTTCGCTGGTTACATGCCTCTGCGGTCTCGCGCCTCCGTTGACGGCGATGCAGGTGGAATCCGCAGGCCCGCTGCAATTCGACGCCGCCTCGCTGAAACTGGCCGCCGATCAGAACCAGCTCGAGGCTCGGCCGAGACGATCGGTCGGACGTTTTCGATGGAATACCATGCTCTTGAACATGCTGTCCTACGCCTACCACATGGACTGGTGGCGGATCTCCGACACGCCGGGCCTGACGGACATTTACGCGCTCGAGGCCACCACGCCTCCGAACACCACTCAGGATCAAGTCCGCCTCATGCTGCAAAATCTGCTGGTCGAGCGGTTCCACCTCGAGGCTCACCGCGCAACAAGAAACATCGACGGGTATTCTCTGACGGTGGCGAAAGGCGGTCCTAAACTCCAGCAGGCGAAGCCGCTGCCCGAAACCGGGTCCGGCGAATTCGATGATGGATACGTAGTTGGCACTCTTCCAGAGGTGGATACCTTGCTTATGAAGGGCCATAATGCCTCAGTGCTGCAACTCGCCGAATTCCTGGAGAGAAGCCTCGGGACATCCGTTCTCGACAGGACTAACCTAACCGGAAAGTACGATTTCGAGCTGCTCTGCTCCCGAGACCCCGAACATGCTTCCCCGAATCTCTTGGCGAGTTGCATCAAGCGCGCGGGACTGGTGATGCAGAAATATAAGGGGCCGGTGGAGTTTCTAGTGATAGATCATCTCGGTAGACTGGTTGAAAACTGGGAAACTGGTTGTGAAACCCGTTGTGAAACCCGTGACAGTGCCGAATTACCCCATTGCCGAGAGCTTCATCGCCGCCCACGCGGGCGGAGAGTTCTCAATAGAACTGTGCAATTCGGTTCCCTCCTCCCGGTCCCCTGTTCCGGTTCCCTGTGCACATACGAGCGGCAGACATCGCGTTGGAGCCGGCACGAGGAGATATCGTCTTCACCGGCCGCCGGGTGTACATGAAGCGCCGAGTCGGCCTGAGGCTAGGAGCCTCGAAATGATCGCGGGGCAATTCAATCTCCAGCGAGGTAGGGATCAAGCACAGCCACCAACAGCCGAATCTCTTCCTCAGGCGGCCTCATAGAGGATCCTGCCGTACTTGTGCGCCGGGTAAGCGATGCCGCCGATGATGTTCTTCGTCGCCTCGAACCGCTCCGAGGAGATGATCTTGACGTCAACCGGGAAGCGGACATCGCCGATCGCGTCGGTGATGGCTACGCTCTCCTCGTGGCGGTTCTTCGCGGCCCGCTCGACGATCAGGAGGTCGATATCGCTGTCCTTCGTCATCTGGCCCGTCGCGGCCGACCCAAACAGAATGATCCTGTCCGGCTCCGCCACAGCCAGCACGCGGCGGACGACTTCGCTCAGTACCAATTCATCTACGTCCATTCGTTCTTTATGATAGACCTCAAAGGCCGAATTCGAAAACTGCGCCAAATGGGAGGGCCAGGCGCTGACGGGAACAACGAAAACGAACCAGCCTGAACTGCGCCGTGCCGGAGCCTACCGAAACCGGATACGGGTCGGTCCGACTACCGTCAGCCGGCCGGCGAGGTCCATTTCGAGCACCTTATGCAGCCGCTCGCGCACAAACGCGATGACGGCGCCTCGTCCCGACGTGTCAGGTTTGAACAGGACTATGCCCGCATGTTGCGGAATCGGGTAGCGTTGGAGATTGGCGATACCCTTGTCGAGAGTGAACAAGATCCGATCGGCGGCGAAGGCGGCATCCACAACTGCCGGATCCGCTGCGCCGCGAAGTCCTTCGCCGGTGACGGTATCGGCATCGTGGCCCAAGACACGAAGGTCCCTCACCAGTTCAACCGGGAGATTCTCGTCAAGCTTGAGCTTCACATTGTCCGGATCGGCACGAGACGTTCCTCGTGCGCCAATTCCGCCGCATAGGCCAGAGCGGCGTCGATGTGACGGACGCGCAGGGAGGGATAGCTGGCCAGGATCTCATCCTTGGTGGCGCCTTCGGCAAGATTATCGAGGATCACCGTGACTGGAATTCGGGTCCCCGTGGCACAGATCTCGCCGCCGCAGACCTGTGGGTTACTGCTGAGGAACTCTTGCCACGCCGCCATATGTCCAGTTTACGTGGCCGGCGGCCGGGCGTCCACTCGACGTGTCTACAACGCTTTCGCCTACGAGCGGATTTTTAAGGACCTGGGCGAATTATAGCCCCACTTCCCGATTTCATGCAGGCGGCAAATGACGGCGTTGTCATTATGGATAATCAGGAGGCAAGCCAGACAAGCTGCTCAACCCCCAGACCTTTTCGGTGACGGCCCTTGCAAAATCCTATTCCTTTCCGATTCAAATACTTGCATCCGCCGCCCGGGAACTCCGGCCGGCCCTCAGGCTAACCTGAGATGTGAGCGCGTCTTCGAGTTCGCCTCGTATCGCAGGGCTCCCGCCCGCCGCCAGCCCGCTATACCCCCATTTGCGGGCAATTGGCTTCGTTCCGTCATTTTCCAGCGCGCCAGTCCGGACAGCCGGCCGCCCAGCGCCGCTTGTTCCAAACCCCGGCGATTGGCTTCGTTCCGCCAAAAGCGGCTAGTTCGCTACTACCTCGTACCAGGGGGCGAACTGTTGGCCGTCCGCCTGCAAACGGAGCTGGAATCCGCCGGGCGCCCGTTCGGCGGGGATGGGGTTGAGGCGCTTGCCGGTTCCATCGAGAGGATAAGCCGTGAGCGCCTTGGCCGAGCTGCGCAGGGTGATGGTGACCGGCACGCGCTCCATCCACACCGGCGGCGCGCCGGCGCCGTTGCTGGCGGAGGGGCGGTTTTTGAACTGGGGCTCGGGTTCGAGCGTCCACCAGTCGGTGGTATTGGGATAGAGGATGAACTTCTGCCGGGCGGGCGGATTGGCGCCGGGGACGGAGCTCAGGGTGTAGCCGGGGATGGTGATCAACAGGCGCGCGGAATCCGCGAGCGGCTTATCGTCGAGCGAGGTGGCGACGAGCGCCAGGAAGCCTCGCGCCGATGACGCAAGCTGGGCATCGAGCGGACCGGCCGTGACTTTTCCGGCCCCGGCGAAGCCGATGACGCCGGCGGCTTTGGGGCTCTCGATGACGTAGAGCTTGGCGGCCGGGTCGTAACGCAGCTCTCCGGTATCGGAGCGGTAGGGCGCGGTGACCGGCTGCGGCGCCGGGCTGGCGGTGGGCTGTTTCTTCACCGAGACGGGGTGCACCAGGGCGATGGAGGGATCGACTCCGGCAGCCGCATTCAGGAACGGGGCGATGGAGCCGCCGCGCTTCTCACGCCCAAAACGCAATTGCATCTCCGGGGTCACGGCCGTCACCACGGGCGCCGTCCCGGTACGCACCGCGCCGGTGCGGAAGAGCCATGCCGATTGGCCGATGTTGACGAACTTGCTCCAATCCCCGTTGATGTTGAAACTATTGGGAACGCTGGTCTCCCAATCGCGCCCATGGGCGTAGGCGAAATGCATGAGCGCGTCCCAATCCTGGAAAGCCGCGAAGGCGGCCAGGGTGGGATCGATTTCGGCGGCTTGCCGGTTGGGCCAGGGCTGGTTGAATTCGCTGACCGTGTAGGGCAGGCCGGCGACACGCGCAGCGGCCATGTTGAGGAATGCGGAGAGGCCGGAACCCACCGAGGAGGTATCGCGAATGCGCCAGTCGTGCGCGTCCCAGGAGCGGTTCGGGAAGCTGTAGTGATCGATGTAGAAGTGATTGTCCTGGTAGTCCAGACCGGCGTGCGAATCCAGGTTCAACAGGCCGCCGTATCCCATCTGCGTGCCGGCCACGGGCACGGTGGGATCGGTGGCCGCGCTGACGGAGGCCTTCATGCCATCCAGATAATAGCGGTCGCGCCCGGCCAGGAATAGCAGGTAATCGTTAATCCTCGGATTGGCGGTATCGCTGGAGGCGACCGGCGGGATATCCAGTTTGGTGAACGCGTTCCACTGCTTGCGCCACTCGGCCTGGTAGTCGCCGAGGAGATAGCGGTCAAGCGAGTTGCCCATCCAGGCCTGAAGCAGAGAAGTTTCGTTATCGATTTCCACCATGGCCAGCACGGGGTCGCCCTTGAGCTTCAGAGCTTCGAGCAACTGGCGCGCATACTGCTCCTGCAATTCCACCATGCGCGGGTAGAAGATGTGCAGCGGCTTGCCTTGCGTGGGCATGCCGCCGGGCAGTTCGGGAACGCCATCCACAGCGGGGCGGAACTGATAGCCCACGTGCAGGTTGATATTGACATAGATGCCTTCCATTTTGAGTGCGTCGAGGAAATGCCTGAGGCGCGCGATCGCAATGGAATTCAGGGTGGGATAGGGCTGGGTGGTGAGAATGCCGCCGGCGTTGGAGGGATCGCGGTCGGGGTTGGAGTCCATGTGGTGGCAGCGGACCAGGTTGACGCCCAGGCGGCGCAGGCGCTTGGCGATGCGCGCGGCGTCGGCATCGGTGGGGAAGTTGGCCCCGAAGGCCATGTTGACGCCGAAGAGGCGCACCGGCTGGTCGTCGGTCGTATTGGGCTTCAGATCGGGCCCCACGCGGTAGAAATGGCCGTCGCGAACGAAGAGCTTATCGGCGGCGGTTAGGGTGTGATTGAGGAAGCTGAAATCGGGAGCGCCGGAGAGGCGGTCCTGATCGATGGAGAACTGATAGAAATCCTGCTGGGAAAAAGCTGGGGTGGCAACCAGCAAAACAATGGCGAGGGAACAGGGGAACAGGAACCTCGCCGCGCCAGTGATGGACATGCGGCTCCCTTTCGATCCGCCGCCGCGCCCGGCGATGGATCAAGACCGTCTCAGCAACGTCCATTATGACCCGCGGCGCAGCCGGCCGCCACGGGTGGGGCGAAATGCGGAGCCAGCCGGCGCAGCGCCTCTAAAATGACGTTCCAATGCGCCGACCCGCGCGCGTTCTGGAGTAGCCGTGTTTGGAATCAGTCCGCGAGCCGCCTTGGCGTTCCCGCCCGTAATCCGGGACAATGAAGCCTGGAACGCCGTTCCATCGGCGGAAGCTTACATGCGGTTCTTCTATTGCCTTCCCTTGTGCCTGGCGTTAGCAGCGGCGCCGGCCGCAGTGGCCCAGAACCTTGGCGGGCGCGGCCAAAGCGCCAATTGGATCACGGCCCCGGACACCCCGGCGCGGGAGTTCGGCGTCTACCATTTCCGCCGGGGATTCGACCTGCCGGCCAAACCGGCCACGTTCGTCATCCGCGTGACCGCCGACAACCGCTACAAGCTGTACGTCAACGGCCAGCTTGCTTCGCTCGGCCCGGCGCGCGGCGATGTGCTCAACTGGCGCTACGAAACGGTGGACATCGCCCGGTACCTGAAGGCCGGCCGGAACGTGCTGGCCGCGGTGGTGTGGAACTTCGCCGACCAGCGGCCCCTGGCCCAGATCTCCCTACGCACCGGCTTCCTGGTGCAGGGCGAGACGCAGGCCGAGCGCGTGGCGTACACCGGGGCAAACTGGAAAGCCATGCGTAACCTGGCCTACCGCCCCATTCCGTTTCCGCGCGGCTTTCAATATGGATACTACGTGGTGGGGCCGGGCGAGCATGTGGAAGCTGGGGCTTACCCGTGGGGCTGGGAGCAGCCGGATTTCGACGACTCCGCCTGGAAGCCCGCCGTGAGCATCGGCCGGCCGGCGCTGCGCGAGGACGCCAGCGGCGAAGACTGGTGGCTCGCGCCGCGCTCCATCCCCATGATGGAGTTGACGCCCGAGCGCGTGGGCGTGGTGCGGCGGTCGAGCGGCGTCGAGCCGCCGGCGGCCTTCCCCGCGCAGCCGGCCGCGTTCCCCATACCGGTGCATACCAAGGCGGTGATCCTGATCGATCGCACGCACTTGACCACAGCCTATCCGGAGCTGGTGGTGAGCGGAGGCAAGGGCGCGCTGGTTACGCTGCGGTATTCCGAAGTACTGCGCTTTCCGGGGAAGAAAGACCCCGGCAACCGCAACGAGATCGAAGGCCGGCGGTCGGAGGGAAACTACGACGAGTTCGTGGCGGATGGCGGCGCGCGGCGCTTCTACAGCACGTTATGGTGGCGCACCTGGCGCTACCTGGAAGTGAGTGTGGACGTCAAGGACGAACCGCTGGTGATCGAGGATCTGCGCAGCGTCTATACCGGGTACCCGTTTGAGCGCAAGGCGCGCTTCGATTCCGATTCGCCGGAACTCGCGACCATGCTCGACATAGGTTGGCGCACGGCGCGGCTGTGCGCCCACGAAACCTACGTGGATTGCCCCTACTACGAGCAGTTGCAGTACATCGGCGACACCCGCGTGCAGGCGCTGATTTCGCTGTTCAACACGGGCGATGCGCGCCTCATGCGCAACGCCATCGAGCTGGTGGATGGAACCCGCACGGGCGACATGATCACGTTGAGCCGCGCGCCTTCGTGGGTCCCGCAGTACATCCCCGGCTTTTCGCTGATGTGGATCGGCATGGTGCACGACTACTGGATGTATCGGGACGATCCGGACTTCGTGCGGCGCATGTTGCCGGGCGTGCGCTCGATTCTGGCGTGGTTCGCGCGGCTGCAGAAGCCCAGCGGGTCGCTCAACGCGGTCCCTTTTTGGGACATCGTGGACAACCTGGAGCGGCGGATGCGGCTGGGCCAGGAAGAGCCGGGATGGGCGCCCATAGATCTCAACCTGCTGCTGGCCTACCAGTGGGCCGCCGATCTGGAAGACGGCGTGGGGTACAAGGGGCTGGCGCAGGAGTACCGCGGAGAGGCTGCGCGGATGAAGACCGCCATGGCGGCGCTGTACCTCGATCCCTCGCGAAAGCTGTTCGCCGATACGCCCGACAAGAAGACCTTTTCGCAGCCCACCAACGTGATGGCGATTCTGGCCGGCCTGGTTGCGCCGGCCGAGGCGCGCGCGTGGATCGACCGCACCATCGACGATCCCGCGGTGAACAAGAGCGGCCTCTATTTCCGCTACTACCTGCACCTGGCGGCCAATGTGGCCGGAGCCGGCGACCGCTTCGTGGACCTGCTGGAGCCATGGCGCGGAATGCTCGGCCGCGGCCTAACCACCTGGAGCGAGTTCGATTCGAGCGATTCCCGTTCCGACTGCCACGCCTGGAGCGCCAGCCCCAACGTGGAGATTTTCCGGACGATTCTGGGAGTGGATTCGGCCGCGCCGGGCTTCAAGCGCGTGATCGTGCGGCCGTTCCTCGGCAAACTGACGCGCGCTTCGGGCGCGGTTCCGCATCCCCAAGGCGAGATCGCCGTCAGCCTGGCGCTGCGCAACGGGAAACTGGAGG
The DNA here is from genome assembly GCA_049520795.1 of Bryobacteraceae bacterium. GTDB lineage: Bacteria > Acidobacteriota > Terriglobia > Bryobacterales > Bryobacteraceae > BOG-224. The sequence continues at coordinate 14,289 of JBEKPK010000063.1, forward strand.
CGGAGGTCAACCTGCCGCCGGGCATCGGCGGCGATTTCGTGTGGAAGGGCGAGAGCCGGCCTTTGCGCCCGGGGCCAAACAAGCTGACGTACTGAGGCCGCTCCGTAGAGCGGGCCTCCGGCCTGCCATGCCGGCGTCCGCGCCGGCATTCTTCTTCGCCATCGGTGGTTCGCGGGCCCCGGAATGCCGGCAAGGATGCCGGCATGGCAGGCTGGAAGCCCGCTCCACTTACATGAAGTAGTCTTTGACCTTTTCGAACAGGCCCTTTTCGGTGGGGGCGTTATCCACCGGCAGCGATTCGCGGAGTTGCTCCAGGAGCCTGCGCTGTTCGCGCGTCAGTCGCACGGGGACCCGGACCTCTACGTGCGCGACCAGGTCGCCGCGGCCGCCGCCGCCGTTGATATTGGGCACGCCCTTGTGGCGGAAGCGGAACTGCGCGCCGTGTTGGGCGCCCTCGGGGATCTTGAACTTGAGGGGCTGATCGAGGGTGGGAATCTCAATTTCGGCGCCCAGCGCGGCCTGCGTGATGGTGATGGGTATGGTGCAGTGCAAGTCCGCCTCCTGGCGCTCGAAGAAGGGGTGCGGCTTCACCTTCAGGAAGACGTAGAGGTCGCCGGGAGGCCCGCCGTTGCCGCCGGGCTGCCCCTCGTTGGCCAGACGCATGCGCGTACCTTCGTCCACACCGGCCGGGATGTTGATTTTCAGTTTCCGCTGCACCTGGCGGCTGCCCTGGCCGCGACATAAGTTGCATGGGTGGCGAATGACCCGCCCCGAGCCGTTGCACGTGCCGCAGGTGCGGCGGATGGAGAGGAAGCTCTGCTGATAGAGCACCTCCCCGCGGCCCTGGCAGGTGGGGCACATGCTGGGGCCGCTACCGGGCTCCGCGCCGCTGCCGGCGCACCGGTCGCAGCTTTCCATGCGCGGAACCTGGATTTCGGCGTTCAGGCCGAAGGCCGCCTCTTCGAAAGCAATCTCCAGGTCGTAGCGGATGTCTTCGCCTTTGAAAGCCCGCTGCCGGCCCCGGCCGCCGCCGCCGAACAGCCCGCCGAAGAAGTCTCCGAAGATGTCGCTGAAGTCGGTGAACGCTTCGGGGTTGAAACCCGCGGGCGCCGCGGCGCCCTGCAAGCCGGCGTGCCCGTAACGGTCGTAGGCGGCGCGCTTCTGCGAGTCGCTCAGAACGCTGTAAGCCTCGGAAGCCTCCTTGAACTTCTCCTCGGAGTTCGGGTCGTCCGGGTTGCGATCGGGGTGATACCTCAAAGCCAGCTTGCGGTAGGAACTCTTGATTTCCTGATCGCCGGCTTCCCGGCCCACACCGAGAATCTCGTAGTAATCTCTTTTCGACACGGGATTCACTGCCGCTAGGGCCTGACCGCGACTCTGACCATCGCCGGCCTTAGGAGCTTTCCTCTGAAATTATAGCCTCTCTGAAACTCGTCCAAAATGGCCTGGTCCTCGGCGTCCGCGGTCTCCACGCGTTGCACCGCCTGATGCTCGTTGGGGTCGAACCGCTTGCCGGCCGTTTCGATCGGCTCGAGGCCCATCCGGCGGAGGACCTCCAAGAGGCGCTGGCGGATCAGCTCGACGCCTTTGGCGTATTCGCGGTCCGCGGTCTCGGTCTTCAACGCGCGCTCGAAGTCGTCCAGGACGGGGAGGATCTCGCGCGCCAGGTCCATGGAGGCGAATTGCAAATACTCGGATTTGTCGCGCTCCAGGCGGCGGCGGGCGTTATCGAACTCGGCGTGCGCGCGGAGCAGGCGGTCGTCGGCCTCGGCCTTCTCGGCGAGCAGCTTGTCCCGCTCGGCGGTCACGGCCTCCAGGCGGCTTTCCACGGTTTCCACCGGCAGTTCCTCATCGGCGGACACTCCAGAATGATTCGGGTCGAGGTTGCGGGCTTCCACTAATTCTAGATTATCAAAAGTGGGATCGAGCGCGCCTGAAAGCCGCCGGGCCTCAAGGCAAGCTCATAAATGCCGCCAGATCCACCATCACCCGAAGGGACGCTATCCGCCATTCCGCGCCTTCCTTTTTCATTACCAACAGCACCGGAATCCGCCGCGCCGGAATCACGGCGCCATACTGCGTGTTCGCGGCATCCACCAAGGCAACCTCTGGCGTTATGAAGCGGATGGATTGGATCACCATCTTTGGGGTGGTCGTTTCCGACCATGGCTCTTTGGATGCCTGGGACAACCTCCGGTTCAGGTTCTCCAGGCGGTCCAGTTGGTTGTCCGCGTCGGCGGTGAACAGAGACGAGTCTGGTCTCGCGCCGGGGCGGGATTGTGCGGAATTCAAGGCGCCAACGACACGCTCGATGGCGGCGCGGTCGGCGTCCGCGTCGGCGGCCCAGGCGTGGGCGGCCAACAGCAGGGGGATACAAAGAAGCGCTTTCATGGACGGAATATGCCGCCAAATGGCGATCCCTTTCACCTTCTTCGGTGGTGGCTATAGCTGCGCGTTTTCGAGCGCCCTGCTGGTGTGGAGCACGGCCGCCATGACGCGCTCATAGTGCATGCGCATGGGGCCCAGCACGGCCACTTTGGCGGGCAGGCCGCTGGCCAGCCGCACGGTCATCCCGATGAGGGTGAGTTCGCGCAAGGCCGGATGCGCGCCTTCCAGGCCCACTCGCACCGCCAGTTCGCCGGCGGGCTGTTCGAGGAACCGGTCCAGCATCTCGATCACGCGCGTCTTCTCCTCTAGGGCTTGCAGGAGATCGCGCAGTTTTTCGCGCGTAAGGTGCAGGTCGAGGCCCAGCAGATTGCTGGCGCCTTCCATGTGGACCTCGGGGGAGATGTCCGCGTCGAGCAGGCCTTTCCGGTACAAGACCTGGAGTTTGCGCGCGGTGGCGTCGTATAGCTCGCGATCCTCGAGCATGCGGCGCAGCAGTTCGCGGCGCGCGCGGCCCAACTGCCACCCGCTGAAATTGCGGTTGACGTAATTGCGGATGGAGACCAGTTCCTCGGGCGTGGCCGCCTCGTCGAGCGACACCACGCGGTTGCGCACCATGTGGTCGCGCGTGGCCAGGATCATCAGGACGCGCCGGTCGGCCAGGGGAACCAACTCGATCTGGTCAAGCTCCTGCAACAGCGCGGGAATGGCCGCGGCGATGCCCACATTGCGCGTCAGCTCCACCAATACGTGGCTGGAGCGCTCCACCTGGGCCTGCACGGTGGGCAGGCCGCTAAACTCGCTGCGCAGGCGCTCGGCATCGGCCGCCTGGATGCGGCCGGCGGTCAGGGAGCCGACGTAGTGGCGAAACGCTTTTTCCGTGGGCACGCGTCCCGCCGAAGTGTGCGGCTGCGAGAGGAAGCCTTCCTCCGCGAGGTCGGCCATGACGTTGCGAATGGAGGCCGCGCTGAGGGCGTCCGAACGGTGTCGCGAAATGCTGCGCGACCCCACCGGCTCGCCGGTTTCGATGTAGGCGCGCACGATGGAATGGAGAATATCCCGATGTCTCGACGGCAATTCCGCCAGGCTCTTCATATTCCCTGGAAACACTTCCCCTGCATGACCATTGTAATCAATTGAAAGCAAAGGGTCAATGTCAACGCAAAAGACCGCGCCCGCGCTATTTCAGCTTCTGCACTCTTCTTTGGATTTCGGCTGCATTCTTGGCATCGGAGGCGAGATCCAGATATTTCGTGTAGGCCTCGCGGGCGGCGTCTTTGTCTTTGGTTTTCTCGGAGGCTTCGCCCAGGCGCAGCCAAGCCTCCGCGTTTTTCTCGTTCCACTTGGTGGCCTCGCGAAACCGGCCGGCGGCCGCGCGGTAACTGCCCCGCTTGAAATAGTCGTTTCCGACGCCGACTTCCCTTTGGGATTGCAGCGGGTTGAAGGAATACTGCGTGGGCGCGACCGACTGGTCCTCTTCCGGCGGCGGCGGGTACGACTCTTTCGTGGGCGCCGCCTTGGGCGAGCGATCCCGTTTCAGCTCTCCCTGGTTTTGCGCCGGGGGCTGCGGCGAGGAATCCTGCGCCTGAAGCGCGAAGCAGGCCGCCAGCAAAGCCAAAATCCACCGAGACATGATTCGATCTTAACGCGTAGTGCGGCCTTCCGGACCGGCGCCGGCATGACGGCATGGGGCAGTTTGGCAAATCGGAGTCGAGCATCAGGCGTCTGTTTCGGCGGCGGATGGAGCGGAAACCTGCAGGCGTTGCGGGAGCGGCAAGGCCGCCTCAATGAGCGTGCCTTTCCCCGGTCCGGAGGCGATCTTTATCCAGCCGCCCAGACTCTCGACCCTTTCGTGCATCCCGGTCAGGCCTA